>CAIXCY010000014.1 GCA_903918045.1 uncultured Bacteroidia bacterium
CATCACCCTCTGCAATAAGTCTGGCAAATTCAGCATCCTGTTTCGCCTTTTCAATGGCAGCCGCCAGTAACTTTTCAGCTTCGGCAAGTTTGGCAACTGCGCCCGGATCGTTAGCCCTTATTTTGAGTGCATCCTTAAAGTTCGTAATTGCCTCGGGATATTTGACAGCCTTTACATTGGCATCACCAGCAACGATAAGTCTGGCAAACTCTGCATCCTGCTTTGCCTTTTCAATTGCAGCCGCCAGTAATTTTTCGGCTTCAGCCATGCGGGCAAGGGTGGATGAATCACCTGGACGGATTAAAAGGGCCGATTTATAGTTTGCAATCCCCTCCGCATATTTTATTTGCTTTACATTCGCATCACCCTCTGTTATAAGTCTTGCAAATTCGGTATCTTTCTTTGCCTTTTCAATAGCCTGAGCCAATAACTTCTCAGCATCTGCAATCCGCGTCAAAGTTGGAGTATCGCCTTGTCGAATTACCAGGGCTGCTTTAAAATTAATGATCCCCTCAGCATATTTAGTTTGCTTCACATTGGCGTCACCTTCCGTAATTAGCCTGTTAAATTCGCCATCCTTCTTTGCTTTCTCCAGAGAAAGAGATAAAAGTTTTTCCGCATTAGCAAGCTTTGACACGGCCATCGGCTCGTTTGGAATAAGTTTGAGGGCTCCCTTAAAACTTTGCACAGCTTCTGCAAATAAAAGGTTTGTAACACTCGCATCGCCTGCAGCGATAAGCCTGTCAAATTCTCCCTTTGCCTTCATATCTGCCGCCAGCTCCTTCATTTTATCAATGACAAATTTATCATTGGGCTTAATTTTTAAAGCCTCACCATAAACTCTGAACGCATTTGGCAAATCGTGTTTTTTCTCATATTCGAGGGCTTCGGCTAGTTTTGCATTGAATTTTGACTCCACCAAACTTTTTACAGCATTACTAATTTCGTTTTGAATAGCCTGGTCATCAATGAAAACGTTAGAATCAAAATTATCCAGTTTACCATTTGGAGAATAATAAATTTTACCAACTACGGCACCTTCAAAGCTAAGTTTGACCCCTTCTACTTTTTTATACAGTGATACAATAATTGAAAACGGTGGAAATACACTATCTTTTTCCCAAACATTACGGGGTATAACAGTTGAGATGTCGATATCTTTTGGGTAATAGCCATCTTTTTTAAGTGTTATTCGATATTCTTTAAAAAAATCTAGATCCAGGTCAAATTTACCAGAGGGAGGCACAGTTATGGTTTTCTCAGTTTGTTTGGAATCCATATTAATCAGCGTAATAACCGTTCCATCCGGATCTCCGCTATCCATTTTTACTTTTCCAGGCACCTGGAAATATTTATATTTTGCCAATCCGGCGGGCACACGTTTACGTTGTCCATGAACCTGAATTGAACAAATAAATATGCAAACTATAAGAGAAATATGGAGTAGACGACTATTCATGATTTATTGGATTGATCAAATAATTTACACCCTTGATTAGTTAAATATAATGAAAGCAAATATACAATTTTACTCAGATAATTTTGGATCAAACGCCTCATTCGAAGCGATGTTTTGATTCAATTTACTATTGTGAGAACCATAGGTGAAGTATAGAATTAGGCCAATAACCAGCCATATTCCAAAACGCATCCAGTTCGTAGTTCCCAATTCGCACATCAGGTACAGATTTGTCAAAAGGCCAAGGACAGGAATTAATGACCATCTAAGCCAAAACGCATAACCTGAAATTATTATCGAAACTATCATAAAAAACAAATACGGGATTAAATAATCTGAGTTAAGAAATTCCATAAGCAGACTATTTCCTCCATCATTCCGGTGATCTCCAAAGCCTGACAGGAAAGCAATAAAAAATACCGTTAACCAGGTTGGCAATAAATAAATTCGGCTGTTTAAATATGGAACTTTAAACCCTTTTTCATTATCAACCCTTTTACCTAATGGATTAAGAATCAGAATTCCACCTGATACCAGGATAAATGCAAAAAGTGTACCGATACTTGTTAAATCGGTAACTTCAGTAAGGTTCATAAAAAGAGCAGGAACGGCCACAAGTAAACCTGTAATTATGGTTGAAAATGCTGGAGTGCGATATTTGAGATGAATTTTCCCAAATATCTTTGGAAGCAGACCGTCTCTGCTCATACTCATCCATATACGTGGTTGACCTAACTGAAAAACCAGCATCACACTAGCCATCGCAATCACAGCACTCAAGGCAATAACTCCAGAAAGCTGGTGAAGGTTTAACCGTTCAAATACAAAAGCAAGCGGATCGGCAACACCCAGCTCTGAAGAATGGACCATTCCAGTTAGAATCAAACTTACAGCAACATATAAGATTGTTGTTATTATAAGCGCCAGGAACATTGATATTGGAATATCGCGGCGCGGATCTTTGCACTCTTCTGCAGTAGTGGATATTGCGTCGAATCCGATATAGGCAAAAAACACCCCTGAAACACCTTTTAGGACACCCCGGATACCTTCGGGAGCAAACGGGTGCCAATTTTTAGGATCAACATAAAAAGCGCCAACACCTATGACAAGCAATAAGATCCCAATTTTAAGCAGCACCATGATATTATTTGCAACTTTTGACTCCCTGATACCGATGTAGCAAATCCAGGTTATTAAAGCAACAATACCTAAGGCAGGAATGTCGGCGATGATTCGAAAGTGGCCTAACATTGGAGCTGACAGCCATGCATTGTACCCTTCCTGAGCAGAGATGCTCATTTCCGTTATTTGAGAGCCCTGGGTGATCGCCCTGGAGACAATATCATAGCCCCTAAATGCTGTAAGATAATCAGTTGTGAGATATCCGGGAATATGAATTCCCAGCCCTTGCAGAAGACCGTTAAAATATCCGGACCATGAAATAGCCACAGCAATATTTCCAATGGCATATTCCATTATTAAATCCCATCCGATAATCCATGCGATTAATTCTCCAAAACTTGCATACGCATAGGTGTATGCACTACCACTTATCGGAATGGAGGATGCAAATTCAGCATAGCACATTGCTGAGAGTCCGCATGCGATTGCCGTAAAAACAAAAAGCAATGACACAGCCGGTCCACCACTGGCAGCTGCATTGCCGATAGTACTAAATATTCCGGCACCTACAATAGCAGCCACTCCCAATGCCGTTAAATCAACTACACTGAGATTTCGCCTCATCCGATTTCCATTGGCAGATAAGAGGTCAGCCTCCCGAAGGATATGTGCTACCGATTTTTTACGGAATAAATTGGAAAACTTCAATAAAATACCAATTTGAAATTTGACGGTTATTTTATGGCGGCATAAAAGCACCTTACCGGTGAACTGATTCGCCCCTCAGTGGTAAGTTTTTTAATTGCTTTATCAATTTCTTTCTTATCGATTCCTGTGATTTCTGCAATCTCGCCACCTTTGAGCGGCTTATCAGAATTTTCCAAAGCTTGAAATACAACTTCCTTAGTTTCCATAATAATTGATTTGACGGTTTAGCAAATAATAGTATTTGGATTCGGTGCTGTCAACCTGCAAAATCGCTTGATTGGAGCATTCAATAAAAATTTATAATTTTGATAATCTGCTTAACAAGAAGTGATCAGCAAGGATTATTGCTGCCATTGCTTCAACTATTGGAACGGCTCTGGGTAAAACACATGGATCATGACGTCCTTTAGGATTGATAGTCGTCTCATTTTCATCTTTATCAATGGTTTTCTGCTCCCTGAGTAACGTTGCGATAGGCTTAAAGGCAACCCTCCAATAGATATCCTGTCCATTGGAAATTCCACCCTGAATTCCACCCGAATGGTTTGTTAAAGTTATAACCTTATCACCTGATTTTATAAAGAGATCATTATGAACTGACCCTGAAAGTGCAGTACCAGCAAACCCGGATCCATATTCGAAACCTTTAACGGCATTTATACCCAGCATAGCATGTCCCAGATCGGCATGAAGTTTATTAAAAACCGGTTCTCCCCATCCGGATGGTACCCCTGTGATTACTCCGCTTACGACACCTCCAACGGTATCATGATTCCTTCCGGCTTCTTCGATCCGAGTAATCATTCTGGCTGCTATCTCCGGATCAGGACATCTTACAATATTCGATTCAATCAGGTTAAGATCCAATTCATGATACGGTTTATCAATCGAAATATCGCCTACCTGCGATACAAAAGCATTTATTTTTATCCCCAGGCCAGATAATAATTGTTTGGCAATGGCCCCTGCCACCACTCGGGCAATTGTTTCACGCGCAGATGAACGGCCGCCACCCCGATGATCGCGCATACCATATTTCTGATCATAGGTATAGTCAGCATGCGAAGGACGATAGACATCTTTTAGATCGTTGTAGTCAGAGGAGTGATGATCCTGATTTTTAATTATAAACCCAATCGGTGTTCCCGTAGTTTGTCCTTCAAATATACCTGACAAAATTTCAACTCTGTCATTTTCAGATCGTTGAGTAGTAATATGTGATTGCCCCGGCTTACGCCGATCAAGCTCATTCTGAATAAATTCGAGATTAATCTGTAATCCCGCAGGGCAACCATCAATTACACCTCCAATTGCGGCGCCATGCGATTCACCAAATGAAGTGAGTCTGAAAATCCTTCCTATTGTGTTCATATTTTTAAAATTAACAAACCCGAAGGTTGCGCTTCGGGTTTATAAAAGTAAGATATTTTATTTAATCTGAATAAGTTCAGAACACAATTATTAGTTACAGCCGCAGCTTCCGCCTTTACCATCACTACAACTACCGGTTTCGCAGCTTTCCAGATTGTCTTCTGTATCTGAACAACCACAGCCACTTCCGCATCCGCCGCCTTGTTTCTCGCCACTTCCGCATCCGCCACTTCCGCAACCGCAACCTCCACCGCTAAACATTACGCTTAGCTCCTCAGGAGTAGCATCACGAACCTCAAGTACCTCACCGGTAAAGTGAAGGTCCTCGCCTGCTAAGGGATGATTAAAGTCCATTTGAACCGTGTTTTCATCAACTGAAACAACAAGCCCTTCCATTCGCTGTCCACTTGTAGACATCATGGGTACACTATTCCCCGGAGCGATTAATTCTTCATCAATCTTACCGTCAACCATGAAAATATTTTTAGGGAGATCCACGATTGCCTCTTCATTAACTTCGCCATAGGCATCTACCGCAGGTATTGAAATTTCGAATGTATCATTTGCCTTCTTATTCAGAAGTGCATTTTCAAATGCCGGGAGCATCATGCCTGATCCGTAAAGAAATACAAGCGGACTATCTTTCCCTGCTTTTTCAAAAACTTCACCCTCTTTACCGTCCAACTTTAATTCATAAGTGACGGAAACCATTTTATCTTTAGAAATTGTCATAATCGTTTATTTAATAAAAATTTAAGACCACAAAGAAAACACGTTATTCTGTAATATACAATTCTGAATAACGAAATAAAGTGAAAAATGTTCTAAAATTATCAAATATTAATATTGTCTGAAAGATTCTCGCTATAAACAAATTGCAGAATACGCCCCCAATTATTTAAGATTCGAAATGAAAGTCTCATACTGGAGGTCATCCAAACAGACATAGGCAGGGGTATTCATTCCGTAATCTCCATTATCGGATGAACTAAACCGAAAGGTCAATTTGTTGACTTTGCCTAATGCAGTAAGGTCGACTACAGTCCATTTATCGACAATATAATCTTTAGAATTATCCGCAAAGCGGTAATCTGCAAGAAAAAAATCGAGTGATTTTACCGAATCTCCAGCCGCATTATAACCAATTATTGTCATTTTAAACCAGTCTGGATCATTTCCTGTCAGGCCACCAAATTTCTTCGCAAAACTGGGATCTCCTTTTTTTATCGTTAAGGCAGTATAAGTAGAATTACAAACTTTTAAGCTTTTCACTAAATAAACAGAGTCATTAATAAATTTGGCAAATTCGTCTGCTCCAAAGGGTGGATAATATACTGCAAATTTATTATTTCCGTTGGAACTGTCAAAAACGCTGTATTGATTTGTATAATCAGAAGCTATAATATCATTTTTTTGGGAATAAGCGAAGCCATCCCATGAACCGTAAGAGGAATTAAAATTATTCTGAAAGGTCATATCAGCCGATTGAAAGTTTCCTGATCTGTCTGAGCCATTCCAAAACAAGGCAGGTCCAATGGTCAGGTTTTCAAAATTTACTGTTTTAATTTGTGTGTAATTAATCTTTTCCTTTTTGCAAGCAGAAAATAGAATCAGGAGGAATAGGATTGCGAGACCAGAATTTTTAATTTTTTTCATTTTCTAAATTAATTGGATGTTCATTATTAAAAAAGGTTTTACGAAAACCTGTGATGCAATTGGCACACAGGCAATCTGAGAATCTCTCCGCAAGGAAAGATCTAAAACAGGAGTCCATCGGTTCATTCAGACACCAACACTCAAGTATCCGATCGTTTCGACAGACAAACGACATTTTACAGCACGGACAAACTTTTTCCATAATGGAATATTCCTGTTTTAATTTGCCGGCTTTCTTTAAATAGAGAAAATGAATAACAATGAATTGCAGTTCACTTTTGCTATTAGACCCGAAAGCAAAAAATAATATAGTGAATCTCGGCAGGTATTCTGGCTCGCCCTCCTTTTGATTGCCTTCCCATCCCTCCTACGAGGAACAGTGGCGTGTGGTTCAAAAAGTTTTTTAATAAGGCATACAGCTGCGGGTACAGCTCCGGTATTTAACCGGATTCCCTTTTCATTGGCCATCCCCGATAAAGGACAGGCAATACCGAAAAACAGGTCAAAGGTAACTTATCTTAATTGGAAAATCCTAATATTTTTGGAAAATAAATCTTGCAAAATGACCAAATAAAATGATTAATTATTCGCTCAAAATATCACTTTATAATTTGTTAAATATGCAAATAGAACTATCGTGATTCTTAAATTGTAGAATTTTTCCTACTTTTAGTCCACAATAAAATATTCAATTTATGGATCTACAGCAGGCAGCCGAACGGATAGAATTTCTCAGAAAAGAGCTTGACAGACATAATTATAACTACTATATCCTGAATACTCCTGAAATTGATGATTTCACTTTTGATCAGTTGATGGCTGAGTTAATCGGGTTGGAAAAAGCATTTCCAAGGTTTTATCACTCTGCTTCACCATCCCAGCGGATAGGAAGCGATATTAATCAGGAATTTCAGCAGGTAGCCCATAAATATCAGATGCTTTCACTTTCAAATACCTATTCAGAAGAGGAGGTTCAGGAATTTGACCAGCGAGTCAGGAAACTTACAGATGAGGATTTTGAATATGTATGTGAGTTAAAATTTGACGGGAGTTCAATTAGTCTCACCTACGAAAATGGGTATTTGGTCCGTGCCGTAACCCGTGGAGATGGACAAAAAGGTGATGATGTTACTGCAAATATAAAAACCATAAAAACGATCCCATTACAATTGAAAGGTGATTATCCACCTGAATTTGAGATTCGTGGTGAAATATTACTCCCCTTTAGTGTATTCGACCAGTTGAATCGGGAAAGAGAAGAGATTGGGGAGCAACCCTTTGCCAATGTACGCAATGCAGCCTCAGGAACATTAAAGCTCCAGAACTCATCGGTTGTTGCATCGCGTAAACTGGATGCATACCTTTATTATGTATTGGGGAATAATCTTCCGGACGATGGCCATCTTGAATTACTACAACATGCTGCTTCATGGGGATTTAAAATATCAGAACATACGCGTAAATGCCGTAATCTGCAGGAGATATTTGACTTCCTTCATGAATGGAATATTAAGCGAAAAGACCTGCCTGTTGCCACTGACGGAGTTGTAATAAAGATCAATTCGACAAGGTTGCAGCAGGAGTTAGGTTACACTGCCAAGTCCCCGCGCTGGGCAATTGCCTACAAATTTAAGGCAGAGCAGGAGTGCACGACTCTTATTTCTGTAAGTTACCAGGTCGGGAGAACCGGTGCAATTACTCCAGTGGCCAATCTTGAGCCGGTATTACTATCCGGAACTGTGGTTAAACGGGCCACACTTCATAATGCAGATGTTATTCAAAATCTTGATTTGCATTTAGGTGATGTTGTATTTGTAGAAAAGGGGGGCGAAATTATCCCTAAGATCATCCGCGTCGATTTGGCATCCCGACACCCACTGAATGAACGTGTCAGCTTTATCACTCATTGTCCTGAATGCAATACCCCATTAGTAAGGCAAGAGGGGGAATCTGCCTGGTATTGTCCCAACGAGACAGGATGTCCACCACAGTTAAAGGGGAAGCTGGAACACTTTATAGGGCGAAAATCAATGAATATCGACGGTTTGGGATCGGAAACAATTGATTTGCTTTTTCAAAATAAACTAATTAACGATGTCGCTGACCTTTATGATTTAAAAGGAGATGATCTGATCAGCCTGGATCGAATGGGAGAGAAGTCAGCTGCCAGAATCCTTGACAGCCTGGAGCTGTCCAGAAACGTTCCCTTTGAACGGGTACTATTTGCCTTAGGAATCAGATATGTTGGTGAAACTGTAGCAAAAAAACTGGCAAGAGAATTGAAATCGATTGACAGGATTGCGAATGCTGCGTTGGAAGAACTGACTGGAATTGAAGAAATCGGCCAAAAAATTGCAGAGAGTATAATCATCTGGTTTAACAATGATCAAAACAAATTATTAATTGAGCGACTCAAAAAACAAGGACTTAAATTTGAAATTGTTTCAGAACAAAAATTGGGTGCGACAGAGAAATTAAAGGGGTTATCGATCATTATTTCCGGAACGTTTAAAAAATTTTCACGGGATGAAATAAAAACTTTTATAGAATTAAACGGCGGGAAAAATGCAACTTCACTTTCATCCAAAACGAATTATCTGGTTGCTGGTGATAATATTGGACCATCCAAACTTGGAAAAGCAATAAAGCTTAAGATTTCTGTCATTTCAGAGGACGAGTTACTTGAACTTACAAACTGAAAGTAAACAATCTTTAACTATTTTTGCAAAATCATCTAAATTCTAAACGATTTTGTAATTTTGACCCGATATGTTTAAGAATATTATAAAGCATTACGCCGATAAGCGGATGCTCACCTTCTTTCAGAACCAAAAACGGATTGTCAGTATTAATACGCTGAAAAATTCGAAAAATGTCGGAATTCTTTGGAATCCTGCTGACGAGAGAAGTATTGAAGCATACGAAACACTTCGAAAGGTGTTACAATCAAAAGGGATTAAAGCGAAAGGTGTCGCTCATGTTCACTCGAGCCGTGAACTGGAGATGCTGACAACAATAACGAATTCGGGGTTTCTACACAAACGAAATGTCCGTTGGTTTGGCCGCCCCAAATCAAATTCAATCATTGCTTTCATTCATGAGCCTTTCGATATCCTGATTGATCTGACTATTTCAAAAACAATCGCCTTACGATATCTGCTGGTTCACTCTAATGCAACATTTAAGGTTGGTTATCAGGGTATCGAACCTAATTATTACGATTTAAACATCGACGTATCGGAGAGGCCGCAGTGTCCGTATTTGCTTGAGCAAATTATCTATTATCTGGAAAATATTAATGAAAAGGGTTAAATTAACTTATGAGTAAAAGTTTCCGTGGAGCCGGGGTGGCACTAATTACCCCATTTAAAGCCGATCTGACAGTCGATTTTGAAGCATTAGGAAGGATTGTGGATAGCCAGATTAATAATCAAATCGATTATCTGGTAATATTAGGAACGACGGCTGAAACAGCGACCCTTAATTCGGTTGAGAAACAGCAAATTGTAGACTATGTCTGCGGACGTGTTGCCGGCAGAATTCCAATAGTTGTTGGAATTGGCAGTAATAATACCCAAACAGTCATCGAAAGTATGACGAGCATGAATCTTTCGAAAGCAGATGCTATTCTTTCGGTTGTACCCTATTACAGTAAACCAACTCAAGAAGGTATATTCCAGCATTATATGGCTATTGCAAAAGCGAGCCCACTTCCGGTTATTCTTTATAATGTACCTGGAAGAACTGCTGTAAGTATGAGTGCAGAAACTACAATACGTCTGGCCCGCGCTTCAGATAAAATAATTGGAACCAAAGAGGCATCAGGTAATTTAAATGAAATAACCAAAATTCTGCGTGACAAACCGAATGGTTTCAGTGTTATTTCAGGTGATGACAGCCTCCTTTTACCGATGATTTCAATTGGCGGAGTAGGTGTTATATCTGTTGCCGCCAATGCAATTCCCAAAGCCATTGCCGATCTAACACACTTTGCCCTGGCAGGTGATTTTAAAAGTGCGGCAGAGCTTCACATTCGTTTACAGAGCATATCTGATGCCCTCTTTGTCGATGGTAATCCTGCAGGAGCCAAAGCAGCACTACATTCCATTGGATTAATCGAGAATGTACTCCGTTTGCCTTTAGTTCCGGTAAATGAATCGACCTATATTATTCTTGCAAAGGAGATGGGCAATTTTTAAACACCCTTCCTTTCCTACAAAAGTCTGAAATAAAAGAGCGGTAAAGTTTTTCACATTACCGCTCTTTTATTTCAATTAGAATTTGAAGAGTTTCAACATTTCGCCTCACTCATAAACCTGAAATTATTTATTTTTTTTATAATAAGTCAGAGCATCCGGCATCTTCTCCTTTAGCCGGGCAATCCGATTGGCATCGACCGGATGTGTACTAAGAAATTCCGGTGGTTTTTGTCCCCCTTGTTTTGACATGCGCTCCCAGAATGGAATACTTTCATTCGGATCATATCCTGCCATAGCCATAAAAATCAGCCCCATGTAATCAGCTTCATATTCATTGTCGCGCGAAAAAGGGAGCACAACCCCAACCTGAGATCCAATACCAAAAGCAGTCATTACAATATTTCTGGTTTCAGCAGGTTTTGAAGCCATTGCAGTGGAAAGTGCAGTACTCCCCATCTGAAGAAGCATCTGATTACTCATCCGTTCACTTCCATGACGCGCAACAGCATGTGATATTTCGTGGCCTAATACCGTAGCGAGCCCACTCTCAGTTAAGGTGAGAGGTAATAATCCGGTATAAACCACAACTTTGCCACCTGACATACACCAGGCATTTACAGTTTGATCTTCAACAAGATTAAATTCCCATTTATAACCATCCAGGTTTTGACTCAGTCCAGCATTTGTCATATAGGCTTCTACCGCCTTAGAAATCCGTTCACCAACCCGTTTAACCAGTGCCATCTTATTTTTATCGGTTGACAACTTATTGGATTTGATAAACTTATCATATTCAGTAAGGCTTAAAGAGATTACCTCTGACTCTGGAACCAGGCTTAACTGTCTCCGACCGGTTAATGGAACTGTTGCACAACTCATTACAATAAACAACACTATGACAGGGAATATCCGGCAAAGCCAATAATTTAACGATTGTTTTTTCATATTCAGTTTAATTTTCTAAATAACAACTTCTTTTGTAAAAATAACACTCCAATTTTACAATTGTTTTATACAATCATGTCTTAGGAAAAAAAAATAAATAAAAAAGCCGTCAAAAGACAGCTTTTTTATTATAAAGGAAAGATTATCAATTATTTGTAAATCTCATTTTTTGAAGAGAGCAGCGTATTATAAAGTAAAGAGGCAATGGTCATCGGACCGACTCCACCCGGGACTGGAGTTATGTAAGAACATTTAGGTGCAACTTCATCAAATTTCACATCTCCCAATAATTTCCAGCCCGATTTTGTCTTATCCGATTTAACACGGGTAATCCCTACGTCAATCACAACGGCTCCCTCTTTAACCATTTCACCGGTTAAAAACTCGGCCATTCCAAGGGCTGCAATAATTATATCAGCCTCAGCACATATTGCTTTTAGATTTTTGGTTCTGCTATGACAGAGAGTAACGGTACAATCAATCCCTTTTTGAGAGAGCAAAATACTCATTGGCCTTCCAACAATATTACTGCGCCCAATTACGACACAATTTTTCCCGGATGTGGCAATATTGTATCGTTTTATCAATTCCATGATTCCAAAAGGGGTGGCAGAGATAAAGGCAGGCAAGCCGGCAACCATCCGTCCAACGTTTACAGGATGAAAGCCATCTACATCTTTATGCGGGTTGATAGCTGCCACGATTTTCTCTTCCGAAATATGTTTGGGCAAGGGAAGCTGAACGATGAATCCGTCCAGATCGGCATCACTATTTAATTGTCCGATGCAGTTTAAGAGCTCCTCCTCGGTTACATTATCCTCAAATCGGATCAATGTTGATTTAAAACCTACCCGGTCGCAGGCTTTGACCTTGGCCGCAACATACGTTTCACTTCCGCCATCGTGACCAACTAAGACTGCAGCAAGATGCGGAGTCTTCCCTCCCCTGCTTTTGATAAGCAAAACCTCTTCGGCAATCTCTGCCTGTAAGATTTCTGATGTTTTTTTACCGTCAATAAGGATCATTTTATCAGAATTAAATCAATGGATATATTTTAAAAATTCGAAAAATCAATATAACCAGTTTAGAACTAGCGTCTTCCCTTGGCCTGGGTTAAGGCGTTGCGCATATTCCCACCCTGCGAAACCATCTTCATCATTTTACGGGTATCGGCAAATTGCTTTAAAAGTCGGTTCACCTCCTGAATAGAGGTACCGGAACCATTTGAAATTCGTTTACGCCTTGATCCATCAATGATGCTGGCATCAGCCCGCTCTTTTTTTGTCATTGAATGGATGATCGCTTCGATATGTTTAAACGCATCGTCTTCGATATCAATATCTTTCATTGCCTTACCCATTCCAGGGATCATACTTGCAAGATCCTTCAGGTTTCCCATCTTTTTGATCTGCTGAATCTGTTTCAAAAAATCGTCGAAGTTAAACTGGTCTTTTGCAAGTCTTTTCTGCAATTTCCTGGCTTCTTCCTCGTCAAATTGTTCGTGTGCCCGTTCAACAAGTGAAACAATATCCCCCATACCAAGGATACGGTCAGCCATTCTATTCGGGTAGAAGGCGTCAATTGCATCCATTTTCTCACCTGTACCAACAAACTTAATCGGTTTGGTAACCACTGAACGAATAGACAAAGCGGCCCCCCCCCGGGTATCCCCATCAAGTTTAGTGAGGACAACACCGTCAAAATTCAGCCGGTCATTAAATTCCTTGGCGGTATTAACGGCATCCTGGCCAGTCATGGAATCAACAACGAAAAGCGTTTCACCGGGATTGACAGCCGATTTGATCGCTTCAATCTCTTTCATCATCTGCTCGTCGATTGCCAAACGACCAGCAGTATCGATAATAACTACATCATTACCATGTAATTTGGCAAATTTTATCGCCTCTTTTGCAATACGTACAGGATCTTTACTTCCTTCCTCTGTATAAACGGATACTTCAATTGCAGCTGCGACAATCTTTAATTGTTCAATCGCAGCAGGACGATATACATCACATGCTACAAGCAACGGACGCTTCCCAAATTTAGTTTTTAAGCGGTTAGCCAGTTTTCCTGAAAAGGTTGTCTTTCCCGATCCCTGAAGACCAGCCATTAAGATAATAGCAGGACTTCCCTTAAGATTAACGTCGATTGTCTGACCACCCATGAGTTCGATCAACTCGTCATGAACAATCTTAACCATCACCTGACCAGGGTTTAGCGCCTTTAAAACCTCCTGGCCGAGCGCTTTCTCTTTCACCTTAGCCGTGAAATCTTTGGCGATTTTATAATTAACATCCGCATCAAGCAACGCTCTGCGAACCTCTTTTAACGTTTCGGCAACATTAATTTCGGTAATCTTACCTTGACCTTTAAGCAGCTTAAACGATTTCTCAAGCTTATCCGTTAGATTTTCAAACATTTCTCTCTCAATTTTAAAGATCACAAACTTACATGAAAAAAACTTTTGCTCCAAGACGAAAATTCAATACAATTAAAGTGGTCAAAATGTTCCCCAATACGCATTAATCTGACTTTCAATTTACTGAATAATTGACTAACCGGGAAGAGATCTCTGATGAAAAAGGTTAAAGTGGGACTTAAAGTCCTAATTAATTATTTGATTATCTGTTATTTAAAATTATTCTAAAATAAACTTAAGATTTGTTTTTTGCAACTAATAATCACTATTTTTACAAAGGATTATTTACCATTAATTTTAGTTACTGTAATTATGAACATTTTCGTAGGAAGCCTGCCATTTAGCTTAGAAGAGGCAGAATTAAAAGGATTTTTTGAAGAGTACGGCGAAGTAGCTTCAGCAAGAATCATCACAGACAAATTTTCCGGAAGGAGCAAAGGATTCGGTTTTATTGAAATGCCGAATGACGAAGAGGCCAAAAAGGCTATTGAAGAACTTAATGGTGCTGAAGTTGATGGTCGCACGATCGTTGTGAACGAATCAATCGAAAAACCTAAAGATGGTACAAGACGTCCAGGCGGCGGCGGTGGCGGTTTTAACCGTGGCGGCAGCGGCGGCGGCGGCGGATTTAATCGTGGTGCAGGCGGCGGTGGCGGTGGCTACAATCGTGGTGGTGGCGCAGGCGGTGGTGATCGTGGTGGTGACCGTGGTGGTGACCGTGGCGGTTTCAATCGTGGTGGCAGTAGTGCCGGCGGTGGTGACAGAGGCGGAAGCCGCAGGGCAAGTTATTAAGCCGGTTGAACGCAGATTTGCTGCTTGATGATCACGCAGTTGCCGTTTGAACTATTTTCGTGTCATTTTCACTTAGATAATCCGAACTAAAATATACGTTCTTAAAACTTAATAAACTTCATAGGCATTGCAGATTTTCTGCAATGCTTTTTTTTATCCAAATACGATTCGCAACCCGTAACAACGGACTTCCTACTGACCAAAATAGGACTGTCGTCTGTTAACGGTTACCTCTGGCGATTCGCATCACCCGGCTTATATTATCATCTACATGATCCTTGTTATCCATACCCAATGTCATACAATGGACATTCCCGCTTTTAATCGCATATGTGAGTGAATTCTCGCGCTCGTCTTCCTTGACAAGATCACCACATCCAAAGATCTTCATTCCAATAACCCCTTTCCCGTTTTTACGCGCAGTTTCGAGGACCTGCATCACGTTTTCCGGGGTGCCATCCATGCGGATACTGTTCGGATTTATCCGTGCCAAAAGCACATCCACCCATGGGTTTGATGCTGCTTCGACCATTGCTTCAAAACTATGACATGAAACGCCTAACGCTTTTACCAAACCTTGTTGTTTGGCTTTTGACATCGCCTCCATATACGGTTTGTTAGCTTCGGGCCATTGTCCGTTCTCCATGCAATGCATTAAAAAAATATCGACATAGTCAGTATTCAGCTCTTTTCGGAACCGGTCAAAACATTTATCAAACGGCTCAGCCTCGTACCACCCTTCGCGGGTATAGGTCATAATCTTTGTCAAAACAGTAACCTTCTCACGTGGAAGCACTTTGAGTGCCTCACCTACATAAGTGTGTGAACCATACATGTCGGCAGCATCAAAAAACCGAATCCCTCTGTCAAAACAATATTGAGATAATTCAACAAATTTTTTCATGCCAATCCGGGTCTGATCCGATTCCCGCTTCCATCCCCGGGTACCGGTTCCAAGGGCAATCCTCGGAACTTTCAGACCAGTTGCACCAAGTGAAACAGTATCGACAGTTTCAAACTTTGTTGCGCCCAGTGCAGGTTGTGGAAATAATGAAGGGATAGCTGAGGCGATAGCAATTCCTGCTGCCCCTTTAACGAGAAAATCGCGACGGTTTAATTTCGAAAATGGCATATATCTTTAATTATCAATATTCTACAAATACGCAAGACGGGATTAAACCCATCTCTACGATTTTACGATTCGCATCACACGATCAACAGCATCATCTACCTGAGCAATACTTTCCATTCCTAATGTCATCGCATGAATACTGGTTTTCTTAACCGCAAAGGTAATCGACTCCTCGCGCTCATTCTCCTTGATCTTATCCCCGTTTCCAAATATCTTCATTCCCACTATCCCCTTTCCATTAGCCCTTGCACGATCCAAAAGTGCATTGATCTGTTCCGGTGTGCCATCCATATGGGATTGAAATGGATTGATGCGGGCCAAAATAACATCAACCCATGGATCATCTGCAGCCATTTTCAATGCTTCAAAATTATGGCATGATAAACCCACTGCCTTTATGATTCCATTTTGCTTTGCTTCGGAAAAATAATCTACATACCGCTTTTTCTCTTCTTTCCAGCTTCCGTTAGTCATACAATGAAGTAGCATAATATCAAAGTAATCAGACCCTGTTTCCATTCTAAAGCGATCAAGCGCTTTAGCTACGGGTTCACTGGTTGCTGCATCGTTATAGGTCCACATTTTACCAAGAAGGGTAACCTTCTCCCGTGGGACTTCCTTAAAGACTTCTTTAATAAATGGATAGGAACCATAAGTATCAGCAGTATCGAAGAAATGAATACCGCGATCATAGGCATGGTGTGCCATTTTAACAAAATTGGAAAGCCCCAGAAGGGTTTGGTTTGAATGGTGATTTCCACCGATCGAACCTGTTCCCATGGCTACCCTGGAAACTGTCAGGCCGGTATTTCCCAGCTTAACCTTATCAACAGTAGAATTAGCCGGAGTAAATCCCAAACCTGTCATTCCGGTGACTCCTAGGGCAGCAAAACCAGTTAGTCCAGCGGCACCTGCAGCAATAAACTTTCGACGGTTAATTTTTTCCATAGTTTAGCAGTTTAATTCTAACAATTAAACGTTTAATGGAATCTAAAAGTTCCAAGGCGGAATAATTTTTTGTTCATGCAATTAAAAATCAAGGAAATTCCATTTACCCCGATAAGCGCGGGTAAGCATCATATTAGCAAAGTCATCTCCGATGAATTGCTCTTTAACGGGATCCCATTTCAAAGGACGCTGAAGTTGATAAGCAATATTTGCAAGGTTACAAAGTGATGAGGTTCTGTGCCCGGTTTCGACATCCGAAATTGGTTTTGTCCTTTTCTTAATTGCATCAATCCAATCCTGATAATGGTTATCACTCTTATAAAGATGTTTATCTGAAGGTTTAATTTCTGTTTCCACAATTTGGGCAGGATCAGACCTCAGATAATCACGGCTCACTTCAATTTCACCTTTAGTTCCAACAAACTGAACGCCTTCACATTGAGCGCCCCAGTTAGCATGATTCAGGATCACTCCATTTTTATATTTCATTTGTAATCCAATCACGGCATGCTGCGCAGGTGGATTAAATTCAATCGGACCAGATTCATCCATTTCTAATGCCCATTGAGCAATATCAAACATATGAGCTCCCCAGTCAGTGATCATTCCCCCACCAAACTCCCGATAACTGCGCCAGTTCGGGAAATTCAGATCTTCGACAGGGGGGGCCAGAACCGGACTGTAATCACGGTAAAGTGAAGGACCCACCCACATATCCCAATCAATAGTGTCGGGAGCAGCCACTGAAGGGAGATCCAATGCCTTAACGGGCGGACCAACGCAAACATTAACTACCTTAATTTCACCAATATAACCATTTAAAACCAATTCACAGGAATGACGGAAGTTACGCCATGAACGCTGCATATTCCCGGTCTGAAAAACACGCTTATATTTCCTTGTTGCATTGACCATTGCCCGACCTTCTGAAACGGTAAGTGCCATAGGCTTTTCACAATAAATATCTTTTCCAGCTTTTGCAGCATCAACAGCTATCTGCGCGTGCCAATGATCAGGAGTAGCAATTACAACAGCATCAATATCGTCCCGCTTCAGGAGTTCCCTATAATTGTTATATCCGATAACCTCCTGTTTTTCATTCGTCCATTTCGTGTCATTTAATTGCTGAGCTTCACCTCTAAACTTGTCAACCTTTGTTGTGACCACATCACAACAGGCCATAATAATAGTTTCAGGACATTTATTCAGATTCTTCAATAAACCGTGGCTTTGAATTCCCACACCGATATAGCCCAATCGGACTTTTGATGTTCCGCCACCTGCAGCTATCGTGATTGATGGGACGACTGATAAAGCAGCGACTCCGGCGGAAGTTGCAGCTACAAAGTTTCTTCTGGAAATTCCATTTTTGTATTCCATAAAAATGTTAGTTTAATTTGTGTAATTTACAAATACTTTAAAATACAAATTCTAAGAATATAAAAATAATAAAAATCTTTTAAGTAATTGGAAAGATATAATGTACTAAAATAAATATCATATTTAGCATTTTTGACCCCTCTAAATCTCCCTGAAGGGGAAACCTTTTGTATTCGTTATGAAATACTTATTCCTAAAGCCTCTCCCTCGGAGGGGTTGGGGGAGGTCAAAAGACGAACAAAAATATAGCACATTATATTGCTCATATTACTTATGCCGATCGGAATAAAAAAATAAAAGGCTATAATTCCATATGTGCTGATTGATTTTTTTTTAATCACGACTGTCAGGGATAAAATTGGATATTTTTCGCTGCACTACTAATGATTTACTTGTTAAAACCTGCCAGCCAGAGGAGATTGCTTTGTCACCCCTTCGTCCCCGATACGCCTTGCTGTCGGGGTAGGCTGTTCGTTACAATGACAGCGTCATGGGTTGTAGTAAAAATTCCTAAAATGTCATTGCAAGGCACTCCAAAATGCTCTGGCAGTTTAATATTTATCCCTTGAATGCTGAAGCAATCTACCCTAATTTATGGTGTATCCATAGATGTAAATCTGAGCGAAACGAAATGTAGCGAAGAATCTTTTTAGGTGGATTTTCTTATTACCGGGTGACAATGATTTTTAATTGCTTATAAGAGAATGTTGATTGATCACGAATAGATTATCTTTGTCCCATGAAGCGAAAAGAAGAAATTACCAGCCAAACCATAGTGAATTTGAAATTTGAATCCTTAAACGAGATTCAACAGGCCATGATAAGCAATGATCTAAAAGCAGATAATATTGTACTGTTAGCCCCTACAGGTTCCGGGAAAACTCTGGCTTTCCTCCTCCCCTTGCTTCATCATCTGGACATCAAGGCTGCAGGTGTACAATCCCTTATACTTGCACCATCACGTGAATTAGCAATTCAGATTGAGCAGGTTTTTAAGCAGATGGGCAGTGGTTTCAAGGTCAATTGTTGCTATGGGGGACATCCATTTAGGACCGAACGCAATTACTTTTCAGAACCTCCTGTTGTTTTAATCGGAACACCGGGAAGAATAGCTGATCATATCCGCAGGGAAAGCTTTGATCCGGCGAATATCCAATTACTTGTCCTGGATGAATTTGACAAGTCACTTGAAATGGGTTTCAGCGACGATATGAGGTTTATAATTAATAGGTTACCTCAGATTAAAAAGCGCATCCTTACTTCGGCAACCAAATCCATTGAAATTCCGGAATTTTCAGGCATTAAAGATCCGGTTACGCTGAATTTTCTTTCAGAGGAAAACCGCCCGAATATCATCCTGAAAGCGGTGAAAGCCAAGGAGAAAGATAAACTGGATACCCTTATTCGGTTAATTTGCACCCTTGGAAATGAACCAACCCTGGTATTTTGCAATCACAGAGAAGCTGTTGATCGGATTGATGAATTATTATCAGCTGACGGTGTTGCCCATGACACTTTCCATGGGGGGCTCGAACAGGTTGAAAGAGAACGTGCCTTATTAAAATTCAGAAATGGCAGTCACCAGCTTCTTGTAACTACAGACCTGGCCTCCAGAGGGCTTGATATTCCTGAAATAAAAAACATTATTCATTATCAGGCGGCCAATTCAGAAGAGGTATTTATCCATCGGAACGGCAGAACTGCAAGGATGAACGCAGCAGGAACAGCCTGGCTGGTACTGGCAGACAAAGAGAATACACCACAATTCATAAACGATACTCCGGAATTCGTTGTGTTGCCGGATGTGGTTAAATTACCGGAACCACCTTTCTGGATTACCTTGTACATTGGGGCAGGGAAAAAAGACAAAATCAGCAAAACCGATATTGTTGGATTTCTGATCCAAAAAGGTAATCTGGAGAAAGCAGATATTGGCCTAATTACAATCCTGGACAACACCTCTTTTGTAGCGATCAACCGGACAAAGGCACGTGAGACGGTGGCCTCTATCAGGGAAGAAAAGGTAAAGAATAAAAAAGTCAGGATAGCCATATCAAATTAGAATTTCTTATTCCCCTTAATTTTGTAATTGCTAAACTTAGTTTCTTTCGGCCCGACAAACCCAATACACCATTCAGCCCCCTGATATTGCAGCTCCGCAGGTTTAATTTGCTGGCCACTTATCTGACATCTATTTTTGAATTGAATTTTAAACCAATAATTATCAATTTAAAACAGAAGTCATGAAAACAACAAATTTTAAAACTTTGATTCTGGTGGCCTCGATCGTCTTTTCTGTAATTTCAACCGATGGCCAACATTTAACGGGAATTACCAAAAATGTTTTTAACCAGATTCCGGCAAACCTTAAACTTCCGGCAACTCCACAGAGGTATTTAATTACCACCGATTATTTTAATCATACGTTACAAGGTGCCTTTATTGATAAGATCCGGGTATCAGGAACGTTCACGACAAATCTGCCACAAAATAAGGAGGTCTGGAATAAGGTTAGCGTGACTAAATCCAATCAGTTAAATGGATCCTTTGATGCCGGAGAGCCACAGAATTACATGGAGAACTTCACGTTTGAACCCTCCGAAAAAATCCTTCAGCCCGGTTTCTTTAAAGATTTTCCGTTTGAGGCTGTTCAGGTGAAAAATCTGGTCTGGGATATGGCAAGGATTGAAGCCTTTGCCTGGGGTCATCTTGATTCACTTAAATTGAATAAACTTTATGAAGTTAAAAAAATGAATGGAACTGTCCCGCTGGCTGGCCTGGGAACATTTACAAACAACAGCATCCAGCTGATCTGGAAGGGGGTATCGTTATTGAATAATGAACTTTGTGCACTTATCGATTTTCGGGCGATGGATAATCCACTGGAATGTAATATTAAAATGGGAGAAAAAGATTTCAGCCTCAAAGGAACCAGTCACTACTGGGGAACCGACTATCTTTCACTCAGTGAAAAACGATTTGAATATGTCGAATTGCTTGAAAATGTAATGATGGAGATGAAATGGTCAGACCAGCCCACTTCGCAATATGTCTATACAACGCGGTTTATGAAAGTAAAAAAAATTGAGTAATTTCATTTATCTAAAATTTCCAAAATGAAACAAGCAAATGATCCCGGAACAGATCGTATTTTAACAACACGTTTTCATCTGTATGCCTTAATTGGATGTCTGATTTATACTGCTGCATTTGGATTATTAACACGTGGAAGAATTTTTAGTGATGTTTTTATCCTGACCTTCATTTTAATGATAACTCAGGTTGAACTTTTTGCATGGATTGGCAGTAAGGCTTTTAAGAATCTGATATACAATACAGTTCAGGAATTTATTCAGAAAGTATTTCTACGGCTAATCATATTTTACCTGTTTGTTGTTATCATAGCAGGAGTACTTTTTGTTGGAATGACTGCAGTCTGGAGCTACAGCAATGGTGTTGAACTTGGTCTGTTTTTTAAACAATTACCTGAAAAAGAGTTACGTGGATTTATTATCGGCTCCTCTTTTGGTCTTTTGATCGGTACGGTTATCTATTTTTTCCTTGAACTGCTTGAAGTTATCAAGCGAATCGAGAAAACAACTGAAGAGAAGATCCGCTATCAGTATGAGACTTTGAAGAATCAACTAAATCCTCACTTCCTGTTCAATAGTCTGAATACCTTATCTACAATTATTTACAAAGACATACAGATCATTACATTGTCAAGTTATCATCCATCTATAGGTATATCCTCGATCAAAATGAGAATAAACTGATTAATCTCGAAAACGAGCTTGCGTTTGTAAAAGATTTCTTCGCTCTTCAGCAGATGAGGGATGAAGATAGAATTCAACTGGAGATTAATATTTCACAACCGGAAAAATATCAAATCCTGCCGGTTTCACTTCAACTTCTGGTTGAAAATGCACTTAAACATAATTCTGCTACAACGTCTAAACCTTTATTAATTAGGATATGCGGTGTAATAAACGGATACATCGAAGTTGAGAACAACCGGCAGCCAAAACAACTATTAAGCGACTCCTTTCAAATTGGGCTAAAAAATCTGGCAGAACGGGTGAGGATTATTACTGTTAAGGAGCTTCAAATCGATCAAAATCGTGAGTATTTTCGTGTGAAAATTCCAATTGTAACACTATGATAAATATCGTAATCATTGAGGATGAGAATCCGGCAGTAGAGAAATTAAAACATCTTCTTGCAAAAACCGGTTCCTTATAAAAACAGGAGAACATTTCAGATCTGTGGCCGTATCTGATATTGAGTCCTTTTTTATTCAGGAGCGGTCCACTTTTTTCGTGACAAAAGAGTCAAAAATACTCGACATCGACTATTCGCTTGATCAGCTTGAAAAAATTGTTAATCCGGATATTTTTTTTCGCGCCAATCGCAACTACCTGATTAATATTCAGTATATCAAAGACATGATTGGCTATTCAGGAAGCCGCATTAAGTTAAAGATGTTGTATGGCACCTACCCTGAACCGGTAATCATAAGCCGCGACAGAGTAAATGCATTCAAACAAAGGATGGACAGTTAAACTTTGATCCCATTTTATTGTTATTTAAGAAAAAAAAAGATCATGAAATATAATCAATTAGGAAAGACAGGGGTTTTGGTATCAGAACTTTGTTTAGGAACGATGACCTTTGGAGGTAAGGGATTTTGGGTACCGATCGGTGAAGTCACTCAGGATGGAGCAAATGAAATAGTTAAATCCTCAGTGGATGCCGGCATTAACTTTATTGATACTGCAAATGTGTATTCTGAAGGGTTATCAGAAATCATTCTCGGTAAAGCCATTAAAGATTTAGGACTATCGCGTCAGTCATTGGTTATTGCCACCAAAGTACGTGGCAGAGTTGGTCCTCATGCCAATCAGGTTGGGTTATCCAGACTCCATATTACCGATTCCGTTAATGACAGCCTCGAACGGCTCGGAATGTCTCATATTGATCTATTGTATATTCATGGAGTGGATCCGATAACACCGTTGGAGGAGACCATGAGAGGTCTGGAAGATGTTGTGCGTTCAGGAAAAGTACGATATATCGGGGTTAGTAATCATTCGGCCTGGCAGATGATGAAAGCAAATGGCTTTGCTGATAAAATGGGCTATGAAAAATTTGTTGCCACACAGAATTATTATTCAATTGCTGGTCGGGATATGGAACGTGAAATAGTACCGATGGCGATGAGTGAAGGAATTTCAATAATGCCCTGGAGTCCTTTGGCTGGTGGGTTCTTGTCGGGTAAGTACACCCGGACAAATGAAATTGCGGGTGACAGCAGGAGGGACTCATTCGACTTCCCTCCTATTAATAAGGAGAAGGCTTATGACATCATTGATCTGTTAATTACAATAGGTAAAAAGCATA
This sequence comes from uncultured Bacteroidia bacterium, assembly GCA_903918045.1. Lineage (GTDB taxonomy): Bacteria > Bacteroidota > Bacteroidia > Bacteroidales > Prolixibacteraceae > JAAFHB01. Next base: position 23,538 of record CAIXCY010000014.1, read on the forward strand.
ATGTAACGGCCGCTCAGGTCGCATTAGCCTGGGTTTTAAAACAACCCGGAATTACAAGTGTAATTATAGGTGCCAAAACAAAATTACAGTTAACTGACAATATTCAGGCAACAGGTTTAGCCCTCACCACTGACGAACTTTCACAATTAAATCAGATCAGTGAACTCCCTTCTGAATATCCGGAGTGGATGTTTAAACGTCAAATCCAGGGGAGGTTTCCCGATTGATTATGTTGTAATTTATTTCTTGTTGACAGTACATTTCGCCTCTATATTTCGTAACTTGCAGTTGATATCAAAACTAATCAGCCATGGATAATCTTCTGTTAAAGTACATGAATGAGCGCATCTTGCATGCGACAAGAAAGGTTTCTGAACCGGGGCCCGTGATAACAATTTCAAGAGAGTGTGGTTGTTGTGCCAGTCAATTAGCAGACAAACTGACACTGAGGATCAATCAAAAAATCAACATTCCGGAATTAAACTGGAAATGGGTAAATAAGGAGATCCTTAAACTAGCCTCGGATGAGTTAAAAATCAATCAGGACAGTGTTAAAAAAATTGCAGACGGAGCAGAGAAAAATTTTCTCGACGAAATTGTGCATTCTTTTACAGACAAGTATTATGTTCCAAATGCCAAGGCAAAAAAAATAATTGAAGAAGTAGTCCGCAACCTTGCAATACGTGGAAAGGTTGTTATTGTTGGCAGGGGAAGCGAAATCCTTTCTCACGGTATTTCACGTGCACTGCATATCCGCCTTTTTGCACCCATGGATTGGAAAATCAAAGAAATGTGTCAGCGGAGCGGAATAACTGTCGAAGAGGCTAAAAAACTGGTCATCGATGTAGACAAACAGCGTGCAAATTTCCGGGATTCCTATCTTGAAAAAAATCAACCTCCGTTTTGCTACGACATTCAATTTAATTGCTCCAGATTAAGCCAGGACGAGATAATAGAAATTGTGATGGATCTTGTTGAACGAAGATCAATTCTGACTTAAATTCATCGTCAAATAGAAACAAACCAGATCCCTAATTTAGGAAACGAATATTTCCTGAATGCTTAATTAGAAACATTCTGTTAAGCGTTTAGGAAATGTTCACAAATTAAATGGGTACCTTCGCCACGTATTACAAAAATCATTGATTGCTGTAGAAATAGTACTGGAAAAATTTAAGGTATATTTGTATTTACAAAAACACATTAAATATTGCCGGAAATGGATGATGATGATCACGGAAATACGAATTTTCTGAAAGATTATGCAAAGTATTCCAGTCTGGTTATTCAAATGATATTGCTGGCTGCAGTGGGAGTTCTTGGAGGAATTCAATTGGATAAGTGGTTAAAAATGAAAAGTCCTGTTTTCACAATTCTTTTAACTGTGATCATGACATTTGTAGCAATATTTCACCTTTTCCGAACATTACTGAAAAAATAGTTGAAAACAAGATAACTAAACCGATAAAAACTTTCAAAGGAATCAATTATGGGTGCTTCAACCGCAAAATTTATTATTAAAATAGGGCTATTGACATTAATAATATTTGTTATTGCAATGGTTTTATTTTCTACGGTTTTAAAACCATTTTATTTGGCGGTTTTCCCGGTCCAGTTATTACTAATTGCGCTGGTCACTACTGCAGGTCATTTATGGATCATAAAGTCATCCAAAGAAAATACACTGAAATTCACGACTGCCTTTATGGGCTCTGCGACATTAAAATTGATGATTTACCTATTTTTTATTTTGATATATTTGTGGACTGACCGTTCACAAGTTATTCCTTTTACATTGACTTTCATGATTTTATATATCCTTTACACCATCTTTGAGGTAGTCGAGGTACTTAGCTTTATCAAAAAATAATCAAAAAATATTTTTGAGAAACTGACAATTTAACCTACTTTTGTGCCACAAATTAACGCAATGATAAGAGTTTTAACATCATTTTTCCTGGTTTTATTTGCACTCACAGCTACCCCTAACTTACTTAAAGCTAGCGAGGAACACGCAGTTACCGATACAATTTCTCCAAAAAAATTCAATACCGGAGATCTTATTTTCAATCACATCAAGGATAGCTATGAATGGCATATTGCCTCAATAGGAGAAACCCATATTGCAATTCCGCTTCCTGTAATGCTTTACAGCAAGCAAACCGGATTTCATTTTTTCATGGCCGGAAAACTCCACCACGGAACTGAATCCTATGAAGGTTTTCACATTGCAACAGAGGGAAAATATCAACGTAAAATCGTTGAGACAATGACTGATGGATCAGAAGTGAGACCCTGGGACTTTTCCATAAGCAAAAACGTTACCTCATTGTTCATAAGCATCGCCCTTATTTTAGTTATCTTTTTATCTGTTGCGAAAAAATACCAGGCCAATTTTGCAAAAGCGCCGAAAGGTCTTCAAAGCTGGCTTGAACCTATTATTTTGTTTATTTGTGATGATATTGCAAAACCCTCAATTGGTAAAGAAAAGTATCAGCGGTATTTACCCTTTTTACTAACAGTATTCTTTTTCATCTTCATCAATAATCTGATGGGACTTGTTCCTATCTTTCCAGGTGGAGCCAACCTTACAGGAGATATCTCAGTAACCCTTGTACTGGCATTGTTTACCTTCGTGATAACCAGTTTGAGTGGGTCACGCGATTACTGGGTTCATTTAGTCAATGCCCCTGGAATTCCCATATGGCTTAAATTACCGCTCCCTTTGATGCCTATTGTTGAGATCATGGGGGTATTCATCAAGCCATTTGTGCTCACCATTCGTCTTTTTGCGAACATCACAGCCGGACATATTGTAGCTTTGGGTTTTTATAGCTTGATCTTTATATTTGCAGAGAAGAGCATTATTGCAGGTTACGGAATATCGGTACTTTCAATTGCATTTACAGTGTTTATGGGAATTCTGGAATTGCTTGTAGCCTTTATACAAGCGTATGTATTTACCTTATTATCGGCACTTTATATTGGGTTGGCCTTGGAAAGACATTCACATCCAAAACATGCCTGAACAAACCAAAGAAATTTCGTTGAGATTATTTTATACATTGATAATAGAAGAACAATTTAATTTTTTAAACATTAGTTGATATGATGACATTAGCTGTAATTTTACAAGTAGCCGGGAATGTAGCGATTGCAAAAATGGGTGCAGGAATCGGAGCTGGACTGGCCGCAATTGGAGCTGGTATTGGTATTGGTCGTATTGGTGGTTCAGCCGTAGAGGCGATTGCCCGTCAGCCTGAAGCGGTAGGTGATATCCGTTCAAACATGATTGTTGCAGCTGCGCTTATTGAAGGAGTTGCTTTCTTTGCAATTGTAATTTGCTTTCTGATTATTTTCGTTTAGTTTACTATTGGCTTTTAAAATAAAGTCAATAGTAAAACTAATTATTGATCAATAAAAAAAATTTACTATGGGATTAGTAATGCCGGAATTTGGGCTTTTCTTTTGGATGCTCATATCCTTTTCGATTTTGCTTATCATTCTTAAAAGGTTTGCCTGGGGACCAATTCTCCAGATGCTTTCTGAGAGGGAAAAGTTTATTGAGGATGCTTTAAAGTCTGCCGAAAATGCCAAGGAAGAGATGGTAAATTTGCAAACCGGAAACGAAAAGATTTTAAAGAAAGCAATTTTGGAGCGCGAAATGATCATCAAAGAGGCGCGCGAACTCAAAACTTCGATTGTCAATGAGGCTCGTCATGAAGCTTCAGTCGAGGCTAATAAGGTAATGGAACATGCCAAGGCTGCCATTGAACGTGAACGTGCCGCTGCTATTGAAGAAATCAAAAATATGATTGCTAATTTTTCGGTTGATATTGCTGAGAAAATTCTGAAGGAGAAACTGGCAGACGATAGCCGGCAAAAAGAGCTGATCCAAAATTACATTGATCAGATCAATCTCAATTAATACAGGTTAAATGGACGAAGGGAAAATTGCCGTTAGATATGCGAAAGCATTACTGGGTCTGGCCAAAGAGAAAGCGATTACAGAATTGGTGAGAACCGATATGGAAATGATTCAACATTTTTTTGATTTCGATCCCAGATTCAATAATGTACTTATAAGTCCGGTGATCAAAACGAAGGCCAAATTGCTATTTATTGAGGAGGTTTTTGTGAACCATACAAATCCGTTGACCTTCTCCTTCCTGAAGCTTTTGCATATAAATCACAGGGAAGCTTATTTAAAGAGCATTACCCGGATTTTTCTCGAGTCATACCGGAGAGAGGCCGGCTTTAAGAAGGCTAAACTAACAAGCGCTGTAGAAATTGATTCGTCAACAATCGATCAGTTCAAAACCTTCATCCGAAAACATTTTAAGTCAGAGGTTGACTTAACCAGTTCCGTGGATAAAAATCTTATTGGAGGATTCGTATTACAAGTTGAAGATCAGCAGATTGATGCCAGCGTATCGGCGAAATTGAAAAAGCTCAAAAGAGAACTCCTGGAAAGCCAGGGATAAAAATATATAGAACAAAATAATTAAACGTAGATATTATGGCTGGAATAAAACCTGCTGAAGTTTCCGAAATACTGAAAAAGCAGTTGGATGGTTTCAAAAGTGAAGCCGAATATGCCGAAATTGGAACCGTATTGCAAGTTGGTGATGGTATTGCCCGCGTGTACGGTTTATCAAATATTCAGTCAAACGAAATGGTTGAATTCAGCTCCGGGGTAATGGGAATCGTTCTTAACCTTGAGGAGGATAATGTTGGTTGCGTTCTGCTCGGTTCTTCAGAACGAATTAAAGAGGGTGATGCAGTTAAGAGAACCAATAAAATTGCCTCTATCAACGTTGGAGAAGGACTTCTTGGACGTGTTATCAATACTTTGGGAGAACCCCTTGACGGCCGTGGTCCGATTACAGGAGAACTCTTTGAACTGCCACTTGAACGTAAGGCACCGGGCGTTATTTACCGTCAACCGGTAAAGGAACCCCTTCAAACCGGAATCAAGGCCATTGATGCGATGATCCCAATTGGTCGCGGGCAGCGGGAATTAATCATTGGCGACCGTCAGACTGGTAAGACCGCCATTGCCATTGATACGATCATCAATCAGAAGGAATTTTACGAAAAAGGTGAACCTGTTTATTGCATCTATGTGGCAATCGGACAAAAAGGTTCTACTGTAGCCAATATAGCTAAAACACTCGAGGAACATGGTGCAATGCCATACACTGTAATTGTGATGTCGACATCGTCGGATCCTGCAGCACTTCAGTTTTATGCACCATTTGCCGGTGCCGCAATTGGTGAATTCTTCAGAGATACGGGTCGCTCAGCATTAATCGTTTACGATGATTTATCGAAACAAGCTGTTGCATACCGTGAAGTTTCATTGCTTTTGCGTCGCCCGCCTGGACGTGAAGCTTATCCGGGGGACGTTTTCTACCTTCACTCCCGTCTACTGGAACGTGCGGCAAAAATCAATACAAGTGAAGCCGTTGCCTCACAGATGAATGATGTACCTGATTCAATCCGTCATCTGTTAAAGGGTGGTGGATCGCTCACCGCACTTCCAATCATCGAAACACAGGACGGCGACGTTTCTGCCTATATTCCTACTAACGTAATTTCGATCACTGACGGTCAGATCTTCCTTGAATCGAACCTTTTCAATTCGGGAATCAGGCCTGCTATCAACGTAGGTATTTCAGTGTCGCGCGTTGGGGGAAATGCCCAAATCAAGACAATGAAAAAAGTTGCCGGTACACTGAAAATTGCTCAGGCCGAATTTCGTGAACTTGAAGCTTTCTCTAAATTTAGCTCAGATCTTGATCCTGCAACCAAGGCAGTGCTTGAAAAGGGAACCCGTAACCTTGAGATCCTGAAACAAAAACAGTTTTCACCGGTCAAGGTTGAGAATCAAATCGCAATCCTTTATTGTGGGGTACATGGTTTACTTTCTGCGGTTCCAAAGCATTTGGTACAGGATTTTGAACTTGAATTCCTCGAGGTGCTTGAAGCACAACATAAGGAAACCCTTGCATCATTGCGCGGCGGTTCAATTTGCCACCTCGAAACAGATGTTCTTGAAAAAGTAGCCAAAGAAGTTTCAACAAAATATTCGGTTTAAATAACTGATTTCAATCAATTAAGAGACAGATAAAACCAGATAATGGCAAATTTAAAAGACATACGGACCAGAATAGCCTCAGTGAAATCGACACAGCAGGTAACCAGCGCCATGAAGATGGTATCTGCTGCCAAGTTGCGCAAAGCACAGGATGCTATTATACAAATGCGCCCCTATGCCGAAAAACTGAACGAAATTCTGACCAGTGTCAGCAGTAACCTCAGCTCTGATGTTGAGAATAAATATGCCGGGCGAAAAACGGAAGGACGTATCCTCATCATTGCGATTACATCAAACAGAGGTCTTTGCGGAGGCTTTAATTCTAATGTAGTTAAGAGAGTCTCCGAATTGGTTTCAACCACCTTCAGAGAACAGGCAGGACGGAAAAAAGTTGATGTTATTGCGGTCGGGAAAAAAGCTGTTGACGGACTTAAATCCAAAGGGATCATCGTTACAAACAGTTACCTCGATATTTACGAGAAGCTAAGTTTCTTAACTGCTGGTGAAATTGCTCAATCGCTGATGGAAAGTTATTCAGCAGGTGATTATGACCGGGTTGAATTGGTTTATAATCAATTTAAAAATGCTGCCGTACAAAACCTCGTAAATGAACAGTTCTTGCCGGTTAGTGTCTCTATCAAGGATACAAAAGCCACAAAAAAAGCTTCGAATATATCCTATTTGTTTGAACCTTCAATGCAGGAAATAGTGGTTACAATTATTCCACAGTCACTGAAGATTCAGTTCTACAAAGCATTACTTGATTCTGTGGCTGCAGAGCATGGAGCACGGATGACAGCAATGCACAAAGCAACAGACAATGCATTTGACCTGATAAAAGAGTTGAAGCTCAATTATAACAAGGCACGCCAGGCATCAATTACAAATGAAATCCTTGAAATTGTAAGTGGGGCCAATGCCATGAAGAGTTAAAAAACACAACCAATTCGACAAATTACGAAATAAAATATTTGCAATAAAATTCAATAAAATACAGAACTATGTCGCAATCCAAAGGCAAAATCATTCAGGTTATCGGACCTGTTGTGGATGTCAGCTTCGAGCAGGGTGGAAATGAGTTACCCAAAATATTTGATGCCCTTGAAATAACACGGGAAAACGGTCAAATATTAGTTCTTGAATGTCAGCAGCATATTGGCGAGCAGACTATCCGGACGGTCGCAATGGACTCCACCGATGGTCTTTCGCGTGGAATGGAAGTCAGAAATACAGGCAAGGCCATCTCAATGCCTGTCGGTAAGGATATTAAAGGACGATTGCTCAATGTGATTGGTGAGGCGATAGATGGAATTGGTTCAATTTCTAAAGAGCGGAGTTATGAAATTCATAATGACCCTCCACGATTTGAAGACCTCTCTACCGAAAAAGAGGTGCTCTTCACCGGTATTAAGGTGATCGATCTTCTGGAGCCCTATTCAAAAGGTGGAAAGATTGGACTTTTCGGAGGTGCAGGAGTTGGCAAGACTGTTATTATTATGGAGTTAATCAATAATATTGCAAAAAAATACGATGGACAATCGGTTTTTGCCGGTGTTGGTGAACGTACCCGTGAAGGAAATGACCTTTTACGTGAAATGATTGAATCAGATGTTATCAAATATGGGGAAGCTTTCAAGGCAGACATGTTAAAAGGGGGATGGGATCTCTCTTTAGTCGACAAGGAAGAACTGGCCAAATCAAAGGCAACACTGGTATTTGGCCAGATGAACGAACCTCCCGGAGCTCGTGCGAGAGTCGCCCTTTCCGGACTTGCCGTTGCTGAATACTTCCGTGATGGTGATAAAAAAGGAAAAGGTAATGATATTCTTTTCTTTGTGGATAATATTTTCAGATTTACTCAGGCCGGATCTGAGGTCTCTGCCCTTTTAGGCCGTATGCCTTCAGCGGTAGGATACCAGCCAACACTGGCTACAGAAATGGGGTTACTCCAGGAACGGATCACCTCCACAAAATACGGATCAATCACTTCAGTTCAGGCAGTGTATGTACCTGCAGATGACTTGACTGACCCTGCCCCGGCTACAACATTTGCTCACCTTGATGCCACTACAGTATTGAACCGGAAGATTTCGGAAATGGGTATTTACCCTGCCGTGGATCCGCTTGACTCCACTTCACGAATACTCACTGTTGACATTGTCGGTCGTGAACATTATGACACCGCGCAAAGGGTTAAGGAACTCTTACAACGTTACCGCGAACTTCAGGATATTATTGCAATTCTTGGGATGGACGAACTTTCTGAAGCAGATAAATTAATCGTACATAGGGCTCGCCGTGTCCAGAGATTCTTATCCCAACCGTTCCACGTTGCGGAGCAATTTACCGGTATGAAGGGGGTTTGGGTTGCTATTGAAGATACGATCAAAGGATTTAATGCAATTATTGATGGTAAAGTCGATCAATATCCCGAAACTGCCTTCAGTATGGTTGGAACCATTGATGAAGCCATTGAAAAAGGGGAAAAACTTCTTGCTGAATCAAGATAATTCAAAATAACGATCAGATAATTTACGTATTATATGTTGAAGCTTGAGATTATCACTTCGGAAAAATTGCTGTTCGCCGGCGAGATAAAAATCGTCAAACTACCAGGAGTCTCCGGATCATTCGAAATTATGGAAAACCACGCACCTATTATTTCTACGCTGATGCAGGGGAAAATTAAGGTGAAAGAGATTAACGACATGGTTTCCTATTTTGAAATCAAGGGAGGCCTGGTCGAATTATCAAATAATGACGTTAAGGTTCTTGTCGAAGAACAGTAAAAACGATAGAGAATAAATTGATTAGATACAAAAAATGGGATAGCCAAAAGCTGTTCCATTTTTTCATGAATGACTACCCCGATAATTCTTGAACTTTCCAAGATTCCAACCTGGCTATATTGTGGATTTAACCCATACCGACACGATAGCTTTCAAATTGTAAGGAACAGGTCCCTTGATTTAACTCTTTGACAATAAAAAATCAAAATAAATTTCAATTTTTTTGATTTAAACCAGTTAATTTATCTTCCTTTTTTTAATTTTGACAATCAGGAATCAACCAGATGGATTCATCCGGCCACCATCAAAGGAAGAAGCAGAAATGAGCTTAAAATATTTTACACATCAATAATATAAACAGATGACTACGAACTATTTTAAAAATTACCCGAACAAAGATGGATTTTATGAGGAGTATGGCGGAAGTTTTATACCCCCGCAACTTCAAACTGAAATGGAAAAGATTACTGATGCTTATTTTTCTATCAGCAAGTCTCATAATTTTATCTCTGAATTACGCAGTATTCGCAAACACTACCAGGGAAGACCAACTCCAACCTACTTTTGCAACAGGCTATCAACGAAATACGGTGGTCGGATTTATTTAAAACGTGAAGATCTTAACCATACCGGGGCTCACAAGCTTAACCATTGTATGGGTGAGGCATTGCTGGCTAAATATCTCGGAAAAAAGAAACTGATTGCCGAAACCGGAGCCGGACAGCATGGGGTAGCCCTTGCAACAGCAGCTGCTTATTTTGGATTGGAGTGTGAAATTCACATGGGTGAAGTGGATATCATCAAAGAACATCCCAATGTGGTAAGAATGAAGATCCTGGGTGCTAAAGTTGTCCCGGTTTCCTTCGGACTAAAAACATTAAAGGAGGCTGTCGATTCGGCTTTCGGCGCATACATGCAGGATTTCGAAAATAGTATCTACTGCATTGGATCGGTTGTCGGTCCTCACCCATTCCCAATGATGGTGCGCGATTTTCAGCGAGTAGTTGGTATCGAGGCCAAAGAGCAGTTTCTGGAAATGACAGGGGAACTTCCTGACAACGTGGTTGCCTGTGTAGGCGGTGGAAGTAACGCAATGGGGATATTTTCAGCTTTTCTCGGGGAAGAGGAGTGCAAACTCTTTGGTGTTGAACCTGCCGGCCGTTCGCTGGAATTAGGTGAACATGCTGCTACAATGACACTTGGAACACCAGGAATCATCCATGGATTTAAGTGCTATTTACTTCAGGATGAAAAAGGGGAGCCATCACCGGTATATTCTGTAGCCAGTGGTTTGGATTATCCCGGAGTTGGTCCGGAGCACAGCATGCTAAAAGATTTGAAAAAAGTAACCTATGTAACTGCAAACGACAAAGAGACGATAGACGCATTTTACGAGTTAAGCCGTTTGGAAGGGATTATTCCCGCTCTGGAAAGTGCACATGCAGTAGCCCATGCCCTTAAACTTGCAAAAGAAAATCCAAGACAATCAATACTTGTGAACCTAAGCGGTCGCGGTGATAAAGACGTCGATTATGTTATGGATACTTATGGTTTGCCTGAATAAACTCTTTAATCTATTAGACTTTTAGGCATCTTGGCCTGAATTTTTAAACCACTTTTAAAATAAATTATTTGATAAAATTGAAAATCATATTCAACCCCGGAATCAACTTCATTGGTTTCGGGGTTGTTGTCTTTACATAAAACCATATTCCTATTTTCTCATCATGGAAAACTTAATGATTTTATTTTTCGAAACTGCGCTATAAATTGTATTAAAATCCTTGAAATTGATCAAAATATTGCGTATATTTCACATAACCATTAATTTGATAGCACATGGAGGCTATAACTCTAAATACAAATGGTTCAACTGGTACCGGAAAGATAATTTCGGTTCGCGGTAGTGTAGTGGATATCCGTTTTGAAGAGCACCTTCCGCCAATTTACACCCTTTTAAATACCGGATCAAACGAACAAATTCCGATTGAAGTACTCTCCCATCTTGATGCGAAAAGTGTACGTGGAATCGCGTTAACGCCAACGCAGGGGCTTGCCCGGGGAATGGTGGTGAAAAACACTGAAGGACCACTTAAGGCACCTATCGGTAAAGGGATAATTTCCAGGATGTTTGATGTTTTTGGAAATACAATCGATCGTCAGGGAGAAATTTCTGATATACACTGGCGCTCGATCCATCAGGATCCACCTCCGTTGGGAAAGCGCTCTACAAAATCAGAAGTATTTGAAACAGGTATTAAGCTTATTGATGTTCTTATCCCTCTGGAACGCGGAGGAAAAGCCGGGCTTTTCGGAGGTGCAGGAGTTGGCAAAACGGTTCTGCTAACAGAGATGATCCATAATATGATCGGTCATCATGAAGGGATGAGTATATTTTGCGGAATCGGTGAGCGATGTCGTGAGGGTGAAGAGTTGTACCGCGACATGAAGGAAGCCGGCGTGCTTCAAAATATGGTTATGCTTTTCGGACAGATGAATGAGCCACCAGGAGCCCGTTTCCGCATCGGGCAGGCAGCGCTCACGATGGCTGAATATTTCCGGGACGATGAGCACAGGGATGTCTTATTACTCATGGATAATATTTTCAGATTTATACAGGCAGGAATGGAATTATCCGGTCTGATGGGACAAATGCCGTCCCGTCTTGGATACCAGCCCACTTTAGCTACTGAATTATCGCGTTTGGAGGAGCGAATTGCCAATACAGATACAGGTGCAATTACCTCCATTCAAGCTGTGTATGTCCCTGCAGATGATTTAACCGATCCCGCATCTGTCCATACTTTTTCCCATCTTTCAGCTTCGATAGTGCTTTCACGAAAGCGCGCCAGTGAAGGATTGTACCCCGCCATAGATCCCCTTCAATCGAGCTCAAAAATGGCCACCCCGGGAATTGTAAGTGACAGACACTATGCTTTGTCACAGGATATAAGGTCGACACTCGCTCAATATGAAGATCTGAAGGACATTATTGCAATGCTCGGACTCGAACAACTCTCTTCAAACGACCGGAAGGTGGTCTATAGAGCCAGGAAACTGGAACGGTTTCTTACCCAGCCATTTTTCACAACAGAGCAGTTTAGCGGAATCCCGGGAAAACTCGTTTCACTGAATGATGCTTTGGACGGATGTGAATTAATTCTTCAGGATAAGCTGAATGATTATCCTGAAAGTGCCTTTTATCTGATTGGAGGGATCAGTGACCTTAAGAAATAGATCAAACATTATAAGAATCAGCAATGGAAACAAAGCTTATGAATCTGAAAATCCTACTGCCGTATCAGATATTTGCCGATCTGAAAGGGATTACGCGTATTGTAGCTGAAACATTGCAGGGATCCTTTGGATTACTGCCGCACCGTCTGGATTGCACTGCAGCCCTGGCACCCGGGATTTTAACTTATGAAACTGAAGAGGGAAAAGTAGTTTATATAGCCACCGACGAGGGAATTCTGGTTAAGGCTGGTGCAAATGTCCTCGTATCGGTCCGAAATGCCGTTGGAGGTGTGGACCTGGGCGATTTACACAAAACAGTCATTCAGGATTTCGAAAATATGGATGAGCATGAAAAAAAAGTGCGTACCGTAATGGCCAAACTCGAACTGGGATTCATTCGCAGATTTGAGGAATTCCGTAAAAAATAATCCTCAAAATGAAACACGACGAAATCCAAAAGAATTTCAGACAAATTATCGGATCAAAAGAGAAACAAAAACTCATGGAGAAGCAAAAATCCAAACGTGGATTATTATTTGGCTTAGGAATGTTTGGACTCGTGGGTTGGTCGGTTACAGTCCCTACACTTCTTGGAGCTTTTCTGGGTATTTGGTTAGACAAGCAGTTTCCCGGCAAACAATCGTGGACGCTTACATTTTTACTGATAGGATTAATAGTCGGATGCGTGAGTGCCTGGCATTGGCTGGCCAGCGAGGATAAGGATATCCATAAAAATAAGGAAGACAAAAATGAATGAGACGATGACAATTATTGGAGTATTAATCATAGGATTACTTCTGGGGATATTCTTTTTCGGCGGATTATGGTGGACAACCCAAAAAGGGATCCAGTCCAAATCGCCAGCTTTATGGTTTCTTGGAAGCCTAATTATACGGATGGCAATCACGATAACCGCATTTTATTATATTTCGCGTGATCACTGGGACAGAGCACTGATCTGTCTGATAGGTTTTATTATCGCCCGAGGGATCATTATGCGATCGACAAAGGTTAAAGAAATTAATGAAACACAGCAATAAAGAATCAAGAAAATGAGAATTAGTCCCGATGAAATGGTATTTTTTGAGTATGGTTTTGTAAAAATCAACTTTACAATTGTCACTACTTGGGCCATAATGTTATTCATGGTGATTGGTTCGATCTTGGTCACCCGAAAACTGGTTATCAAAACTAAGATTTCCAGGTGGCAGAGTATTCTTGAAATGGTTGTAACCGGCATAAAAGAGCAGATTGAAGAGGTAGGATTGCACAAATCAAAGACCTATATCGGATTTTTGGGAACCCTGTTTTTGTTCCTTTTTACCTCTAACCTGCTTACCATTCTGCCGGTCTATGAACCGCCCACAAGTTCACTCTCTACAACTGCAGCCCTGGCGGTATCTGTATTCTTTGCTGTTCCAGTTTTCAATATTATGGAACATGGAATATTAGACTACCTCAGGTCGTACGTAAAGCCATTGCCAATAATGCTTCCATTTCATATAATCAGTGAATTCTCACGTACCCTGGCTCTGGCAGTTCGTTTGTTCGGGAACATGATGAGCGGTGTAATAATTCTTGGTATCCTGATTACCATTACACCCCTGGTATTCCCGATCGTAATGACCGCCTTTGGCTTACTTACAGGTTCGGTTCAGTCCTATATATTTACAATCCTTGCAACGGTATTTATTGCCGCAGCGGCCAATGAGACAGAAACAGAGGTAAATACCTAAATATAATTGAATTAATAATTTAAAAGGAGGACAATCTTATGGACAATATCACACTTATTGGAGCAGTTTCCATTCTAACTGCCGGTATTACAATGGCCATTGGAAGTATTGGCCCCGCTATGGGAGAAGCCAAGGCGGTAGTTGCTGCACTAACTTCCATCGCTCAGCAGCCTGATGCTGCATCAACAATAACTCGTACGCTATTCGTCGGGCTTGCAATGATCGAGTCGATGGCTATTTATTGTTTCGTTGTCTCAATGATTCTGCTTTTTGCCAATCCGTTTTGGAATTTCGTTATCACAAAAGTTACCGGAGGCTGAATATGTTATTCGACTGGTTCACATTTGCTGCACAATTAGTTAATTTTCTGATTCTGGCCTGGCTCTTAAAACGTTTTCTGTTTAAGCCAATCCTGGAGGCTATTGACCAACGGGAGAAGCTAATTGCCAATCAATTACATGAAGCGGAAGAGAGCAAAGCGAATACGGGCCGGGAATTTGAACGCTTTCAGCAAAAAAACAGCGAGTTTGATCGGCAACGAGGTGACCTTTTAACAAATGCCATTCTTGAAATTAATGCTGAACGACAAAAACTCATGGAACAAACCCGGGTTGAAGTTGAATCCTTACGTTTGCGTTTACAGGAATCGTTGAGAAATGAACAGCTTAATGTGGGTTCTGAAATCATCCGGCGCACCCGTGAAGAGGTTTTTACTGTTGTACGCAAAACCCTGGATGACCTGGCCTCAGCTAATTTGGAGGAGCAGATGACCACTGTTTTTATAAAACAAATTAATGAATTAAATTCTGATCAATGGGGGATGCTGAATTCTGCCTTATGTAAACCTGGCGGTGAAATTTATGTGCGAAGTGCATTTGAAATGCCAGTAAGCCAGCAAATTGCCATTAAAAATGTGATCAATGGTAATTTTAAGCTGTTGGCCGATATTAAATTTGAAACTTCACCTCAATTTATCAGTGGTATTGAACTGATTACCAACGGATATAAAGTTTCCTGGAATATTGAGGATTATCTTATATCATTGGAAGCCAATATTACTGACCTATTGAATCAGCGGAGTGATTTAATGACTGAAAAGGTCTCTTAACAGATTCATTTAATATGGAATCGATAAAATTGCAGAATCTTCTTGATCATACAATTGACGGAATAAGTCAGTCACTGGAGAACTTTAATCCTCAATTAACGACCAAAGAGGTAGGAATAATTACCTCCTTATCTACAGGAATAGTTAAAGTTTCAGGCGTTCCGGGTGTTGGATTTGAAGAGCTCTTGAAATTCCCGGGAGATTTGTATGGTATTGCTTTTAATATTGATGAAGAAGAAGTTGGAGTGGTTCTGCTTGGCGATTATTCCCATCTACAGGCAGGGGACGTCGTGGAGCGAACGGGTCGTGTGATGGATGTACCGGTTGGAGATTCCTTAATCGGCCGGGTAATTAATCCACTTGGAGAGCCACTGGACGAAAAAGGTACGCTTATTTTCAGCCACCGACTGCCCATTGAGCGCCCCTCGCCCGCTATTGTTGACCGCGAACCGGTTATCGTACCCTTGCAAACAGGCTTAAAAGTTATAGATGCCCTTATTCCGGTAGGACGTGGTCAGCGTGAATTAATCATGGGTGACAGGCAAACCGGGAAGACAGCCATTGCGATAGACACCATTATTAATCAGCATGATCAGAATGTATTATGCATCTATTGTGCCATTGGACAGCGTGCTGCAAGCGTCGCCAAAGTAGTGGCCGACCTTCGGGAGAAAGGAGCTATGGAATACACCATCGTGATCGTGACGGAAGGGAATGATGCCCCGGGGTTAAATTTCATTGCCCCCTATGCTGCAACGAGTATAGGAGAATATTTTATGGAAAAGGGGAGAGATGTTCTGATAGTTTATGATGATCTTACCCATCATGCCAGAGCTTACCGCGAAATATCCCTTTTATTACGTCGCCCACCCGGCCGTGAAGCCTTCCCAGGGGATATTTTCTATATTCACTCCCGGCTTTTGGAGAGGTCAACACATTTGTGCCGGGAGCTTGGAGGAGGTTCATTAACCGCGCTCCCTATTGTTGAAACCGAGGCTCAAAATATCTCGGCCTATATCCCGACAAACCTGATCTCGATTACCGATGGTCAGATCTACCTATCGCCTACGTTATTCGAACTTGGTGTACTTCCGGCAGTGGATGTCGGGATGTCGGTTTCAAGGGTAGGCGGGAAAGCGCAAAGACCTGCGTACCGCTCAGTAACAGGCGCTTTAAAACTGGCCTACTCTCAATTTGAAGAATTGGAGACCTTTGCCAAATTCGGCACGAGGCTGGATGAGCATACTCGAAAGATAATCGCCCACGGCCGCCGCATAAGAGCTTGTCTGAAGCAACCGGCTTCGGCACCGATTACGCTGGCTGAACAAATCACAGTCCTGTTGGCGCTTACGAATGGTTATTTCGATGAAGTTCCCCTGGACAGAATGAAGGAGGCAGAACGCTCCTTACGCATAAAAGCAGCTGAACTTCCTGAAGATACCCGGAAACGATTTAATTCAACATTACCCTTCAGTGACGATGACCGAACGTTAATCCTTCAACTGGCACTAAAGGCCCTTGAACCATTCACTGAACAATTATGAGCGATACACTTGAAAGCTTAAAACGAAAAATAAACGGTGCAACAGATCTCGAATCGGTTGTTCGTACCATGAAGGTTCTGGCAGCTTCAAATATCATTCAGTACGAAAAAGCAGTAATCTCATTGGCTGAATATTACAGGACAGTTGAATTAGGATTATATGTCTGTTTTCAAAAAGCAGGAGTGATTAATTTTACAGACAAGAAATACTCAGACCACAGAGCCATCGGCGCGATTGTTTTTGGTTCTGATCAGGGGCTCGTGGGGCAGTTTAATGATGTTCTTTCAGCCTATGTCTCAAATTTTCTTGCCAATTTACAAGGACCTAAACGAATTTGGGCTGTTGGTGAACGGATTCAATCTCTATTGGAAGATGATAAATTATCCATATCTGGACTATTTTCAGTACCAAATTCGGTAAATACAATAACGCCTGTTATCGGTCAGATTCTGCTTGATTGTGAATCGGAACGGGAAAATGGGGAAATTTCACAACTCTACATTTTTCATAACAAGCCAAAACCAGGAGCTCTTTATGAACCAACAGTTCAGCGTCTTCTGCCGCTTGATGAAACCTGGTATCAAAGCGTAACTCAAATCAACTGGCCCACAAATTATATCCCGGAACCAATTAATGGTATTGCACCTACTCTGCACGGAATTATCAGACAATATCTGTTTATTTCATTGTTCAGGGCATGTGCTGAATCACTCGCCAGTGAGAATGCAAGCAGGTTAGCCGCAATGCAACGTGCCGAGAAAAATATTGACGAACTTCTTGAAGATCTGAATCGCTCTTTCCATCGTCTTCGTCAGTCTACAATCGATGAGGAATTGTTTGATGTAATTTCGGGCTCTGAGGCGTTGTTGGCGAAGAAATAAATTCTTTAATATAAAATCCACCCCAATTGAATATTTAAAGCCCAATTTTATAATTCTGTATCAAACATAGAAAAACCATATTTAAAAATAGAAATTCATAATAAATAACCATTTTTACAGAAACAATCAAAAAAAATGGACAGAAGATCTTTTATAAATAAAGCCGGAGTTTCCGGTGCTGCAATTGCTGTTGCAGGTCATACAATAGCTCAAAACACGACTATAAACCCCTTGCGTGTGGCAGTAATTGGGCTTGTTCATACTCATGTTCACGGAATCCTGGGACGCGAAAAGAAAGGTGATATCAGTATTGTGGCCATTGTTGAACCCAATAAAAATCTGGCCCGAAAATACGCCAGGGAGCATGGCTTTAGTTTAGATATTGTTTTCGACACTGTGGAAGAGATGCTTGAGCATGTAAAACCAGAAGCAGTCAGCACTTTCACAACTACCTACGACCATTTAAGGGTGGTGGAATTCTTTGCCCCGCGAGGAATTCATGTGATGGTAGAAAAACCTCTGGCCGTAAATATGATTCATGCAAAAAAAATGTTGGAGCTCGCTTTGAAGCATAAGATACAATTGCTTACCAATTACGAAACAACCTGGTATGGCACTCATCAAAAAGCGTGGCAGTATATGATTGAAGAAAAAAAGGGTGGAGACCTTCGTAAAATTGTTTTTCATACGGGTCATTCCGGGCCATTCGAGATTGGTTGCAACCCTGAGTTCACCGATTGGCTTACAGATCCTATTTTAAACGGTGGCGGAGCTCTTACCGATTTTGGGTGTTACGGAGCCAATTTAGCCACCTGGCTCATGAAAGGGGCAAAACCTTTAGCTGTTAGTTGTATGACCCAGCAAATAAAGCCTGAGATCTACCCAAAGGTGGAAGACGAAGCGACCATCGTGATTACCTATCCAAAATCGCAGGTTATTATTCAGGCCTCATGGAACTGGGCCTTTAACAGAAAAGATATGGAAGTTTACGGTCAGCACGGGTATCTGATCTGCGAAGACAGGAATAAATTAAATCACCGCTGGAAAGGCACCGAATTACCCGTTAAAGAAACAATTCCGGAGAATAACATGCCATTTAACGATCCTTTCTCTTTCCTGACTGCTGTTGTGCGCAAAACGATAACTCTTCAGCCCTTCGACTTATCCTCCCTTGAGAATAATATGATTGTTATGGAAATTCTTGACGCGGCAAGGGAAAGTGTCAATAGCGGGAAAACAATAAGACTTTAAAAATTATCAGGCAATAGGGTAATAGGGAAACAGGGTAATAACTTTGTTTAAATAAAAAGTTTAAATAAAAATGGGTTAAGAATACTAATCAGATTCTTAACCCTTTTTTAATATTGTTTTTGTTCTATCTAGGATTGCGAACTAACCGGTGTCTGTCACCTGAACTTTCAGGTTTCGGACGTGCAAAAGTCGTACGCTGCGGTCTTTGATGTTGCTGCTTTGGAGCTTTAACAGGATTATGATCAATCAGCGGATAGGCATGATTTTCAATAACAGGAATCTTCTTCCGGATTAATTTTTCGATATCCCTTAAGTAGGCTTTTTCTTCGGCATCACAGAATGAGAAGGCTGTTCCTTTAGCCCCTGCCCTACCCGTCCGGCCAATACGGTGAACGTAGGTCTCTGAAATATTGGGGAGCTCGTAATTGATCACAAACTCCATCTCATCTACGTCAATTCCACGTGCAGCAATATCCGTAGCCACTAAAACTCTGGTAGTCTGATCTTTAAAGTTCGCCAATGCACGTTGTCTTGCATTCTGCGCCTTATTCCCGTGAATTGCTTCAGCTTTAATATTATGACGCAACAGGTCTTTAACTACTTTATCGGCACCATGTTTAGTGCGGGTAAAGACGAGCGCAGACTTAATATTCTGGTCGCTTAAAACATCCATCAACAGCGAACTTTTATTTCCTTTGTCTACAAAGTATATAAACTGTTCTATAATATCTACTGTCGGCTGTCCCGGTGTAATCTCAACCTTGCGGGGATTCTTCAAAATAGTATCAGCCAGCTTAACAATTTCAGGTGGCATAGTAGCTGAGAAAAACAATGACTGACGTTTTTTGGGAAGTGCTGCCAGAACCTTCTTAACGTCGTGGATAAATCCCATATCCAACATACAATCCGCCTCGTCAAGGACAAATATCTCAATATCCTTCAGTGAAATAAATCCCTGATTCATCAGGTCTAGAAGTCGGCCTGGAGTGGCGACAAGAATATCTACGCCACGTTGCAAAACCTGTGTTTGCGAAAACTGACTTACACCACCGAATATAACCGTATAGGATAATTTAGTGTACCTGCCGTAATTCTTAAAACTCTCTCCAATCTGAATGGCAAGTTCCCGAGTCGGAGTAAGAATCAGACTTCTGATTTTTTTCCGCCGATCAAAGGATTGACTGGTTGATAATAATTGAAGAATC
Organism: uncultured Bacteroidia bacterium; assembly: GCA_903918045.1. Taxonomy (GTDB): domain Bacteria; phylum Bacteroidota; class Bacteroidia; order Bacteroidales; family Prolixibacteraceae; genus JAAFHB01. Next base: position 43,389 of record CAIXCY010000014.1, read on the forward strand.
GGGATTGCAAATGCTGCTGTCTTACCCGTTCCTGTTTGGGCACAACCCAATAAATCTGTCCCTTCTAACACAATCGGAATTGCCTGGGCCTGAATTGGAGTTGGTGTGGAATAACCTTCTTCGAGGAGTGATTGAAGAATTGGTTCAATAATTTCTAAAGACTTAAACGCCAAAATAATGATTTTTAGATGCTGATCATTTCTGCGCACAAAAAAGTCCAGCTGTAATTAAATAAAGTACAAAGGTACGCATTATTAACGGGTTTACCGGAATTAACAGAATGGAGTGTTTATCGCTATAAAGGTTTGGAAGAATTCGACAATTTTACAATACGACAATTAGTGAAATTTCAACCACAGACGACTATTGCGAAAATATGGCAGATTACCTTATTATATTAAATGCGAATGGCTCTATGTTTTTATATATTGTATATTATTCGCTTATATAATTATTTGAATATCATTATAATATATAATGGATTCATTTTGATTTTAAAAGCCCTTCAAAATTGAATTTGAAGGGCTTTTCAAATATAAATTAAGCTAATTCGAGAACTAATAATTAGCGAAAATTAGTGAAATAGTGATCAGGAATAAATATTGGGGATAAACTGTTCCTGGATTGAACTGGCAAAAATCTGGGCAATCTCTTTGCGCTCGAAGCCAAGTTTAACACCAAAGTCGAAGATGAAATTCAATTCACTGTCCGAAATGGTACTGTCTGAAATAATAATATTGATCATATATTCCAGCATCATGTTCTTCTCTCCGGGATTTATCTCCAACAACTCCTTAATTGAATTCTCAAAAAACGATTCTATTTTATTCTCATCCGTCATTGCTTTAAGGGTCTGTTTAGGAAAGACAGTAAATGCTGAGAGCTCATCAATAATGGCATTATATTCATCCGGTTCGATCGCTTTGTCAATCCCTGCCACAATTAATCCTGCTGAAGCAATGAAACAGGTGCGATGATAATTAAGCGGAGAATTGCTGATTACCATTAGACTTTGAATTAATTCAGAGATCTGATCATCGAGTGCCTTATCATACTCAATTTCATTTCCCGAAAGTAGTTTGCTGTACAATTCAGAATTTTCAAACAGCTCGACAGCCTTAATGCGGATAGGATTTATGGGATGAGACAATAAATTTCCGGAACCTGTCTCCTTAAAATATTTCAGAATCTCTTCATTTTCGACGCTGAACGCTTTTGGATCGAAATTAAGCCGTTCAACGCTCAATCCCGAAGCCATTTTAAAGAAACAAGAAAGTACCTTGTCAAGCTTACCGCAGGCAATAAATCCGAACCGGTCGGCAGTCAGCTCTGACAGTTTATCCCAAACCGCAATTTTATGCTGCATCATCAGAGGCGTTTCTGCCTGATCGACAAAGACAAAATCCAATAATTGAGCAATATTTGCGTTATTGCTGATTAGATGCCCTATTTCATGCCCAACAATAAATTTCAATTCATCATCATCCACTTTATCGATGAGTCCCGAATTGATATTAATAATATGACTCTCATCAGGTTCAAGTCTTGAAACTGCAAAAGCATTTAATTCAGGATTATTGGTTATGAAAAATTCTGTAGACTCTTTGAAATCGAGTCTTTTCATAACTTCTACAAAACTATCGTAAAGACGCGGAGCCAATTTATCGTTCACCTTAAAACTATGCCCCTGAAGGATATTTTTAAAATAGTTCTCCGTCTTTTCCACTTTAGCTTCCCTCAAAATAGTCTCGAGAACTTTTCCCTGAATTTGCTGATAAAGTTCCTGCCCGATCTGGATTTCCAATGGAATTCGTATAGCTTCATGGTTCATGGTGGTAGGATAGTAAATAATTGAAATGGTTCAATCATCAGTTAAAGATAAACAAAACAATTTGTCTTCTTGTTGCTGGCAGTATATTTTATGTTCAAGGAATAAAAAATAAAAATCATTTAATCCAAAACTTTGAAGGTCCTGCTGCAACTATTTCCCAATTCATCCACAATTAAGAGTTTATGGTTCCCGGGAGAGGGTGATGCCGAAATTTGATGGATCTCTCTGGTAGAGCCCAGGAACGATTCATCAAGATGCCAAAAAAGGGTAGCGCCACCCCTTCGGTGAGCTGCCTGAAAGATCACTACACCCTTCTGTTCATGATGTCCCTTTGGCAAGTAAACCATTAACCGATCATCAGGATAAATAAGCTCAAGCATCTGAATTTCATTGCGCTGATTACTTCCCGGCCACCAGGGGGGAAGTGTACGATAACCGGGATGAGACTTCCGGTAATAATATTCCATCGCAGGCGGAAGGATAAACCAATTCTCGCTAACAATCTGATTTTGTGGATAACATGCTGAATTAACTAAATACTGACGATAGGTATCCAGGTGTATTTTTATATGATACGGGCAGGGTACGCTGTTTAAACAGGTTGAAGGCACCATCACGGTATCGGTCTCATTGCAATTGACAGAGGCCCGGTATCCGCTTTCCCGGCAAACAGCCACAGGCAACATTCCCTCCAACGGTTTTTCAAACCAATGATCTGAATTCAGTAAAGAGTTAATGTCAAAGAGAATTGGAGCCGCAGTGGTTCCGCCGGTAAGTCCGGGTCTACCCTCTCCATTCGCATTTCCTATCCAGACACCAATAACATATTCAGGATTAACCCCGATTGCCCAGGCATCGCGAAAACCGAAACTTGTCCCTGTTTTCCATGCCAGACGACCCGAAGATGCTAATTGTTGCCACCCGACCTCCTCTTCGGGTCGGTTCAATTCGGTTATCGTATTAAATGTTTGCCAGATTGATGCTGCACGAAGAACAAATTTACCATCGGGTGAAGTTGGCCTATCCTGATGAGGAATGAAACTAACCGAATTAAAATCACCGGAATCATATACACCTGTATGATTATACCGGTTTAAGACACGCGCCATTGAACCATAGGCAGATACAAGCTCCTTGAGTGTCGCCTCTCCGCCGCCCAGAATCAGGGACAATCCGTAAAACCCTGCATCCTGATTAAAAGTAGTTAACCCAATTCGTCTTAGAACATCCAGAAAGCGAAAGGGGGTATACTCTTTGAGCATAAATACTGCCGGAATATTCAGCGAATGAATTAAGGCAGCAGAAGCCGGAACACCCCCTCTGAACTGTAAATCATAATTCTGAGGGGCATAACCTGAAAAATAAAGGGGCAGGTCAGGAACAAGTGCATCAGGCATCATCTTGCCAGCATCGAGCATCGAGGCGTACAAAAACGGCTTTAAAATACTTCCCGTACTGCGACGACCCTCGATCATATCGACTGCGCCTCCATGGGGATCATTCCAGTCTGCATTTCCGATATAAGCCAAAATCTTACCCGTTTTAATCTCTGCGACAATACATGCAGCATTGTAGATCTGATTACCTCTTAGCTTAGGCATATGCTGGTCTATAATGCGCTGGGCTGCTATTTGCAAACTGCGCCGAATGGTTGTCTTCACAATTGCCTTATTTGCCGGCGCAGCACATTTGGATAGAAGATGGTGAGCCAGATCGGGTAATTGTTCCGGCCTTCCAGGCAATGGTTCTGAAATTGCCAATTGATAGGTGACAAAATCAATCGTATGATCATTAAACAAATTCTTTAATAACCTGTCCCTTTTATGTCTAAGCCGATCCATATTTTTACCAGGGAAGACCTGGGAAGGAGAATTGGGCATAACGGCCAGCCCGGCCGATTCACCCCATGAAAGTTGATTGGCCGGACAATTAAAATAACGCCATGCAGCAGCCTCGATACCAACAACATTCCCCCCGAAAGGAGCATGGGATCCATAGAGGGAAAGTATTTTGCTTTTAGAGGTGGCAGATTCTAATCTCAGTGTAAGAACCATTTCGACAAGCTTTTCCCAAAAGGTACGCCTCTTTCCTGATCGCGAAAGCCTGACAACCTGCATTGATAAAGTGCTCGCGCCACTAATAATACTTCCTGCACGAATATTCTGCCCAATAGCCCGAATAACAGATATTGGATTTATCCCCGGATGAAAATAGAAATTACGGTCTTCATATTTAATAATGCATTTCCTGAATTTTTCAGGAAGGGTGTCCGACGGAGGAAATCTCCATTGACCGTCAGCTGCAATTTTTGCACCAAGAAGATATCCGTCATTTGCTTCAATTACTACACTGTAAGGAACTTTAAACCGAATAACAGGAAAAAGGAAAAAGGAAATTACCAGGGTAATAGAAACAACAATTAACTTGTATTTTTTGATAATTAATAAGACTCCACCCCTTGTTATATCAGTCATTGTTTAATAATTTTCTGCGCAATTAGTTCCCGACGACAACCTTCATCCCTGAAGTATTCGCAGAAAAACGGTTGTTATACATTGCTTCACATTGAACCGGTGGCAGATAATAAGAACCGGAATAGGTTGAATTCAGCTTAACCCTGAACTCTTTCAGTTCATTCATTTTCAGACTGAAATAGGTGAGAACCCGGTCATCCCGGAAATCACGATAATCGAAATGTGAACCCGTTTCCACACCAAACAATCTTTCATTGGTGATCTCCCAACCGGACGGGAATATCTGGGTTAGGGCAATATTTTCAAGAGGAATAAAACCTGTATTTTTAATTCTGACGATTGCCATAAAATCTGTCCCTTTTGACAAATTTGCAACTGTTAAGGGCTTCCCGTCAGAAGAGACAAAGGTTGATTCAAGTTTTAATCCACTCTGTCTGGCAGGAATATCCACATTCTGAGGAATACCTTTCTGAATCAGCGTTACATAAAGATCAGTTGTTGAGAGGTTTTCTATTTTAACCGGTAATTTTCCATCAAATGGAGGAAGTACTTTGGCATAAGCTATATGATCCATATTAATATCTTCAGACTTTCCGTTGACTGTAATCCTGAATTTATTCTGATTTAAACTCTTGTTCGATGAACCGGCAAACCGCGACAACGCAACCAAACAACATGCAGTAGTTTGAGTGCTCATCCACTCATCACTGCAAAGGGAGGCAGAAATTGATTGTGCAACACTAAAAGCCTCCGTTTTTTTCTTCATAAGCGTCAAAGTTTGCAACAGTATCGAACGGTCACGGAGGGCAGAACCAAAGGTAATTCCCTCATTCTGATATTCCGAAGGTTCCATTTCTGTCATATCGACAAGCTGATCAGCTACTTCCGGTCTCCCGGCCAGAATATAGGCCGCTGCAAGTTCCCACCTCGCTTCAACAGGTAATCCTGCAGTTTCACGGAGCCTGTTCATCGCACCAATAGCCGGGGCATTAGCCAGGGCAAGAGTATAAAGCCGGTAAGCCTGATCAAGAATCATACCCCGGTCGCTAAGCTCCCGATGCCATAAATTGGCTGCAGTTTTTTGGAAGTTCAGCCACCTTTTTTTCACCTCCGATGGAATTGAAAAACCGAGATTTTCAGCCTCTACGATAAAATTTCCTGCCCATGATGTTCCCCAAAGCGAGGGATAATTATTCCCGGGCCAATAGGTAAAGCTTCCATCCGCCAATTGAAATTTCCGAAGTTGGTCAATTCCTGATCTGATATTCGAGACCACCTCTCCCTTTTTCATTTCATCCAAACTAACAGACTGATTAATTACAAGTTGTGCAAAGGCTGCTGAAACGGTTTGTTCAATACAACCATGAGGATAGGTGATTAAATAATCGAGCCGCTTACCCAGATTCATTGGTGGAGTTCCTGAGATCTCAATATTCGCCGACCCTGTTCCGGAAGCTCCTAAAGAATTCAAGGTATAATCCTTACCTTGTCTGCTATTTACAACCCCTGTTTTACTGGTCACAATCGTTGGATTTGGATTCCGGACATCCACCTCTACATTGTATATTGCATTCTCTTTTCCGGAGTGGGCAGTAACCGTAATGGTTCCTTTCCCCGTTTTTAGTCCTGTGCGGAGACTAAATCTCACATCTTTTTCACCCGGACCAGAAAACGAAACATTCAATTTATCATTTTCATTCACCGACAATAAGGAATTATGAGCCACCGCTAGTTCCACATCCTTAACGGTATTGCCCTGTACAAAGACAGAAACTGGCAATTCGATCGTTTCGTTGATTCCAACAACGCGGGGAACCGTTGCCAGTAGCATTAACGGATCACGGACTGGAACCGCCTTTTCAGCAGATCCAAATGCATCATCAGAAGCTCCCACAACCATTAACCGTACTGATCCGATATATTGGGGGAGTGTAATACGATGTGATTTCCTGCTGTTTTTGGCAAGTGAGAATGGGCCAAGAAACTTTACAACAGGTTTAAAACGCTGCGCTTTTTGTTTTGAAGGATCGGGCAACTGATCGCTTCCCCCCACTGCAAAAAGTTTTTCCAGCTTCCCGCCGTAGGCACCCAATACATAATCGTACAAATCCCATGTTTTTACTCCTAAAGCTTCACGTGCAAAAAAAGTATTCCAGGGGTCAGGCGTTTTATAACCGGTCAAACCGAGTAACCCCTCATCAACAATTGCCAGGGTATAATTCATCGCTTTCCCACTCTTCTCACTAATCTCTACCGTAAATGGTTGCTCTGACCTGAGTTCCTCAGGGAGTGTCAACACAGGAACAATATGAGTTTCCGGATTTTCAATTATCATAGGAATTACGCCATACATCCGAATCGGACGATCATTTACCGTTTGATCATGAGGTTGCAGATACGTTATTGAAAGGTAAATGTTTGGTGCCATCTCAGGTTTAGCCTTAAAGCTCACCCTGGTTTGCCCATCTTTGGTATCAATCCAGAATTTATCAAGAATGGCAGATCCATTCTCAATAGAAACTAATGCCTTGCCATCTTTTGATCCCGGAAAGCTTACAGCGATCTCCTCTCCGACTTTGTACTTCTCCCTATCAGCTGAAAAGCTCAGCATTGTAGCGCCGCCCTGCTGATTGGCCGAACTTCCGTATGGCCAATCAAGATAAACCGTTCGTGAAACGACATGTCCATCAGGAAGTTTTGCTATAAACAGATATCTTCCCCAGTTTTCATTGGTAACTGTGAAATTCAGGGTAGCCCTTCCTGAGGAGGTGGAAAGTTTTTTACTTAAGAATGGTTTATATTGTTCCTGCGAAACATAATTGGCAAGATAATCTTCCGAAGCGTCCCACCACCAACGCCAGTCAATCTTATAGGCCGAAATTTCAACCTGCGAATCCGAAAGATTGCCCGAAGGATCGACGACTACAACCTGCAGTTCATTCATTTTGCCAGAAGAGAGCATCGAGCGGGCCGGGTCTTCATCGGGAAAACGGATTCCAACATATTTGTCGAAAGGTGAAACCTCCCTGGTAAATTGTGAAATACTAAAATCTCCGCCAGGCTCAAAAACCCGCGTTGTAATAACTGCCTCAAGTTTTCCGGGAGCTTTGGACAGAGGACCCGGATTTAACGGGAAAGAGACGTCACCGTTATCATTCAATTTACCATCAAAAATAGTTTGTTCCGCTGATTCAAATTTTTCGATCTGACTATCAAATGAATAATTCGAAAAATTGGGAAAGGTGGTCTTACCTTTGCGGAGCAACATATCGACTTTAGCCTTTAACAAAGGGGCAGGCGCTCCATGTAACCATTTAGCGTTTAAAGTTGCAGACTGATTCTTCTTACCTGCCTGCAGTAGTTCCGATGAAGTAGTAAACAGCAATTTAAGCCGGTTTGGCTTTACAGTTTCTATCCTGATCCGTTTTGTAAATTCTGCCCCCCCAACCTTTGCAACAAGACGCCAGTTACCTGTCGGAGCCTCAGCTTTAGTCGCACTTTTAAAAGTCGTGATATTTTCATTTAATGGCAGGACAATTTTCTGTTCGAGCTGTTCGGTTGGCGAATATAACTCGAAGATTACAGGATGATCAGGAGCCAGTTTTTTAATCTTGTCTTCAATAATAAGCGATACAAACAATGAATCTCCGGGACGCCACACCCCTCGTTCGGCGTAGAGGAATCCCTTCAGACCTTTCTGGACTTCGCTTCCGCCGACATCGAAACGACTAAGCTGTAACGAAGCCTCGTCCGTAATTTTCAGATATCCGATATCACTTCCCCGCTTTGCAACAATAAGAAAAGGGGCACGGTCCAGTGTCAGACTTATCAGCCCCTGATCATCTGTCTTACCCGAAATAATGAGCTGAGACTGGAAATCAAAAACCGAAATATCGGTACCCGGCTGTGGCTGAGCCGTTAAAAGATTTGTCGAGACCACCAGTAACTGATTATCCATTCCCCGTTTTGCAAGCAACCCGATATTCGAAGCAATTACATTTTTGGTCATATTTCTCCGGTCAATGAAATAAGATATGGAACATGGATTATTCCTGTTCTTCCAGTTATATTGTTCCCCTTCATATTCATTCCAAGCCTCCTCTTCATCGGCATTACCAGACAACCATTTATCATCATCATTGGCATGTTCAATACGCTTAACCCGTTTAACGGATGAATCATCAGAACAAGGATAAAGTGAAAACTCGGGGCGCATACTTAACTGAACCTGATAAATAGCACCGGGCTCAACCTTAACCAAATCATTAAGATTAATGCTGTATGCGCTCCACTTATTCAAAACCCCCGCATGGATCCCGGATAAGGGAAGTACGCCGCGATAGACTGGCCGCCCCACATTTCGCAACGAATTATACTCATCAAGATTATTGGTCTGAAAAAACTGATGATAATTTCCTGAAAATATTTTCACAATCCTGATAGCTACAGCGCTAAGGTTAACCGCTTCAAACGGGATCGTAAGGCCATCAGTTGCAGGGACAATATTCCCTTTCCCGATGAACCGGATAGCCGGATTTTCAGATTGGAGGGACACCGGAACAACGATATTCTTTCCCAATCGATTTCCATCTGAATTTTTCAACCCTCCAAAAATCTCCAAATCATGGTTTCCCAATACCTCCTGCCTTGGAATAAGTCTCACCTTATTGTCTTCCACTGACACCTCAAACTCAATACCCTTCATAACAAATAATCCTTCGGTCTCCTGATCAGTATTAACCGGATCAGAAAATAACAGTTCAATCGAAGGGGAAGCGCCCGATATTGACTTACTTCCCAATAAAGTAAATTCATTTATTGGAGGGATGAATACCTCCTGTTCATTCTGCCTTTCCGATTCGATAGGTTTACCACTCCAGCGAATATTTACCCTCCCTTTGTCGGTTCCCCTCTTTACCTGCTGAATAAAAAACTGATGTTCGGTACGATTTCCCCGATGAACCCATCGCAAAGGCAACCTGGAACCATTCTGATCACTATGAATCATTTGTTCCACTTTTTCAGCGCTAAAAATATCACTTGTGGTTATCAATCCGGAGATCTCCGTTTTCAGTGCTGCATTTAATCTGTAACACCGAATGCCATCTATATCTACCGTAAAATCAGCCGGTGTAGTTCTGACCTGAAATTCAAATTTCCGAAGAGATTCAGGAACAGACTTCAACCGATCAAGATGAAGCGACACCTGATAAACTTGTCCTGATTTAAGTGATTTTAGCGGGTGAAATGTCAGTATATGTCCTTCGGAAAAGGTCGTTTTCCCTTTGACTTGTGGATCAAGCTCGATCAAATCATTGGGGATTGGTTCTCTGCCGGCCTGATCCGGAACTGAACTCAAATTAATCCGGATATCCTCATTGATGCTTATTATACCTGAGGTATAGGCTGAAATATATTCCGAAAATGCTAAAGAGTCAGAAACAACTCTCTTTTTATTCCTCTGGCAGGAAACTAGAATTAGGATACAATAAAAAGAAAAACAAAAAATCAGAGGTCGTTTCATGGTACTAAGGTTGGTAGATAATATTAATATTTTTATAACTCCCTTGTGACTGTAGAAGAAGCGGGACAGATAATCGTGGCTAACGGTTATCAAATATAGAAATTTATTCAGTCACCACTTCGCCCTATACTTAATGATTTTACTTGTTCAGCGTAAATTGGAATTAAAAATAAATAAACGTTATCTAAACCCTTCGTTTGTAACAAAGGGTAAATGGCTTATCGTTTTTAACGAATTTTACTATACCCATTAATTGAAACGAGGGGTAAATGGATTATTTTTTTTTAAACGAACCCTTTAATCATGCCGAAAATGAGGTCTTAAAATTCCTTTCGGATAATACAATCCTTAAAAGCAAATCTGAGTTGAATTAAGAAAAAAAACCGGAGTTAAAAACTCCAGGCCCTTAACCCCATGTTGCAAACAAAGGGGATAGCCACAAGTATGAAGATTAATAAAGTACAAGAAGATTCGACCCATTACACCCTTGCCGGACCAGGAACGTCAAACCATTTGGTGGTGAGCTCCACATATTTGTAATTTTGAATATAACTTATTGCTTCAATAGAGTTCGCAGCAATAAAATAGGTCGACTTGTAATCCTCTTTGGAAAAGGATTCACGGTAAGCTCTCTCAAACTGTGCGAAGAGGGAATTAAAAAAACCATCAGTATTGATAAACACAATTGGTTTTTGATGATATTGCAATTGTTTGAGCGTTATTACCTCAAGTATTTCTTCAAGTGTACCAAACCCGCCCGGAAGTGCGATAAACGCATCTGACCGTTTGCGCATCAGGTATTTTCGGTCACGCATGTTCGGTGTGATGATCAACTCATGATCGCGTTGGGAGGCGAGCAGTTTATTATGAATCGATTCGGGGATAATTCCGATTGAAGTGGCGCCTGCCTCTCTGGCGGCTTCAGCAACTGTATGCATTAATCCCACATTTGAACCACCATAAACAATCGCGAATTGGTTATCGCCGATTAGTTTTCCAAGGTTCCTGGCCTCCTCAAAATAAAGCTCAGGAATGGCATTGCTGGATGAACAGAAAACACAGATATTCATGATAAGGTAATTAGGCTATTCGACAATTAGGCTACTGGGTGATTAATGGTTGAAAAGTGAGCGGGTGACTATTCAGAACTTGAAGAGTCACCCGCTCACTATCGCGGATAAAATGAAATCGTTAGATATCAATATTGGCATAAGTTGCATTGTCTTCGATAAACTTACGGCGTGGTGGAACATCATCACCCATAAGCATCGAGAATACGTGGTCGGTCTCAGCCGGATTTTCAATCGTAACCTGACGCAGCGTGCGCGTTTCAGGATTCATTGTCGTATCCCAGAGCTGCTCGGCATTCATCTCTCCAAGACCTTTGTAACGCTGAACATGAAGACCTTTCTCATTTCCACCAGCCCACTCTTCGATAAGCTTAATTCGTTGTTGCTCAGACCAGCAATATTGCTCCTGTTTCCCTTTTTTGACCAGGTAAAGCGGTGGGGTTGCGATATAGAGGTAACCATTCACAATAAGATCATACATATACCTGAAGAAGAAGGTCATAATTAGGGTAGCGATGTGAGATCCATCGACGTCCGCATCGGTCATGATTACGATCTTGTGGTAGCGTAATTTTGAGAAATTCAAGGCTTTCTGATCTTCATCAGTACCAATTGAAACCCCGAGGGCCGTATAAATATTCCGAATTTCCTCACTGTCGAAAACACGGTGAGTCATTGCCTTTTCGACATTGAGAATTTTTCCTCTTAGGGGAAGGATCGCCTGGAATTTACGGTCGCGACCCTGCTTGGCAGTACCACCCGCCGAATCTCCCTCGACAAAGAATACTTCACATAAGCCGGGGTCTTTTTCTGAACAGTCAGCCAGTTTACCCGGTAAGCCGCCACCGGTGAGGACACTCTTGCGTTGAACCAACTCACGTGCCTTACGTGCCGCATGACGTGCCGTAGCAGCCAATATCACCTTATTCACAATAATCTTGGCTTCACGCGGATGCTCTTCGAGATAGTTGGAAAGCATTTCGCTCACAGCCTGATCAACAGAAGCACTGATTTCGGAGTTTCCCAGTTTTGTCTTTGTCTGACCCTCAAACTGAGGTTCCTGAACCTTAACCGACAATACAGCGGTCAACCCTTCACGGAAGTCATCACCACTGATCTCGAATTTAAGCTTCGACAACATACCGCTTGTATCAGCATAATTTTTCAGCGTGCGGGTTAATCCACGACGGAATCCGGTCATGTGGGTTCCCCCCTCAATTGTGTTAATGTTATTTACGTAAGAGTGGATATTTTCGGTAAAAGAATTGTTATAACACATGGCAATTTCAACAGGAACATCATTTTTCTCTGTTGAAATATGTATGGTCTCTTCGATCAGCCGTTCGCGCGTACCATCCAGATAATCGACAAACTCAGCCAGCCCGCGTTCAGAAAGGAAAAGCTCATGTTTAAATTCGCCATTATCTTCGACGATACGACTATCTGTAATAGAAAGTCGGATGCCACTGTTCAAAAAGGCAAGTTCACGAAGTCTTGCAGAAAGGATATCGTATTTAAATTCAACTGTTGTAAAAATAGAATCATCAGGGATAAAAGAGATAATTGTCCCGGTCCGGTCAGATTCTCCGATTATCTTGACATCACCCTTTGGAAATCCCTTTTCAAACTCCTGTTCCCAGATCCTTCCATCCCTGTGGATTTCGGCACGAAGATAGGAAGACAATGCATTTACGCACGAGACCCCAACACCATGAAGCCCGCCTGAAACCTTGTAACTGTCCTTATTGAATTTTCCACCGGCATGTAAAACGGTTAGAACTACTTCGAGCGCCGATTTATTTTCGCCCGTATGGAGTTCAGTAGGTATTCCACGTCCATCATCGGTAACTGTTACTGATCCATCGGTATTAATAACTACATCAATATTTTTGCAATGACCTGCCAAAGCCTCATCAATCGAATTATCAATTACCTCATAAACCAGGTGATGTAACCCTTTGATATTAATATCGCCAATATACATTGCAGGACGTTTCCGAACTGCTTCAAGTCCTTCAAGAACCTGAATACTATCGGCACCATAACCTGTTGAATCATTGGGTGTTTTACTTTCTAAATCGCTCATTCTAAAAATAATTATAATTAAAACAATAATGAAAGACCACCTGACCTGTAAAGATCAGGGATTGCCTGTACCTCCTGAAATGGGAATTTATTCACTAATACTTTCAATTTCGGTGAAAGACTACTCAATTTTCAGAGGTTTGCAAATATAATAAAATAAACAATGAAAAACGAAATAAAGGAGCGTGAAAATTTAGTAAATCACAAAAAATAATCGAGTCTTATCTCGCTATATTTCAACAAGATAAGACTCAACTGGTGGTTTCCGGCCTACAAATACCGGAGTTCAACGGTTAGAATGAAACTGACACTCCCCCCATCAATCTTAATCCCTGCGAACCATAGCCAAGCCATTGGTCATTCAACCGGTTTAAGAGGTTATCCACACGTCCGAAAAGCTTTAAATTAGTACTTAATTCAAATGTGGCACCCAGATTTAAACGGATAACGGGATCAATTGAGAAAGTTTCATCGTGAGAAACAGGTGATGCCAACGGACTAAAATTAAACACCCTGGCTTGTCGCATCCCAATTACACCAAGATCTGCAAAACCGGTCAATTTATCTATAATTCGGACTCCGGTATAAGCAGAGAGATCAAAATTTGCCTTTTGAGGAGCAAAGGGCAATTTATCAAGTTTGTAATTATAATAATTGCCACTAATTATCACCGAAAGGTCATTTCCTGATACATAGGAAAACTCGGCAGAAAAATTGGTTATTTTAGCATTATCGTAGACGACTTCAAATGTGTTATCATACACTGGTGCAGGATTTATGGCCGAACTAAAATAACTGTTCTGTGTATAAAAATAGAGGTCTTTTACCTGACTAAATTTTATCCCGAGGTTATAGGAAATTTCACGCGAAATCTTCCCTTTTAAACCACCCGAAATAGTATAAGTGTAATCGGTATTCCGTACGTTATGGCGGGGATCTGACCAGTAATTTTCAAGTGAAATATCACTGTAACGGTTATTCTTCAGATCACCCTTGAATCCCGCATATAAAGTCAGTATTCCTTCGACTGGCTTAAAATTAAATTCAAAATCGGGGTATAGACGAGTTGCCTTTTCTCCGGTATTATCTGTGGTTGTAACAAAATTAACACCGCCTCGCAAGTACCAATTATCTCCATCCAGTCTTACTGATGGTGCAATGCGGATTACATCCTTATTTTTCGTCCCGGGCATATTGGATTCCAGCATGATACTATCGGTTGTAAAATGGTCGTAGGAGAAATCAATGATGCCATGAACCACCTCGAAATTATAATCAAATTTCCCAAAGAGGCCGGCGCTGTTCTCCTTCTGTCCGGTTTTTGAATTAAAAAATCCAAGTCGTACACCACTATTAAAAATTAAATTATTCTTTGGATTATCGTTGCTTTGCAGGGCCACTTTAAAATCCCCCTTTTCATAGACTTGTTTAAAGCCATATTTATGAGAGGTCAGGGAGTCAATTTTTGCAGGAATCAAAGCAGGATAACCATAATTTCGCATAGCGTTACGATCGTACGAAAGATCCAGCTTAAGGACCGAACTTCCAATATTTACAGAACCAAAAATCGCGCCGCCACTCTGACTATAAGGGGCGTCGACCTTATTACCTTCGCGCAATTTAATCTGACTTTCAGATGACAAGTGCCGAAGATGGAGGCCGAAAGTAGCCGATTTGGATTCCGGAAGGTTTAAAAAAAATTCTCCGTAGGCAGTGGTTGATGTACCGGCGCCAAGTTTAAGGTAACCAATTCCTAAATCTTTATAGGAGTGCCTGTTTACATCGGCTGGTTGAATCGAAGAAGCTAAAAACCCAGAATTGATTGGTCTGCTCTCGATTGAATAGTTAAATTCAGGGGCAAAATGGGTCGTATCTCCGATAACCGGCATTAGGTTAACCTTGTTGGCCTTTGCAAGACTTGGATGATAAGCTTTCATCACATCCACCGACTGATTTAAGGTCGTAGTGTCTTTTTGGGCCATTGCAACACCGGAAAAAAGGGTAACTTTTAAAATGAGAATTGAAATTCCACGATATAGTTGTTTCATAATACTTTCTGATTTTTATTTCTTTTTTGACCCCGAACCTGATGGCTGTGTTTTAACATCCGTTTTACCAGAAGCAGGAGTCTCTTTACCGTCCAAACTCTGGAGATATTGAGACGCCTCATCAATAATGCCATCATCTTTCTGTTCATAATTCTCAATAATGCTCTTCAGTGTATTGGTTGCCTGAAAAAGATCGTTCTGTTTTTCATATACATGAGCAAGCAACAGAAAACTTTTTCCTAACCAGTACTGATGAGGGGAACTCTTCTCAATGAAATCATTAACCTCGTTTTCTGTCTCCTTCAATTTGTTTTCACCATAATAATATTCGCAAACCCTGTATTTGGCTTCAGCCCCTTCCAGGGATTTGGCATCAGCCGATAATTTACGCCAGAGTGGTAAAGCTTTTGACGGGTCGTTTAGTCCGACGTAAGCTTTAGCAGACTTAAAAGTAGCCTCACGATCAAGTTCAGGCGGCACTTTCTCCATGCTTCTGAGCCTCCAGCCAATTTTAGAAACTGCATCATACTGTTTCATTTCATAATGGCAACGTAACCTCCCTGCCAAAGAGAGCAACAAATTATTATTGTTTCCGGATACAGATTCCAAGCGTTCGTAATAACCTAAAGCTTTTTGAAAATCGCCTGCTTTGTAAGCGATTTCGGATCCATGTAACAGCGCATTCTCGGTAAAGATATTTTCAGGTTGTACCAGAATAAAATCATAATCTAACAGGGCCTCTTCAGGATTAGCGACAAATTCCAATTCCCCTTTATAAAAATGGACATTAAGTGTGAAATTACCGGTGGGGAAATTCTCAAGATATTTACCAAGTTCATCAGCAGCCCGAGGATCTTTAGCCATATAAAGCTTCTCTGCCGCATAATAGGTGAGTGAATCCTGCTCATTTTGGGAAGGGGTTGCTGAATGTCCAAGTTTCCTGGCATAGGTGATATAATCCCCCACCTTATTATTCTCTACATAATTATTCCGTATACCTGCAAGCGCCCCCTTTGCCTCCGGACTATTCGGATAATTTTCAGCTACCTGCTTATAGTATTCAGTCGAAGCATTAAAATCATTACTGTTATACGCCAATAAACCCAATTGAACCAATGCCCTGGGCTTGTACGGACTCGTCGGAAACCGGGAAATCAACCCTTCATAACTCTCAACAGCCTTATTGTGATCCTGCAACCGTTCCCATGATTTTCCGGTTTCAAACATTGCATCATCAATATAGGCGGATTGCTGAAATTCCGATTCCAGCTGCTTTAATTCACTGATTTTAAGCTCATTATCATTCATTAATCCATGACTGAACGCTTTTTGGAATAAGGCATAATCGGAATCGGATGAGCGTGTCTCGTATGCCTTCTGATACCATGAAATCGCCTCATCATATCTGCTGGCAACAAAACTGCAATCTCCAAGCCGATTTAAAGCATCGGAATACAGGGGTAAACTTTTGGTAATATTCCCTTCGATATACTTTATAAACCACGGAATTGCAAGTTCATACTCCTCCTTATTAAAGAAAACATATCCAAGATTATAATTTGAAATGGCATATTCTGTCAGCTTTGAGGCTCCCGGTGTACTCTGAAATTTCCTGTAATCGGCAACGGCTTCATCACTCTTCCCCAGCCTGAAATTGGCATCTCCACGCCAATAATAGGACAGTCCACGCAATTCATTATTTTGATCTCCGTAAACTAGTGATTTATTAAACAACTGAATAGCATCCTGAAATTTCAGATCTCTGAAAAATTCAATCCCCCTGTTCAAGGCAACGCGTTGATAAGCTTTTTTGATTGTGGCGCTTTTCACTTTAATTTTGTCCAGTGAGACAAGGGCATCTTTATAATTACGCGTTGTCATAAAAACTTTGCCAAGGTAGTCGTAAGCTACTCCATTTTTCTCCGAATTAGGATAGGCTGTAATGTAGCGGTCAAATGCCTTAATAGCCTCATTAAATGGAGAATAATTCAGTTCATAGGTGATTTTGGCATATTGGAAAAGGGCGTCCTCCTTAATCACGGGATCAAAATCAAGATTGGAAGCATTTTGAAACGCCATCATAGCTCGCTGTTTATCTCCTTTTTTGATGTATAAATCAGCCAGTTCATAATAGCTGTTTTGTGCCAGTGCGTCCTTCCCCTTGACCGATTTCTCCAGATTGGCAATTGCATTTTCCGTTTCCCCTTCGCTGGCAAAACAAAATCCTGCGACATAATATTGTAAAGGAGTTATATCCTTGCTTTTCAAATAGATTTTCACATATTGCAATGCCTCACTATAATTTTTCAGCAGGTAAAAGGAAACCCCAAGAACTTTAGCCAATTCAATTCGTCGTTCTTCAGAAGCGCCTTTCATTAAGGGTGGTGCCATTTGAACCACCTCCTCATACTTCTGCTGTGCAAAATAGATTTGTGCCTTGTAAAATGGGATCACTGCTGCAAATTGAGCCGACTTTTCTATTTTTTCAAATTCCCGAAGTGCAACATCATATTTACCATCAAGATAGTTAATATGCGCCCAGTAATATTTTGATGCGTCAGAATATACACCTGGTTTATCTTTTAACTCTGCAAAGAAGACTTTAGCAATATCTTTGTTGCCTGCCTCAAGGTTAGAGAAGCCGGATTTATAGCAAAAATCATCCAGCTCTTTACCCGATAAAGCATACCGATCAACATTTTTAAACGATGCGAGTGCCTTTGCATAATATTTCTGGTTAAAATCGGCATTTCCAAGTCTGAAATAGGCGTTGTTGATCCTTGGCGATTCCGGATTATTTGCCACAAATGATTCTAGTAACATTCGGCCATTAAGATTTCCCATTTCAAGATTACAAACCCGGATAAAGTAATCAGCCTCATCCGCATAGGTAGATCCCGGCTGGGAAATCGCACTAAGCTTCTGGAATTCAAAAAGTGCTGCACCATAATTTTCAGCATTGAATAACTCAACTGATGTTTTATAAATCTCACTGTAGTTTTCCGGCCCATCCAATGTCTGGGCGTGTAAGGGGAAAACATAAAGTGAGAAAATCACAAAAACCTTAATAAACTGATTTTTAATTTTCATTTGTATATTATTTGTTTTTTAGCGGCTAAATGAAATAGCGATAAGGAAATATTCAATTTCATTAATGAATTCTCAGCCAGGGCTATTTCATCAGAAAATATGTTGTTTTAAAGAACTTATTAGATTTAATACCAAAATCTAAAATTAAGCCATGCAAATTAGCAAATTTCCGGATAACCGATGATCCGTTCCTACAACGAATTGATAAAAAAATCGATGAATATCATTAGTTTTGCAAACAGGTGCTTTTTACAAATATAGACTTTTAATAATTATTCGAATCGTGGAACCAATCATTGAACTAAAAGATGCTGACATTTATCAACGTGAGACGTTGGTTCTGAAAAATATCAATTTGACTATAAATAAAGGGGAATTTCTTTATATAATTGGGAAAGTGGGCAGCGGAAAATCGAGCTTGTTGAAAACTTTTTATAATGAACTCCCATTAATCTCCGGTCAGGGTTCCGTATGTGGGTATCATCTGGAAAAAATCCGGACCAGGGAGGTTCCTTTTCTTCGTCGCAGGCTGGGTATCGTGTTTCAGGACTTCCAGTTGCTGACAGACAGAAGTGTCTATAAAAATTTCGAATTTGTTTTAAAAGCCACAGAATGGAAGGATGAAAATGCAATAAAAGAACGGATTCAGGAAGTTCTATCAAAAGTCAATATGGAACATTCAGGATCACGTATGCCTCATCAACTCTCCGGTGGCGAACAACAACGTATTGTAATTGCCCGGGCCTTATTGAATAATCCCGAAATTATACTAGCCGATGAGCCTACAGGAAATCTTGATCCCGAAACATCGGAGGCCTTATTGAGGCTTTTGACGGAAATTCACCGCGAAGGGAAAACAATTATAATGGCGACGCACGATTATCCAATTATACAAAAATTCCCTGCCCGCAAGATTGTCTGTGAGGCAGGATCAATAAGGAAACTTGATGATGAAACCAACATGATTGATTTTGAATCATTACTTGATGAACCGCCATTAGACCAGTAAAATGAGTTCAATCGATAATTTGACAATATCCCGCTTCAGAATCCAGGACAAAAAAATAAAGCATGTTCCAGCTGTCGAATAACCAATCACTGAAAGAGAAAAATACTTTCGGAATAACAGCCACTGCAAGGTATTATCTGATTGTAAAATCAGAATCTGAACTTTATGAATTTTTTAAAAATAACAGATCAGCTATTCAGCTAAAGAGACTTTTCCTGGGAGCTGGAAGCAACCTTCTATTTCTTGACGATTTTAACGGGCTTGTTATTCATCCTTTGATTGGTGGAATAAATTTAGTCCGCGAAAATAAATATCAGGTCGAAGTAGAGGCAGGTGCAGGTGTTTCGTGGGATAACTTCGTAGCTTTTTGTGTTGACAAAGGTTGGCACGGTATTGAAAACCTATCTTTGATTCCAGGTAACACAGGAGCTGTACCGGTCCAAAATATCGGAGCCTATGGCGTCGAGGCAGGATCGGTAATTTCAGAGGTCAAAGGGATCGATATTCCTTCTCTTAAGGATTACCACTATAATCATAAAGCCTGTGAATTTAATTATAGAACAAGCTTATTTAAAGAAAAACTTAAAGAACAGTTTGTCATAACATCTGTTGTTTTCCGCCTTTCGAAGCAACCGAACTTTAAAATTCAGTACGAAGGATTGGAAGAGAAAATTAATCAGTACGGAAAGACAAATCTTCAAAATATTCGTAAGGCAATCATTGCTATACGCCAATCAAAACTCCCCGATCCGGCCGTTTTTGGCAATGCAGGAAGTTTTTTCAAGAATCCGGTAGTTTCTGAATTGGTTGCCAATTCCTTGAAAAATTTATACCCTGAGCTACCGGTATATTCAATCGGACATGGAGTTGTAAAGTTAGCGGCAGGCTGGCTTATTGACAAGGCCGGCTGGAAAGGAAAGTCAGTGGGGAATGCTGCGGTTCACGAAAAACAGGCGTTGGTTTTAATTAATAAAGGGGGTGCTTCAGGAAAAGAGATCTTCAGGTTATCAGAATTGATCGCCGAAGATGTTTTGCAAAAATTCAATATTCATTTGGAACGCGAAGTTCAGGTAATTGGCGATTAGGTGCTATTAATCATTCCTTTGCGATCCACTCTAACCTCTCCCTTTCGCCACATCTCCTCTTCGCCCTTTCCCCCGACGTTCGTGCAGTCGTGGCTATCTCTCCATCTCTCATTCGCCCTTTCACCTCCAAATTTTATTTCTATTCAAGGCATTCTGATATTTCGCCGCATTCCGGTTATGCTCCGCAAGGGATTGCGCAAAATTGTGATGTCCCGAGAAGTCCTCCTTTGCACAAAAATACATATAGTTATGGTGTTCAGCATTTAGAACGGCATCAACACTTGCAATATCGGGGAAATTTATCGGACCGGGAGGCAACCCTACGTATTTATAGGTGTTGTATGGTGAATCAACGGAAAGGTATTTTGTCAGGATCCGTTTGATCTGAAAATCGCCTAACGCATATTTAACAGTAGGATCTGCCTGAAGTAACCAACCTTTTTTAATCCGGTTGATATACACACCTGCGATTCTTGGCTTTTCATCATTTTTAGTTGACTCCTCCTGAACAATCGAGGCGATCGTAACAACTTGCAATGGTGTCAGGCCCAAATCTGATGCCTTCTTTTTCCGCGCACTATTCCAAAAATGGTCGTATTCAAATTTCATCCGTTCGATAAATTCACGTGGTGAGGTATTCCAATAAACCTCATACGTATTTGGAATGATTATGATCGGAAAGGATTCACAGGTAAATCCAAGATCAGACGCTACCTTTTGATCATTTAAAACATTAATAAAAGCAGCTGAGTCAGCTTCAAGATAGTGGGATAAGCGCGCCGCCAAATCCTCCCTGAAGCGAATATTGTTAAAAGTTACCTTCACAGGAGTCTGTAAGCCAGATCTCAGCAGGTCTATCAATTGATTATTGCTCCACCCCCGTTTCAGCATATAGGCACCGGGTTGAACTCTCCTGGAATAATTCTTCCGCCCTGCAACCCATTTAAACGAATTAATATCTATTAAATATTTTCCATTTTTCAATGAATCCAATAACTGATCAAATCCTGCACCGGTATGGATATACAATAACCCTGACTTTTCAACATTCGTTTTAAAGATAGCACGATAACTGCTGTATCCCCACGAGCCAACAATGAGAATGAGACCAATTACAACCAAAATTATCCATTTCCAAAGTAGTGGTAGAGACCTCCTGTGTGGCAAAATATTAAAATTCATTCGGAATAATAATTACATATAAAACGATAATTCACAAACATCTAAACAGTCACAAAAGTACAAAATTTGACCGACAGAAATAAATTGGTCAGAGTTTCCGGGGATTTTTCTTAACTCTTGATTCAATTATTTGTACTTTTGTCGGGTTAGAAAGTTAGTGAGTATTGATTATAAAAGAACGAAATGCATCACATTAAGCTTGCCGAAAACATCTATTTTCTTGGATTCAACGACCGTAGAACTGCTCTTTTCGAGAACATCTGGCCCATACCGAATGGAATTTCCTACAACTCCTATTTAATTGATGATGAAAAGATTGCCATTATCGATACTGCAGAAAGGCAGTTTATAGAGGATTATCTCGACAAGATTCAGACAATTATTGGCGACCGTCAGATCGATTATTTGATAATCAACCACATGGAACCTGATCATTCAGGTGCTTTAAAGGCGATTCGGAGCAGGTATCCTGAAATTACACTCGTGGGCAACAAAAAAACTTTTGGAATCATCGAAAGTTTCAGTATCGATCCGGGGAAGGTGCTGATGGTTCATGACAACGACACGCTTTCACTGGGGAAGACGACATTACAGTTCCAAACAATACCGATGGTCCACTGGCCCGAAACAATGATCACCTATGATGAAAATAATAATATACTTTTCTCCGGAGATGCCTTTGGAAGCTATGGTACCCTCGATGGCGGAGTTTTTGACGATGAGATAAACCTTGATTTTTACGAGGTGGATGTCATGCGCTATTTCACCAATATTGTTGGAAAATATTGCGCCCATACCCAACGGGCAATGAAAAAACTCGCACACCTTGAAATTAAAATGATTGCCTCTACCCATGGACCGGTATGGCGGACCGATTTAAACTGGGTATTGAGTCGTTATCAGAAATGGAGCAATTACGAGATGGAGCAAGGAGTTGTAATCGTTTATGGCTCAATGTATGGAAATACTCAAAAAATGGCAGAGGTGGTTGCCCGGCAATTAAGTGAACGTGGGATCAAGAACATCCGGGTTTACGACTCCTCAAAAACTCATTCATCCTATATCATAAACGATATCTTTAAGTATAAGGGGTTTATAGTAGGAAGTTGTGCATATAATAATGCACTGTTCCCCAATGTGGAAACATTACTCAAAACAATTGAGCACATGGCTCCAAAAGAACATTACCTTGGAATTTTTGGTAACTTCCTCTGGAACGGCGGCGGTGTAAACAACCTCAAAAAATTTGCAGAGATGATTAAATGGGAAATGGTTTACGATCCGATTGAAGAGAAGGGTGCCCTTAAACCCGATAAATTCAGGATGTGCATTGAGCTTGGAGACGCAATGGCCGATAAATTGCTGCAGGAGCCAACCCCAAGGAATCCTGAAAATAGTCCCTGTCATTGATCATATAAAATTAATTCTAAAAAACGACCTGTCGTATATACTTATATTTCTGATTATTATAAGGGCCTATTAATTTATTTAATGAATTGGGCCAATCACTGTTCCTTTTCCTTATTTTGATGTATGTTTGCAGAAAAGGACCTAATTAGCGTATATCCCTGTACGTGCTGACTATCGAAAAACTAAGTTTGAATGAATGAATTATTAGAATTAATATTACATACTGATCAGGCTTTAATGCGTATAGTCGCAGCCAATCTGACTGAGGCATACCTGATCCTTTTCCTGATCATTTTTAGTGAAACAGGTTTGCTTATTTTTCCGTTTCTGCCAGGTGATGGATTACTTTTCTCTGCTGGTGTAATCTCTGCATCAACAGCACTAAATATTGTTTGGTTAGTTCCAATACTCATTCTTGCAGCTGTATTGGGTAACATGACCAACTATTTTGTCGGATCATTTTTTGGACATCACATCGAAAAAAGCCGTAACCGGTTTGTCCGAAAATATCTGATCCCCTATATTCATCGTACGCGCCATTTCTATGATAAATACGGTGCAAAATCGATTGTTGTTGGCCGTTTCTTCCCGGTGATCAGAACCTACATTCCATTTTTTGCAGGACTTTCGGGATTTAAATATTCGGGATTCTTCCTTTTTACCCTTATCGGATCAGTTCTCTGGGTCCCTTTTTTCACCCTTGCAGGTTATTTTATTGGAGAAAATGCCTGGGTAAAGGATAACTATCTCCTTATTTTCCTGGGACTAATTATTGTTACACTTCTCCCTTTCTTTTATAATGTTATCAAGCTCCTTTTCACCCGAAAAATCCGGCGAAAAAAGGGATCTAACCCAATTAAGTCAGATCGGATTTAAACGTTAATTTTGGGTTGGATTAAATCAATCACTAATAAAAGAATCTTATGACAGAAATGCTGATCCTAATCATCCTTCTGACCGTCAATATTTTGATAACTATTATTCTGCTGTTTCAAAATATTAATAAAAATAATAGTCTAAATAATCAAATTAGTGAAATCGAGCTTAGTTTACTCAAAATTGAGAATGGATTTCGCGAAGATTTCAAAATTAATCGCGAAGAAAATGGATCCATTGCAAAGGACAACAGAGCAGAATTAAACCAAACGCTCAAAGATTTCAGAAAAGAGCTTGCCGACACCCTTAAGGAGATAACCCTCCAGTCCAAAAATGATACTCTTCTGCTACGCGACTCACTGAGCAACTCGTTTAAGGGCTTTCAGGAGACCTTCGATAAAAACGTGGCATCATTTAACCAACTTCAGCGTGAAAAATTCTTGCTCCTTGGTGAGGAGCAGAAAAAAATGGTTGAAAGCACCGAAAAACGGCTTGAAGAGATCCGGGCAACCGTGGATGAGAAACTTCAGAAAACCTTAAATGAAAGGCTTGGACAATCTTTCGAATTGGTAGTCAGACAACTGGAAAATGTCCAGAAGGGTCTGGGCGAAATGCAAACACTTGCACAGGACGTGGGTGGGTTAAAAAGAGTACTGAGCAATGTAAAAATGCGGGGAAGCATTGGTGAAGTTCAGCTTGCTATGCTCCTGGAACAGATTCTTGCTCCGGGACAATATGAAGCCAATGTAAAAACCAAATCAGGAAGCGCCGAAGTTGTTGAATTTGCAATTAAACTACCTGGCCGTGACGACCAAAAATCAACGGTATGGCTACCTGTTGATGCCAAATTCCCCAAAGATATTTACGAACAACTTCAGGACGCTCACGAAACAGGTGATCTTCAAAAAATTGAAACCGCACAGAAATTGCTCGAAAATACCATTAAAAAAATGGCTAAAGATATCCACGACAAATATATAGATCCCCCCAATACCACTGATTTTGGAATTATGTTTCTACCTTTCGAAGGGATATATGCTGAAGTTGTTCGCAGGGCGTCACTTTTGGATGAATTACAGCGAAATTATAAAATCGTCGTCACCGGCCCTACTACATTGGCAGCAATACTTAACAGTCTGCAGATGGGTTTTAAAACCCTGGCGATCCAGCAACGTAGTGGTGAAGTCTGGAAAATTCTCGGGGCAGTTAAAAAAGAATTTGAACTGTTTGGAGGTTTGGTGGAGAAGGCACAAGGAAACATACAGACAGGTCTGAACCAACTGGACGATGTACTTGGAAAGAGGACTCGGGCCATTCAGCGGAGGCTAAAGGATGTTGAAGTGTTGGAATCGATCGACACAAAATTAATCCTGCCGGAATTGGGTGAAGATGAACTCTCTGATGAATAATAAGTCATAAGAAGTAACCATTCCAAAACTTTATACCAGGAGGTTAATTCCAAAATTAACCCAGACAAGATCGCCTGTCTCAAACTGGGATTTCCAAATAAATCAGTATCTTTAAGCACATTTAAGATTGGGATATTAGAATAGATGGAACATGAAAATCGTTACTTCGGCCTTTCTGATGAAGAAGTTTTAGAAAACCGAAAGAAATATGGAAGTAATCTGCTCACACCGCCAAAACGCGATCCCCTGTGGAAACTCTTTCTTGGCAAATTTGAGGACCCTATTATACGAATATTGCTTATTGCAGCATTCCTATCCCTGGGAATTGCATTTCTAAACAACGAATATGCCGAAACCATTGGTATTTTTTGTGCAATCATTCTGGCAACCGGAGTGGCATTCTGGTTTGAAGCGGATGCCAATAAAAAATTCGATATTCTTAACCAGGTCTCCGATGATACGCCAGTAAAGGTTATCCGCAATGGAAATATCTGTGAAATACCCCAGCAAGAAATTGTTACAGGAGATATAGTGCTTCTTGGCACTGGTGATGAAGTCCCGGCTGATGGTGAACTCCTGGAGGCGATATCCCTGCAAATTGACGAATCATGTCTTACAGGTGAATCTTTAATTAGTAAATCTACAGATCCTTCCAATTTCGATAAAGAGTCTACTTACCCTTCAAACTGGGCGATGCGCGGTACCAAAGTTATGGACGGCCATGCCTTCCTCCATGTAAAAGCCATTGGTGATGCAACCGAATATGGTCAGGTCGCAAGACAAGCTACCGAACTATCCGGAGAGGAGACTCCTCTGAATATACAGCTTGACGGACTTGCCAAATTCATTGGCGTAATGGGTTTTGCCCTCGCAATACTGACATTCATTACCCTTTTTATAAAGGATCTTATTTTCAAGGCGCCATCTGATACCTTAACTGTTATTCAGTTAGGTTCAGTTGGGATCGTAATGCTTTCTGCCATGGTGGCATTGATAAAGATCTGGATGCCTATAATTTATGATGGACTCGGACTATTGGGTATTGAAAAAGAGCTCCCTGAAAGCATTGGTTCAGGAAACTGGTTAAAATGGTTCGGAATCGGATTACTTACCTTTGTCCTGGCCATTTTATTTGGTTTCGCCGCCGGAATAGATCCGTTTAACCCGTTATCATGGGTTTCTATTCATATTGCCGGGAGAATACTCCAATATTTCATGGTGGCAGTAACCCTCATTGTGGTGGCTGTCCCTGAAGGATTACCGATGAGCGTTACACTTAGCCTGGCATTAAGTATGCGCAAAATGCTCCAGATGAATAATCTCGTCCGTAAAATGCATGCTTGTGAAACGATAGGCGCAATAACCGTTATATGTACCGACAAAACTGGAACTTTAACGCAGAACAGGATGCAGGTCGCCAAAACAAATTTTTTTGGACTCAATGATCAACACCTGGATGATGAAAGATTGAGTATTCTGATCAAGGAAGGGATAGCTGTAAATGCAACAGCATACCTTGACTTCTCTAATCCACGTGCCATTAAGACCTTAGGAAATCCAACGGAGGCAGCTTTGCTCCTTTGGTTGCATACTCATGGGGTAAATTATTTACAGCTACGAGAAAAGACAGACGTCCTCGGGCAACTTACCTTCTCAACTGAACGCAAATTCATGGCCACATTGGTACATTCACCATTATTAAATCAAAAGATTCTTTATGTGAAAGGGGCGCCGGAGGTTATTCTTGCAAAAAGCAAGGAAGTGCTTTTGGGTGAAGGGGGGTCACTGAATAAAGATAATTCCGCTCACATTGATCAATTGCTACATCGTTATCAGGATCAGGGTATGAGGACTCTTGGATTTGCTTACGAAATTGTGGAAGATGATTTGCCGCGATTTATTAATGGCGACCTAGCCAATGCAAACCTCAATTTTTTGGGTATTGTTGCAATATCTGATCCGGTGAGGGAGGATGTTCCAAAGGCGGTCCAAAAATGTTTGAATGCAGGAATTGATGTTAAAATTGTCACCGGTGATACGTCAGGAACTGCAAAAGAGATTGGCCGTCAAATAGGTATCTGGAATCTAAGTGACCAAGGGCATAATATCATAACAGGCATTGAATTTGAGGCTCTAAGTGATGAAGAGGCCGCAATCCGGATTCAACATCTTAAGATAATGTGCCGTGCACGTCCCTCCGATAAACAACGATTGGTCAGGCTTCTCCAACAGGGCGGATCGGTAGTTGCAGTAACCGGTGACGGCACTAATGATGCACCTGCTTTAAACTTTGCCCATGTCGGGCTTTCGATGGGTTCAGGAACCGCCGTTGCCAAAGAGGCAAGCGATATAACCTTGCTTGACGATTCGTTCAACAGTATTGCAACTGCGGTGATGTGGGGAAGATCATTGTATCAAAATATTCAACGATTTATCCTCTTTCAGTTAACAATCAATTTAACGGCCCTGATCATTGTACTGTTAGGGTCCCTCATTGGGCATGAAATGCCACTGACGGTGGCCCAGATGCTTTGGGTCAACCTGATCATGGATACTTTCGCAGCCGGTGCCCTTGCCTCCCTCCCTCCAAATGAGAAAATAATGGAACATAAGCCAAGAAAATCAAGTGATTTCATCATTACAACAGCGATGAAAATTAATATTCTGTTCACCGGATTAACCTTTGTGGCGCTACTCATCAGCCTGCTGATCTATTATAAAGATGCTTCAGGAGAGATCACTCCACTTAATCTATCCCGGTTTTTTACAGTATTCGTATTGCTTCAGTTCTGGAATATGTTTAATGCAAAAGCCTTTGCAACAGGAAAATCGGCTTTCCATAAATTGGGCAAAAGCATTGGTTTTATTCTTGTCGCAACAATTATACTTACCGGGCAAATTCTGATTGTTCAATTTGGTGGAAATGTCTTCAGAACGGTACCGTTGTCGTTAAATGAATGGTTTTTAATTATTGGATCCACCTCCATCGTCCTTTGGATTGGTGAAGCCGAAAGGTTTTTTAAAGGGACTAAGCGGTCAAAGATTACACCTTAAATTCCTGATGACCTTGTCATCAAGAGATACTTTTCCTGAATTTTTATCATACATTTCTGTCATTTTGACCTTTCTTCACCTCTATTATACCTCGATATGACAACAAAGAATAAGCTAAGTTAAAGTATGTTAATCAGACTAAACTATTGTGGAGATTTGTGCGTCTATCAGATAATTCCAACAGATATTGGCACACAAATTGTAAATTCAAATTGAACTTAATTTATAATTCAAAGATTAATAATTAAAAACCAAGTTATGGACAGCATCAAAAAAATTGCAAAAACACTGGCAATTGCTTTTGCCGGGGCCATTATTGCCATCTTTATTTATTCAAAAATCAACCATGAATCACGCGAGGTCTTGCAAAGTGTTTCACCGGTTCAATTAACAAGTTATAATACTCCGCAGAGTCCCCAGGCACAATTGCCCGATTTAACTCAGGCCGCCGAGAAAAGTGTCCATGCCGTAGTTCATATCACCACGAAAGTGAAGGCACAAAGTTATGGCGCAAATGAGAATCCTCTTTTCGATTTTTTCTTTGGTCCCAAGGGATATAATCAACCCCGTGGAAATAACCAGGAACCCGAATATAATGTAGGATCCGGTTCAGGAGTAATCATAAGTCCCGAAGGTTATATCGTGACCAATAATCATGTTATTGATGAGGCAGATCACATTGAAGTCACGTTAAATGACAACCGTAAATTTACTGCCAAAATTATTGGGCGAGATCCAAATACCGATATTGCCTTAGTGAAAATTGATGCGAAGGATCTTACCTACCTGGTTTGGGGAAATTCGGAAACCCTCAAACTGGGAGAATGGGTCCTGGCAGTTGGAAACCCTTTTAATCTAACTTCAACGGTAACTGCAGGTATTGTAAGTGCAAAATCACGAAGTATCGGAATAATCAGCGGTCAACTACCATTGGAATCATTTATCCAGACTGATGCCGCCGTAAACCCGGGAAACAGTGGCGGCGCGCTTGTAAATGCCATTGGGGATCTGGTCGGAATTAATGCAGCAATTGCCTCAAGAACAGGATCTTATTCTGGTTATTCCTTTGCCGTACCTGCTTCAATAGCCCGTAAAGTGGTTGATGATCTGAAACAGTATGGCGAGGTTCAACGAGCGTTACTGGGAGTTGAAATTAAAAATATTGATGACGCTTTGGCCAAAGAAGAACATTTGGGGAAAATAGAAGGGGTGTATATTGGCAAAACTTCGGAAGATGGAGCCGCCCGTCAGGCCGGACTTAAGGCAGGTGATGTAATTGTTTCAGTGAATGGAAATCAAGTGAATACCGTTTCTCAGCTACAGGAACAAATAGCAAAATACCGGCCTGGTGATAAAGTTGCAATTAATGCCAAAAGAGATGGAACTCTGAAACAATTTAATGTTGTGCTACGTAATACCAAGGGAGATACTTCAATCGTTAAAGAATCATTCGCTGTATTAGGTGCTGAATTTGGTCCCATATCTGAAAAAGACAAGGAGCGGCTTAAAATCAATGAAGGGATGCAGGTATTGAATCTTAATAAAGGAAAGTTAAAGGAAGCAGGTGTAAAAATAGGATTTATTATTACAGACATAAACAAAATGGCTATTTCAAGTGTTGAAGATATAAAAAGAGTACTTTCGCAATCCACCAATAAAAAGCCAGTTTTAGTTGAAGGAGTCTACCCTGGAGGCGAATGGGCATACTACGTTTTTAAGCTGGAAGAATAAATTTCAGCAACATAAAGAAATACCACCATTTTGGTATTGTACAAAACCACAAATGTTTGTAACTTTGCAAACTTTTAATCGGAGAGCATGAGACAATTAAAGATTACAAAATCCATTACCAATCGCGAGAGTGCCTCGCTTGATAAATACCTTCAGGAAATCGGCAAAGAAGAGCTAATTACAGTTGAAGAAGAAGTAGAATTAGCCCAACGTATAAAAAAAGGGGATCAGGCAGCACTTGAGAAATTGACCAGGGCGAACCTCCGG
This sequence comes from uncultured Bacteroidia bacterium, assembly GCA_903918045.1. GTDB lineage: Bacteria > Bacteroidota > Bacteroidia > Bacteroidales > Prolixibacteraceae > JAAFHB01. The sequence goes on from CAIXCY010000014.1 coordinate 73,534, forward strand.
TTTGTAGTTTCCGTTGCAAAACAATATCAAAATCAAGGCCTTAGCTTGCCAGATTTAATCAATGAGGGGAATCTCGGACTAATCAAAGCAGCTGAAAAATTTGATGAAACCCGTGGTTTTAAATTCATCTCCTACGCCGTATGGTGGATTCGTCAGTCTATTTTGCAGGCCTTGGCAGAACAATCGCGTATCGTGCGACTTCCGCTGAATCAGGTGGGTTCTTTGAATAAAATCAATAAGGCTTACTCCAAATTCGAACAGGAACACGAAAGAAGACCATCGCCTGAAGAACTTGCAGAACAACTTGAATTACCTGCAGATAAAGTAGCTGATACATTGCGTGTTTCAGGAAGACATGTGTCTGTTGATGCACCTTTTGTGGATGGCGAAGACAATAGTTTATTGGATGTCCTTATCAATAATGATTCCCCGAGTGCTGACAGAGTATTGATCGACGAATCGTTATCCAGAGAGATCGATCGTTCATTGACGACCTTAACAGAGCGCGAAGCAGATATCATCCGGATGTTTTCGGCATTGCCTGCCAGGAGATGACCCTCGAAGAGATCGGCGAACGGTTTGGCTTAACCCGTGAACGGGTACGTCAAATAAAGGAAAAAGCAATCAGACGTTTAAGGCATACCTCAAGAAGTAAATTACTGAAGACATATTTGGGATAAAATTCATTAAAAATATTTTATTTTTTTGTAGAGACGTACCGAGGTGCGTCTTTACTCATTTTTATCTGTATTCATTCGTGGGTAGTTACAGACCAATATTGGGATAGAGAATCCGAAGGTATTGCAACCCTGATTCTGTTCTGAATATATTCTTTGCAAAATGGGCAATTTGATTTTCCGTCATTTGATCCTCTGATGAATTTACCAAAAAATCAGCCTCAACCAACAATTGAAAATCCAGACCATCTACTGCATTAAAGGTATGATGCTTACTGATAATAAAGCAAACACGATCAACTATAGCCTTACTGAAATTCAGCCCATTTAGAATGATCCTGGCAATGGGTGGACCTTCGTTTTCCTGGTCCTGACTGGAACATTTTCCATACATCATTTCCGCCCGATGGATACCAATATCATGAAGCAGGGCCGTTAACTCCAGAATTTCCTGTTGTTCGGAAGTTAATGCTTCATTGAGGCCAAGGTTTCTGGCATAACCATAAACTTTAAGCGAATGCTCAATACGCCTGAGGTCTCCTGCATTCTTTTCAATCATTGCCGTGGCAACCTTACCTATCCGATTATCCATCCTGTCTTTGTTTAAGTAATTCCTTAAGCCGGTACATCTCATCACGCAAACGGGCAGCCTCAATAAAATCAAGCTCCTTGGCCGCTTTTGCCATCTCTTTCTGAGTCATTTGAATTGTTTTTTCCAGGGCATCGGTGGTCATGTATTTCACTACCGGATCAGCCGCCACATCACTCCGCTCAGGCGGGATATAAGCCCTGCCCATGGCCGATTTGTCAGGACGATATTCCAAACCGATGATTTCACGGGTTGGCTTAATAATCTGAGTCGGAGAAATACCATTGGCAATGTTATAATCATGCTGCTTTATCCTGCGGTAATTCGCAGAATCAATGGTTCGCTGCATCGAATCGGTGATCTTATCGGCATACATGATCACACGCCCATTTAAATTCCGGGCAGCACGCCCGGCAGTTTGCGTTAATGAGCGCTCAGAGCGAAGGAATCCCTCCTTATCGGCATCCAGGATGGCGACCAACGAAACCTCCGGCAAATCGAGCCCTTCGCGCAAAAGATTGATCCCGATCAGCACATCAAATACCCCTTTACGTAATTGCTCCATAATCTCAACCCTTTCCATGGTATCGACATCCGAATGAATATACCGGCAACGGATATTCATCCGGTCAAAATATTTCTGAAGCTCTTCAGCCATCCTTTTCGTAAGTGTGGTAACCAGTACCCGTTCATTCTTCTCTGACCGAATATGAATCTCCTCCATCAAATCATCAATCTGATTAATCCTTGGCCTGATTTCAATCTGGGGATCCAGAAGCCCTGTCGGCCGTATGATTTGTTCAACAACAACACCCTCACTTTTCTGAAGTTCGTAGTCTGCCGGAGTTGCACTTACAAAAACAATTTGTTTGGCAACATCCTCAAACTCCTCAAATTTCAGAGGCCGGTTATCAATGGCAGCAGGTAGCCGGAAACCATAATCGACGAGGGTGACCTTCCGCGACCGGTCACCGCCATACATCGCATGAATCTGAGGCATTGTCACATGACTCTCATCAATCACCATAAGGTAATCGTCCGGGAAATAATCGAGCAGGCAGAATGGTCTCGATCCGGGAGCGCGGTTGTCAAAATAGCGGGAATAGTTCTCAATGCCCGGGCAATATCCCAATTCACGGATCATCTCAAGATCATAAGTTACCCGGTCTTCGATCCGTTTTGCCTCCACATGTTTTCCTGATCGCTTGAAAAAATCGACATGTTCCACCAGATCATTCTGTATCTTTTTAATTGCCAGCTGTATACTATCCTTTGTGGTCACAAATATGGTGGCCGGATAGATCACACAGTTATCCATGCTCTTAATGGCATAACCATTCTCTGCATTGAAGAGGGCGATCTCCTCAATTTCATCACCATAAAACACAATTCGTATCGCATCATCGGCATAGGCAGGAAATATATCGACTGTATCACCTTTAACCCTGAAATTTCCACGTTGAAACAGGACCTCGCTACGTGAATACATCGCATCCACAAGTTTATGGAGAAAAACATTGCGACTAAAAATCTCTCCTACTTTTACAGATAAGACATTCGCATGAAAATCCTGCGGATTTCCAATTCCATATAAACACGAAACTGATGAAACAACAACAACATCCCTTCTACCCGACAATAGTGCAGAGGTAGTGCTTAGCCGGAGTTTTTCAATCTCCTTATTGATCGATAAATCTTTCTCTATGAAGGTATCAGTAACGGGCAAATAAGCCTCCGGCTGATAATAATCGTAATAGGAAACAAAGTACTCTACTGCATTTTCGGGAAAAAACTGTTTCATTTCACCGTAAAGCTGAGCAGCCAGGGTCTTATTGTGACTCAAAATCAAGGTCGGTTTTTGAACCTGCTCGATAACATTAGCCATTGTAAAGGTTTTCCCCGAACCGGTAACCCCCAGCAAAGTCTGATAGGGAATACCGGTCTGTACGCCGTCAACAAGCTGTAATATGGCCTCCGGCTGGTCTCCTGTTGGCTGGTAATCCGAAACAATTTTAAAATCCATAATTGAAGACAATATTAATTATTTAATGGTGAATGATTAATGGTTAATAGTTGTAAATACAGATTAAGCATTAACCATTATCGAATTAACCATTATCGAATTATCCATTATCGCATTAACTATTATTCTATTTCTTTTCCAATAGTGACATCATAATATTCCGTCACATCAACCCACATCATCCCGGCACGTTCGGCGGCATCGAGTCCAAGTTGACCGTCTTCATAAACCTCACAATCCGAAGGTTGAACACCAATAAGTTCCGCAGCCTTTAGGAAGGTATCCGGAAAAGGCTTATGATTCACCACATCCTCGGCAGCCACAACATGTTCAAAACAATCTTTTACACCGGCGATTTCGAGGGTTTTCCACGCCAGGTATTGTGAGCCGCCCGTTCCGCATGCCATTGGAAGTTTACCTTTGAACTCCCTGATAATTTTAACAACAGGTTCAATAGGCTTAGCTTTATGCATATTTTGCTCGTAACGCTTCTCCTTCAGCAAGGTAAATGCCAGTTCATCAAAGTCAAGATTAAATTTAGCCTTAAGGTATTGACTTGTTTGAAAGGCTGGTATACCAGTTACTTCAACGAAAAGCTCAGGAGTAAAATCTATCCCTTGTTCGGCTGCTGTCTCTCTCCATGCGATAAAATGAACAGGCATTGTATCACAAATTGTTCCGTCGATATCGAAAATCAATCCCTTTGCAAGCGGATTTGGTGTTAATTCATTCTCCATATTTATGCTTTATTTAATCCTCAAAAATAAGAATATAAAAGTTTATGGCTATTTTATTAAATTGTTAACTGCAAAATCCTTATTTTGCATTTTTATAAAAGTGATAAAAATGACAAATGCACAGTTATATTTACCAACGGTACTCCCGCAGTGGGGAATATTTGCCGGTGTGGTTTTACTTACGATTGGATATGTGGATAAACGGGAATTGTGGACGTTTATTGGGTGGATAACTTTAATACTCGCCGGTTTGACTTCGCTCTATTTCAACCTTTTTGGTGGTATTTCAGCTTTGGGTGAATCCAGCGTTCAGGAGGTTGCCGGAGGGTTAATTACCTCTACGGGGTGGCAGTGTGCTGCAGGCGGAATATTAGCTGTTTCCTCACTGCTACTTTTTCACTATAAATCCAGGCGTTATTCAACACTGGCAATACTTACTTTAATCTATTTTGTCCTGATCTTTTTCCTTTTCACTCAGGTTTCCGCATTGTCGGGAAAGATCAATAAAACAGAAATTCAGACACATCAGAAGGACGAAAAATAAATAGAAATAAATTGCGACTGATAGAAATAAAATGAAATAACAGCTATCATTTATAATCAACTATATGACAAATGAAATGAGTTCCGTTTGGGAGATTTTAAAGATAACGCTCCCTGCCTTAATCGTTTTTTTAACCGCTTATTTTCTAATCAGGGATATGCTTGAAAACGGACAGAAACAAAGGGAGTTTGAGTTCCGGATGAATAACAGTAAGAAGGTTACCCCTATCAGGCTTCAGGCTTATGAGCGGCTGGCATTATTATTGGAAAGGATCTCTCCGCAGTCGCTTCTGATCAGAGTCCCGCCGCATGATCTGACCTCCTCCGATTTTCATCATCAGTTACTGGCAGCTGTCCGGCAGGAATTTGAGCATAACCTCTCCCAGCAAATTTACGTTTCTCCGATCCTTTGGGAAACCATCCGTGGAGCGAGGGAGAACCTGATAAGTATTATCAACAAATCGGCAGAGGAGATCGGTCATGAAGCCCCTGCCCTGCTGCTGAGTAAAAAAATTATCGAAAATTATATCGACGAAGAGAACCAGGTTATCTTGATCGCGATGAATGAGCTTAAAAAAGAGATCGGAAAACTGTTTTAAGAAATCGTTTCGCCGGTTTAAGAGTGAAGCCCTGACTTGTTTTTGTAGGAACAATTCAGGGCTTTACTTTTGAAATAATTAAAATCTTCGGTCAGCGACCGGGTGACTTTCAATTCCTGAACAAAGTCATCTGGTCACTTTTAGATATTACAAAGTTTTTGATAATCAATAAAATAACTTTTTTTATTCCCTGTTTTAATTTTGTTTCCATAAATATGTTTAGTAGGTTTGTTGTACCTCAATCCTTAAATATAACCGATGAAAACCGACCGGCACCATTGTAAATCCAGCACCCCAAAGTCAACTCTCCAGGAGAGCATCCCCGGCGTATTCCGAGAAAATCAGGCAATTAGCATTCAGCTTAGTAGGCTAATATTTAAAGTCTAATCCAAAATGGATGCAATACTAAATAATCCGTTCCGGATACTTGGCTTACCGACCACAGACAGCGATAAAGAAATTGCCAAAAGAGTTTCTGACTTTCTTATTACTGCAGAAATAAGAAAAAAAGTAATTTACAAGACTGACTTTCCAATTTTTGGTAAAATTGATAGCTACCTATAATTAAATTTATTCCAAGAGCTTATAAACCTTAGCCTGTATGAAATTTAAACTTGATGCGGTATTTTTAAGATACCTTGAGGATATTGACAAGGTAGACCTTACTAATTCGTCTATTGAAGAAAATCGAATAATTACTGAGCTAAAACACTTTAAGCCTTTGTATTTTGCATTTTGTAAAATAATTCCAGAATTACAAAGATTGACCATTAATAAAAAGTTGTCAAAAAACAATAATGAAACGATTACTAAGTTTGGTGATTTAAAAAATCCACCAGACGAGATAGTGAAAAAATTAAATAGGTATGGAAGGGCAAATCTAAAAAATCAAAGTGTCCTATATGCATCATTTATTTTACCAACATTGATAAAGGAAACCAATCCAGATGTTGGTGATTTGGTTACTATTTCCAGATGGAAATTGAAAAATGAGGATACCCCATTATTTGTATCACCAATCATTGATTATGCAAAATGTAAGGATTACCAACTTCTAGAAGTATTTGAAAAGGCTTTATTGCAAGAGCCAAAAGACTGGCAAGTTATGTTTTTTCAGCATTATTGCTTAACAGTTAAGCATTTTGGTAAGTATGTTGAAAGAGGTAAAGATATAAATTACATTTTCAGTGCACATTTGGCTGACAAAATTTTCCATGAAATATATGGAGGGAAAGTTGAAGCTAATATTTATCCGAGTGTTCATGATTCTGGTACTACAAGTAATATTGCAATTAAACCAGATGTTTTTAACGAAAAGTATGAAATTGAAGAAATAACCGAAAGTAAACTATGAACGAACAAAGAGGTCATGCAGAAATCATCCTGTATCAAACCGAAGATTGAACCACTAATTTTGAGGTTCGTCTTGAAGATGATACTGTTTGGTTATTGCAAAGATTAATAGGTTAAATATTCCAGAAAGCGAAGGCAACCTTATTGAGCATTTCAAAAATATATTTGAAGAAGGTGAATTATTGGAAAGGTATTCACAATGAACGATGAACTTCACTGTTTAGTATAACTCCTCCCCCATTTCGAAGCAATCTCCGGAGGTCGGAAATATCTTCGATGCGGCGGAAGATTGCTTCAATGCGACGGAAAACCGCCTCAATATGCCGGAATGTTTCTTCGTAACAGCAAAACGATCCGTTATAATTGCTGAAATGATCACCGAAATAGCGACCAAATGTTTCTATACAGCAGCCTAAATCTTTGAAATGGCGGAACTAGCCTTCAATGGGACAAACCATTTTCTATGGGAGGAATACCCTGATATTTCATGAAAAAGAAAATACATTATTCATTTATTTTCTGTATATTTACTTATATAATTCCGTAACTGCATAATATTCAACGCATTTTACTTACTTAAATTTAATGAACATGAGACATCCCGAAGAGGTATTGCGCATCTTCCACAGAACGGATGAGGAGGTGTTGCAGCAGTCAGACCTTAAACTGGCTTCTTTTCTTGAGAACAAAAACCTGTTTATTGAACGCTTTCCCCAATTTGCCGATCCGTTTGCCGGTGATTGGGCAACAGTAACGGCGACTGCCCGGAGCATTCCTCCCGATTATGTGTCGGTTTCAAACCAATCAGGCGAAACAGAAGCGCTGATGAACCTTATGGAAAATGGGCGAAATCTTTATCAGACACTTATCCTTTATACCCAGCTCGCTTTCCCTGGGAATGTAGCCATGCTCCGGATTATGGGACATTCACAGTACGATTCTGCCCGGACTAATCAACTAAAATTACCTGTCTTACTTAAAACAGCCTATACCCAGGCCACTCTCGCTGAAAATAAACAGGCACTAATGGCCCAGGGGATGAAAGAAGCGGAGATCGAATCGTTATTAACCATGGCTGAAAGCATTATTAACCAGCAGATTATACAGCAAAAAGCGAAAAAAGGGCGTACCCTCGATGCAAATAAACGAATCACTGCGCTTAACCTTGTCTGGTCAAAAATGGCGCTGGTATGCCAATGTGCCAAATTACTGTTCCAGAACGACGCCATCCACTACAACCTATTCCTGCTAAGTGATAGTCCGGCGCCAACAATACCTGAGCCAACACCTGCATTATTAAATAAAGCAAATTAAAATTGGATAATTAATCATTGATATCAGGTTAAAGATTAAAGATTCTTCATTAAACCACCAATGTCCAATTTACATTTTTTTTACCTTTACAAAAAAATGAAAAATGATAACTAAAGATAAGCTTATACAGCTAATTGAGAATCTGCCCGAAAACTTTAGTATTGATGATATAATTGAGGAATTTGTGTTGCTCAGCAAAATTGAACAAGGTTTAGAAGATATTAAATATGGCAGAGCATATTCGGAAAATGAGGTGGCAGAAAAGATGGAAAAATGGCTCAAGTAATTTGGTCCTATAAAGCCTACGAAGACTATCACGATATTATAGAATTTATTGCAAAGGATTCCGAGCAATATGCCTCTTTAATGGCTAAAAGAATTTGGAGCAAAAAGAATAAAGCTTAATCCAATGACAGCCAGAAAAGTACCGGAAGCAGGCTATCTTAACAATATCAGGGAAAGAATTCTTGGTAATTACAGGATTATTTTTCAGATCAGAAATGATGAGGTTTATTTATTAACGATACATCACTCCTCCAAAAATCTAAGAAAAAGATCACTTTTAGAACAATTAAGATAAAAACAGCATCACCGATAAGACATCAGGCAATTTCCACCTCAATCAATGCCAGGCAATAGAGTGATCGGGTGACAGTGTCCATACATTAAAAGTCACCCGGTCACCTTCAAGTTTAAAGTCACCCGGTCACTTTCAAAATTCAAAAACTAAAGCTCTACCCTCTTAAATTTCGGCACCAGCGAATGCATCACAAACCAGGCAATCAGATAGGCCAGGGCACAAAATGCAAAAACCATTGTATAGGCGGTGGTCATATTATGCTGAACAATAGGATACTGAATAGATTTCAGCAAATTAAAGGAGACCGGATCAATACTCTGAACCTGCTTTGCCACCTCTGACGGAAGTCCACCTAATTCAACCTTATCCAGGTTGATGATATCCCCGTGTTTATTAACCAGTTTCATTGCGCGGATCGAATCTGCAAAATCTCCCAGATGAGCAGCTTTTGCCTCTACCCATCCCTTTGCAATACCGGCATGACGGAAGCCGTCAAAAAGCCATCCGGCAGATTTATTAACCACAATACCACCAATTCCTCCGGCCATACCGCCAATACCGGTAACACTACCCACCGCTTTCTTGGGAAACATATCCGATACTGTAGTGAAAATATTGGCTGACCATGCCTGATGTGCGGCCGTTCCGATGCCAATGATCAGTACCGGCCACCAGTAGCTGATGGTGCCAAAATATTGAGCTGTCAAAACAACAAGCGGGAACAGCGCAATGGTGAGCATTGCCTTCATCCGTCCCTCATAGGGTTCATAACCTTTATTGATAAAATACATTGGGAACCATCCCCCACCAATACTTCCAATGGAGGACAACATATAGAGTACAGCAAGCGGAAAAGCGACGTCCATACCGGTCATCCCGTATTGAGCTTTCAGGTAGGCAGGTAACCAGAATAAGAAAAACCACCACACCCCGTCAGTCATAAATTTGCCAAAACTAAAGGCCCAGGTCTGCCTGAACTTTAACAACTCAAACCATGATATCTTTGTGTCATTGGCGGGACCATTTAATGCCTCTTCGGCAGCAGTATCCGAGTTAATATAACTAAGTTCCGGAGAACTTACCCTTTTGCTGCGCATCGGTATTTCATAAAGCCAGAACCAGAAGATCAGCCAGACAAATCCTATTCCGCCAATAATGAGAAATGCAGCTTCCCATCCTAGGTGGTCGGCAATCCAGGGTACTGTCATCGGTGCTAGAATCGCACCTACATTGGTCCCTGAATTAAAAATCCCTGTCGCTAAGGCCCGCTCCTTTTTAGGAAACCATTCGGCCACCGTTTTTATCGCTGCAGGAAAGTTTCCCGATTCACCAAAACCCAAGACACCCCTGGCAATCATAAATCCACCCGTGCCTCGGGCAAGTGCATGGACCATTGCACCCACAGACCAAACAACCAACGATAAAGCATATCCAAGTTTTGTTCCCAGCCAGTCGATCAGTCTCCCGGCAAAAAGCATTGAAATAGCATATACAAACTGAAAAACAGAAACAATATTGGCATAATCCGAATCGCTCCAGTTAAATTGGACTTCGAGGCGGTCCTTTAAAAGACTCAAAACCTGCCGGTCAAGGTAGTTTACGGTCGTGGCAAAAAATACAAGGGCGCAAATGGTCCATCTGTATTTTCCGATTGTCTGGTTAATCTGGTTCATTAATTGAGGGTTATTTTAAAAAGCAAAGTAATTATTTGCATTATTGTATGAAATATCCTGAACCATCTTTCCAAGGAATTGAATATCACTAGGAATCTCCCCGTTTTCCACATCATTTCCGATCAGGTTGCAAAGGATACGACGGAAATACTCATGACGTGAATAGGAGAGAAAACTTCTTGAATCGGTAAGCATTCCTACGAAACGACTAAGCAACCCCAGATTAGAAAGGGTATTCAATTGATTAATCATTCCATCTTTCTGATCCAAAAACCACCAACCGGAGCCCCACTGGATCTTCCCGGGTGTCACCCCATCCTGAAAATTACCTACCATGGTTGCCAAGACTTCGTTGTCACCCGGATTTAAATTATAAAGGATAGTGCGTGTAAGTTTCTGGTTATATTCCAATCGATTCAGAAATTTTGAAAGCGCTGTTGCAACCGGATAATCTCCAATTGAATCGAAACCTTTATCTGCTCCGACACTTTCAAATAACCGGCTGTTATTATTTCGCATTGCACCAAGGTGATATTGTTGAGTCCAGTTGCGCGAATGATCCATAACCGCAAATACATAAAGCATTGCCGATTTAAATTTCAATATATCTTCAGGGGAAGGGACAACACCATTTCGGAGTGATTCGAAAATCCTCTTGATTTGCTCATCGGTATAATCGGCAGCATAAATTGTCTCAAGACCATGATCGGATAAGCGGCAGCCATTTTCATGAAAGAAAAGGTGTCGTTTTTCAAGAGCCTCCATAAAATGGTCAAAAGAGCTTATAGAAACCCCTGAAGCCACTTCCAGTTGATTTAGATATCCGTTAAAAATAGCGGGATCCTCGATTGCCATCGCCTTATCTGGTCGCCAGGCTGGAATAACTTTAACTTCGAATCCACTCTCTTTAATGGTTCTGTGGAATTCCAAAGAGTCAACGGGATCATCAGTTGTGCAAATTACCCTGACGTTCGCCTTCCGGATAATCCCTCGGCACGAAAAATCATCCTGATGCAACAATTCATTACAACGATCCCAGATCGGACGTGCAGTGGTTGGACTCAATAACGAATTAATTCCAAATGGGTTACGTAATTCCAAATGTGTCCAGTGATAAAGCGGATTTCGCATTGTGTAAGGTGCAGTCTCTGCCCATTTCTCAAATTTCTCCCAGTCACTAGCCTCGCCGGTACAAAAGCGTTCTGCTATACCATTGGTACGCATTGCCCTCCATTTATAATGATCGCCATGCAGCCAGATCTCGGTAAGATTATTAAACCGACGATCTTCTGCGATCTCCTGCGGGGAAATATGACAATGATAATCAAAGATTGGCATCGGGGCGGCAAACTGATGATACAAGACTCTTGCAGTTTCAGTGTTTAGCAGGAAATCCTGATCCATAAATGGTTTCATAATCATTCTAATATAAGGGTATTTTAAAGTTCAATGATTCACGATAAATTAATTGTGAAAAAAGAATCTGGTAATTAGACAATCAGATATTTAGGAAATCCTTTCACTAAAAGCCTACAGCCTAATAGCCTATCAATCTAATCCAAACAACCTTTTAAGATGTCTGTCAAAAAGATTTTCTCCGACACAATTTCCGATTATTTCACGATGAAGTTCAAGTAAGTCGGTGTAGGTTTCCCCGCATTCTGCTGCAATCTTATACCCGACGTGGATTAACTGCCTGAAACTTGGATTGTAATCGGGATGACCAGGTATGTGACGCAGGGTATTGGCGAATTTTTCACTACTCCAATTGTCAACTTCTGTCGCTGCAGGAAGTTCCTCCTGTCTAATATCGATAACATCTGCATAGGGTGCACACAGTTCATCCTGACGAGTTAGCGCCTCTTTATAAATATGCTTAGCGAGACCGAGACCCTCACCTCCTGCAAGTGCCAATCCGATAACCTCCTCAAGCCATGTGGTTCCTGCAGTTTTAACGTGAATTCCTTTGTCGTATTTCTTAATGATTCTGGAAATCTCCGGATAAATAGAAAATTTATCCGATCCGGAATGGACACTAAGTTTTAAATTGACAGGCAGCCCGAACTCCTTCACTGCATAATCAATCACCAACACGTCTTCCTCAAATTCGCGGGAGAATTGAGCTACATCTCCAACATAATTAACCCCCTTATTAAAACGACCCGTAAACTTTGGGGCAATGGTTTGCACAGGAATGGCCTGATCCGCAATCATCTTTAAAATAAAAAACAATTCTACCGGAGTTTGGGGGACTTCTACCTCATCCATCGACACCTCTGTTACGAAATTCTCTGCCCCTTTTTGAACTTTAATAAAATCATAGATTCTCCCGGCCTCGCCAATAGCTGCCAGGAATTTATGTGCAATAGTGGTAATCAACAGATCGGATACCTCAAATGGCTCGTGGATTCCGGGAATGTTCAAAATACCGGAATATCTTTTGCAGGATATTATAAATGCTGAAATTTCTTCCTCACTGGAAACAGTCCCAATCTTACTTGCCACATCGAGTGTGAAAAAGTCTGATGCAGTAATAAATCCCTGCACATTTGAAAGATTAATATGATCTGCATCCACAAAATAATTGCCGCCAAAAGATAATGCCTTGACTGCAGCGTCTGCTTCAATCCGTGTATCTTCAGGCTTTGAATGGATATAGGAATGCTCCCTATTCGACTTATTCCATACAGGAACAATTGCCACTCCTGCAGCATTTGCCCTTATTATCGCCTTCAACTGTGCTTCTCCCTGGTGCCCAAACCTGTCACCAATCCCCAAACTGTATTTTTCTATCTTCATCGTTCTAATATTTACTAATCTCCTAATTAGGTCTAATCTATAACTGCTTACTTAAATTGCAATACATTTTTGCATTATTCCGTGTCCGTTCACGAAAGTAGAGTGTTTCAATCTAATCTCAAAATTAAAAGGTGGAAAACCGGTCATTTATGTTTTTAAACATTTTTTCCGTGTCCGTACACGATAATTGAAAAAATCAAGCTAGTTTTGCAAACAATTATACACAATTTCATCTGATGAAGAAATAATAATTACATTTATAGATTAGGATAATTTAGTTTTATCAATGTTTAATCTAAAATATACTGCGGGTGAAAAAAAATATCAGAATTCTGGATATCGCATTGAAGGCTGGTGTATCGATAGGGACCGTTGACAGGGTCCTTCATAATCGAGGTGAGGTATCAACTGAAACCAGGGATCGAATTCTTAAGATTATACAGGATTCAGATTACAGGCCTAATATACTTGCGAGTTCACTGGCGTCAAAAAAAATAATTACAATAGCTTCATTAACTCCCAAGGCTTCCGGGAAAGATTCATTCTGGGCAAAACCTCAGGAGGGGATTGAAAAAGCAGTTGAAGAGATGTATCAATATGGGATCAGATTGCAAGCTTACCATTTCAAGATGGAGGATCCGGCATCATTTACCCGTGAAGCGGATAAGCTACTAGCTTCAACACCCGATGGCATACTATTGGCTCCATGGGGCAAACGTGAATCACTTCAATTTACACAATTGCTGGACGAACGTTCACTTCCCTATGTTTTTATTGATTCAAACCTTTCTGAGGCCAATCCGATCAGCTTTATCGTCCAGGATTCAGTTCAAAGCGGATTTCTTGCAGCCAAACTCATCGATTATGGTATTGCCCCAAAAAGCAATATACTGATGATTCATATTACCAAGGACCTTCAAAATGCCAATCACCTGCTTCAACGCGAAACCGGATTTCTGAACTATTTCGAATCTGTGAGTCAGAAGTCCCACCGGATTATAAAAATGGAGGTCTCAGCTGATGATATTATCAGAACCGCAAGTCTGAATACCAGTATTGCCAAGGTTGATGTAATCGATGCAGTATTTGTCACAAACTCCAAGGTACACCTTGTCGCCCGCTTGTTTGACTCTTATGAGGTCCGACCCAAAATTATTGGCTACGATTTAATCCCTAAAAATATCGATCTGCTTCAGCATGACAAAATCGATTTCCTTCTTAATCAAAATCCCGAAAAACAAGGGTTTGTAGCCACAAATATCCTTTTTGACCAGCTCGTCAGAAAAGAGAAAGTAAACAAATCAAATTATACGGCTATTGATATTATCACAAAAGAAAATTTCAAGTATTATATCGGTATCTGACATTTAACACGTATTCAAAAAATATCAAATTAGTATAAAATCATGAAGAAATTTTCCTTTGATGACCTGAATGGAAAAGTTTGTGTAGTCACCGGTGGTTCCGGTATTATCGGGATCTCAATCATCAAAGCTCTGGCGTCGGTTGGTACCAAGGTCGCCATCCTTGGCCGCAATGAAGAACGGGCAAAATCCGTTGCTGCAGAACTGGCACAAGAGTTCAATTGTGTGATTATCGGTGTAAAAGCCGATGTGCTTAATAAAGAATCACTTATAAAGGCAAAAGAAGCGATAAATGCACAACTGGGCCCCATTGACCTTTTAATTAATTGTGCGGGAGGAAACTCCCCCCTTGCCACGACCCAGGTGGAGCAAATGCAGGAATCTGATCTTTCGGACCTTGACAAAACGTTTTACGGCTTGCAGATGGAAGGGTTCGACCAGGTTTTCGACTTAAATTTCAAGGGAACAGTTCTCCCCAGTATGATATTGACGAAGGATATGCTTGAAAAAGGGGCCGGAGTGGTGCTGAATATCTCCTCGATGAATTCATACCATCCCCTCACAAAAATTCCGGCATACTCTGCAGCCAAAGCGGCGGTAAATAACTTTACTGAATGGCTGGCTGTTCATTTTGCGAAAGTAGGCATCAGGGTGAATGCCGTTGCACCAGGGTTTTTTATTTGTAACCAAAACCGGTTTCTTGTAATTGATGAGCTGACAGGGGATTATTCTGCACGGGGTAAAAAAATCGTGAACAACACCCCGATGGGTAAATTCGGAGACCCGGATGATCTGCAGGGGGCTGTTTTATACCTGCTTTCCGATCTTTCCTCTTTTGTGACAGGAATTGTGATTCCCGTTGACGGAGGATTTAATGCTTATGGGGGTGTATAATACCATTCTGTAAATATTAACTATTAAATTTAAAATACATACAAAATGGCCCTTTCATTAAAAAAAGATTTTGCCTGGTCATTGCTCGTCCCAACAAGTATGGGAGTCCGCATTACACCTGTTAACGGTCAACCCGTTCATTGCAGCGATTTATTCCAAATGTACGCTTCGAGTGCAGAGACAAATGTTGCATCCATTGCTTCATACCTTGGATTACCCGTTAAAGTGCTCACCACTTTTGTAAAAGATAGTCCTATTGCTCAATTTATAAAAAGCAATCTAAGGAGTCGGAATATGACTTATGAAGGGCCCGAAGTGCCTCAAGGCGATCCCTGGGGTTATCGTCATCAATTTAATATTGCAGACAGTGGTGTTGGTGCCCGAGGTCCGCGAGTACAGAATGACCGTGCAGGAGAGGTAGGAAGAACCCTGGCGGTAAAAGATTTTGATCTGGAACGCATTTTCGGAGAAGAGGGTGTCCAGATAGTTCATCTTTCAGGATTAATTGCTGCCTTATCTCCGGAAACAAGTGAGTTTTGCCTCCAAATTGCACGTTTCTCAAAAAAATACAATACCCGGATTTCCTTCGACCTGAATTACCGTGCCTCATTTTGGAAAGGGAGGGAAGCCGAACTAAGTGCATTATTTAACGAAATCGCTTCATTATCAGACATCCTGATTGGCAATGAAGAAGATTTCCAACTCTGTCTTGGAATTGAAGGTCCGGAGGCAGGTGGAAAAGGGATAGAGTCCGAAATCGATGGATTTAAAGGGATGATTGGCAGGGTGAAGGAGACCTATCCTCATGCTTCAGTTTTTGCGACAACGCTGCGTCAGGTGATCAGCTCCAACGAACATTTATGGGGAGCGATAATGCTCGAAGGGGAAAACTGGCACATAATTGAGGCTCGGAAAATTGCTGTTCTTGACCGGATTGGTGGCGGAGATGGCTTCGTAGGTGGATTACTCTATGGAATACTTAAGGAATGGGCCCCGGAGAAGTGGCCTCAGTTTGGCTGGGCCACCGGAGCTCTTGCCACAACTTTCCTCACGGATTATGCGCAACCTGCTGACGAAGAAATGGTTTGGAGTATCTGGAAAGGAAATGCAAGAGTCAGACGCTAAAAACAAATCTTTATTCTAAGTTAGAAAAAAGATAAGCCTTAAATATTTATCTTTAGAAACTAACCAGCCTGGTTTTTCGCTAAAAAAACAAAGGCTTAAATCCAAAGAGATGATCTATATCCAAACAGGTTCAGCAACGGCAGATCTTTCGCCAAATGATTTAAAAGAGGGATTGTTTACCGCTTTTACTCTTCTAGGTAAGAAAAAGAAAATTTTGGCCATTCCCCCCGATTTTACCAGACTTCCATCGCGGGCAGGAGAATTAACCCATTATGCATATGATTATTATGGGGAAAAACTGACAGATATTTTACCTGCGTTGGGTACACATACATCAATGACAGCGAATCAGATTACTGAAATGTTTGGTGATATCCCGCATTCACTATTCCGCAATCACGACTGGCGCAATGATGTAATAACGCTCGGAGAGGTTCCGGCTGAATATATCCGCGAAGTTTCAGGTGATGCCGTAGACTTTGCATGGCCTGCTCAGGTCAATAAATTACTCGTCGAGGGCGGCTTTGATCTGATTCTTTCAATTGGGCAGGTCGTTCCACACGAAGTGGTTGGAATGGCCAATCACAACAAAAATATTTTTGTCGGGACCGGCGGCGCGGAGGGGATTAATAAAAGCCATTTTATTGGTGCAGCCTTTGGAATGGAAAAAATGATGGGCAGAACCCAAACACCCGTTCGAAGGATATTTAATTATGCAAGCCATCACTTTGCAAAACATTTACCAATACTTTACATTCTCACAGTTGTGGGAATGGATAATGCGGATGGATCTTTAAAAGTGCGCGGATTATTTATTGGCGATGACAAGGAAGTTTTTAAAGCAGCGGCTGCCCTTTCCTTGGAGGTTAACTTTAATATGTTAGATCGTTCAATGAAAAAGGTCGTAGTCCACCTTAATCCTGCAGAATTTAAATCCACCTGGTTAGGAAATAAGTCAATCTATCGGACCAGAATGGCCATTGCAGATGGTGGAGAACTCATTGTACTGGCACCCGCCTTAAAAGAATTTGGCGAAGATCCTGAAATCGACCGGTTAATCCGGAAATATGGCTATTTCGGAACACCGGAAACCTTAAAAGCTGTAAGGGAAAATGATGATCTGAAAAATAATTTAAGCGCCGCAGCGCACCTGATTCATGGCTCCTCGGAAGGGCGTTTTTCGGTAACCTACTGTCCGGGTAATGAAAAGGAGAATCTGACTAAGGAGGAAATCGAAAGTGTCGGTTTTAAATATGGCAATCTTGAAGAAATGACAAGTATTTACGATCCTTCCAAACTAAAAGATGGGTGGAATACCACCACCGAAGGTGAAGAATTTTATTACATATCCAATCCTGCCCTGGGACTTTGGGCAGTTCGTGAACGATTTAAAGGTTAAAAAAGAATGATTTTAGATGAGGTAAAGTGGGGGATAATCGGCTGTGGTGATGTGACTGAGGTAAAGAGTGGTCCACCACTTCAACTGACACCACACTCAACATTGGTAGCAGTAATGCGGCGAAACGGAGCCCTTGCAGAAGATTACGCCAAACGGCATAATGTTCCCAGATGGTACAACGATGCTGATGAGTTAATTAATGATCCGGAAGTCAATGCAGTTTATATAGCCACACCGCCCGATGCCCATCTTGAATACGCGGTCAAAGCGATGCGGGCAGGAAAAGCAGTTTACGTTGAAAAACCGATGGCCAGAACTTTTGCCGAATGTGAGAAGATGATCCGGGTTTCAAATGAAACCGGAGTTCCTTTATATTCTGCATATTACAGAAGAACGCTGCCGGCCTTCCTGAAAGTAAAAGAATTAGTTGATTCCGGATCTGTCGGATCGATCAGGCTCGTGAATGTACGGTTCTACAGCCCCCCGGAAAACGATTCAGATAGCCAGGTGGCGCCATGGCGATATCGACCTGAAATTTCAGGCGGAGGTTTGCTGTTTGATCTGGCGTCACATACACTCGATTTTCTTGATTTTATCTTCGGGTCAATTGAAAAAATAAAAGCAACGGCCTTAAACCAGGCAAACCTCTATGCCGCTGAAGATCTCGTGATGGCAAACTGGATCCATGATTCAGGCATAGCAGGAACCGGTACCTGGTGTTTTGCAACTTCAGATAAAAACAACCTTGATGAAGTTGAAATTATTGGAGACCAGGGCCGGATAATCTTTTCAACATTTAAATCAGTTCCGGTGGTTCTCGAAAACCGTTCAGGCCGTCAAGAATATCCTTTTGAAAGACCCAAACATGTCCAAAGTTACCTAATGGCGAAAATCGTATCTGCATTACGTGGTCAGGGTGAATCTCCGTCCACCGGTGTAACAGGGGCACGAACGAATCTGGTAATGGATGAAATGGTTAAAAACTATTATCATAAGGAATAAAAAACATAGTAAAAGACTGTAATGAAGATCATTATTGATGATAAGATCCCATATATCAAAGGTGCACTCGAGCCTTTTGCAGAAGTAGTTTATCTTTCGGGAGATCGGACTACGCCGGAGATTGTAAAGGATGCTGATGCGCTTATTACCCGGACACGCACGAACTGTAATGCACAGCTTCTATCCGGATCAAGTGTGAAATTTATTGCAACTGCCACAATTGGATTTGATCATATTGACACTGAATACTGCGACCAATCAGGAATTACATGGACTAATGCTCCCGGTTGCAATTCAAAATCAGTTGTACAATATATTGCATCAGCACTCGTGGTTTTAGCCGATAAAAAAGGTTTTCAGCTCAAAGATAAAACCATCGGTATTATCGGGGTTGGAAATGTTGGAGCCAAGGTCGCACGTCTATGTGAAATATTAGGAATGAAGGTCCTGCTTAACGATCCTCCCCGTGCCAGGGCTGAGGGGAAAAAAGCGTTTGTAGAATTAGATGAACTTCTTGAAAAAGCCGATATCATAACATTACACGTCCCCTTATATATGGATGGAACCGATAAGACTTTCCATCTGGCCGACGAAGCGTTTTTTAAGGCTGCTAAAAAAAATCCAATTATTATTAACTCCTGTCGGGGTGAGGTAACCAATACGGAAGCGTTGAAAACGGCCCTCAAATCCGGCGCGGTGTCAGGAGCCGTTATTGACTGTTGGGAAAACGAGCCCTTACTTGATCGGGAGCTCCTTAATCTTGTAGATCTGGCAACACCACATATTGCAGGTTATTCCAGAGATGGAAAAGCCAATGGGACAAACATGAGCATCAGAGCCTTGAGCAAGTTTTTTAATTTAGGCATTAACAACTGGAAATGTTCCAATGTAGAATTCCCGCCATCTATTGATATCTATATCGATGGTACAGGTAAATCAACGCAACAAATTCTTACTGAGGCAATTTTATCTACTTATGATATCTGGAAAGATGACCTCCGGTTAAGAGAATCTGTTGAGACCTTTGAAAAGCAGCGGGGAGACTATCCTGTCAGGCGTGAATTTCCAGCATTTAAAGTCTTTTGCAAAATCAGTAATATCAAAGCAATACATAAACTGAATCAACTTGGATTTAAACTTTGAGAGAATAGAAATAAATAGAAATTTCAACATTTAAAACATAAAAAACAACAAAATCACAAATGAAAAAAGCAGATATTGGCCTGATAGGCCTTGCAGTGATGGGTGAAAATCTTGTTCTTAATATGGAGAGCAAAGGATTTACGGTTGCAGTCTATAACCGTACAATTGACAAAGTAGACAAATTTGCGACCGGACGTGGTGCAGGCAAAAATTTCATCGGTTGCCATTCGATAGCAGATCTTTGTGCAAACCTTGAACGTCCTCGAAAGGTGATGATGCTGGTGAAGGCAGGTACACCGGTTGATGATTTTATTGAGCAGATTATCCCTCATCTGGAACCCGGAGATATCATTATCGATGGTGGGAACTCCCATTTTCCAGATACGATCCGCCGCACAAACTATGTTGAAAGCAAAGGTCTATTATTTATAGGTACTGGTGTTTCTGGTGGGGAAGAGGGCGCCTTACTTGGTCCTTCGATGATGCCGGGGGGATCACCTGCAGCATGGCCCGCTGTAAAAACAATTTTTCAGGCAGTTGCTGCCAAGGTAAATGGTGAACCTTGCTGCGATTGGGTTGGCGAAAACGGTGCAGGCCACTTTGTTAAAATGGTCCATAATGGTATCGAATACGGCGATATGCAGATTATCTGCGAAGCATATCAGTTAATGAAAGAGCTGCTTGGAATGACCGCAGACGAGATGCACGACACATTTGCCGAATGGAACAAAGGGGATTTGGACAGCTATCTGGTTGAAATAACCCGCGATATTCTGGGGTTCCGTGATGAAAATGGCGAGGCTCTGGTTGAAAAAATTCTTGATACTGCAGGTCAAAAAGGGACCGGAAAATGGACCGGCGTGTCAGCCCTGGATTTGGGAATACCTCTGACATTAATCGGAGAATCTGTCTTTGCACGCTGTCTTTCTGCTCAAAAGGAGCTTCGTGTAAAAGCTTCCAAATTCCTCAACGGTCCGGATAAATTATTTAAAGGTGACAAGGTTCAGTTTCTCAGCGACCTCAAAGATGCGTTGCTTGGTGCAAAAATCATCTCCTATGCACAAGGTTACGATTTAATGGGTGAAGCGGCAAAAGAGTACAAATGGATTCTTAACAATGGTGGTATTGCCCTGATGTGGCGCGGCGGATGCATAATTCGCTCGGTATTTTTAGGTAAAATCAAGGAGGCTTTCAACAATAATCCAAAGCTTGAACATTTACTTCTTGATGAATATTTTAAAGATACCATTGAAAAAGCTCAGTCCGGATGGCGCCGTGTAGTTGCTGCAGCAGTAACCAATGGTGTACCTGCACCTTGCCTGGCTACTGCCCTCACCTATTTTGATGGTTTCCGCAGCGAACGGTTACCAGCCAATCTGCTTCAGGCACAACGGGATTATTTCGGCGCTCATACCTACGAACGAGTGGACAAACCACGCGGTCAGTTTTTCCATACAAACTGGACCGGACGCGGCGGCGATACAGCCTCAACAACTTATACAGTTTAAGGTAAAAAGTCATACTATTCATGGCGCTGCAACCTCACGTTGTGGCGCCTATTTTTTATAGGAGATTTTCCAATCCGAAAAGTCCAAATTAAATTGCTACAGGGAATGGAAATAGATTGTTAATAATTCTATCTAAACTTTGAATAGAAGAAAAACGGATTAATGACCACAATATTAAAGGTCCAATTATTTTAAATAAACAAAAAATATTATATTTCGGACTAAATAATATGCCATGGAAACAAAATTTGCTCCAGCTGAAAGAAGTGCCTTTTTCGAGGTATTGCAAAGTCAATTAAGCTTAGAAAAGATTACTTACCTCAATGACATATTTTGTTCCCTTTCATTTATTTTCTGTATTCTAAATGAGAACAGGCAAATCGTATATTCCAACGATGTATTATTGAAAACTCTTGAAGTTGAAGATGTTGAGCAGATTCTAGGCAAACGTTTCGGCGAAGCAATCAATTGCCGCTTTTCATTTGAAGAGCAAGGTGGATGCGGAACCTCTGAGCATTGTCGCTATTGCGGAGCTGTGAATTCAATGCTTCAATGTCAAAGGACCGGTTTCAAAACGACTTCCGAATGCCGGATAAGGAGAATTGTTAAAGGGGCGGAGAGTTTTTTGGATGTTGAGGTAACAGCCACACCTTTTATACATGAAAATTCAAAATATATCATATTCTCATTAATCGATATTACAGATCGCAAGAGAAGGGCTATCATTGAAAAGATATTTTTTCACGATATTTTGAACGTCACATCAGGTTTACAAGGCTTTTTTGAGATCTTTGATTCGATTAACAAAGAGGATCAGCGAGACTTTATTCAGATGGGTGCATCCTTATGTCAGCAAATCATCGACGAAATCGGCACACAAAGATTGCTTGCACAAGCTGAAAATCACGAATTAATCGTCAATTCCAAACCTATCGAGAGTCTTGCATTTATTCAACATATTGCTGCAGATTTAGCATTCCTGGAGGTTGCAAAGGGAAAGCATATTGTTATCAGCAATAACTCAGAGGCTTTAAGTCTCGAGAGCGATCCGATCCTGTTGAGAAGGGTCTTAAACAATATGGTTAAGAATGCCCTCGAGGCAAGTGCTGACGGGGAAACAGTTTCACTTACCTCAGTAAAGGATGGAAAGAAAGTTAGATTTGAGGTGCATAATCCTAAGTTTATCCCACGAGAGATTGAGATGCAGGTTTTTATGCGCTCTTTTTCCACAAAAGGGACACAGCGGGGAATCGGAACCTACAGCATGAAAATCCTGGGTGAACAACATTTGGGAGGAGTTGTCGATTTTACAACCTCAGAAAAGGAAGGGACGACATTCTTTATTGAGCTTTAGTTACCTATTTTCGCAACAAGTACTGCTATTCCATACACTTGGACATTTGTACAATTGATACATATATACTATCTTTCTATTATTCATATATATATATAATAATTCATGATGGATAATTATTAAAAAACGCTTAATTATCTCCTAAACAGTTCAAAATCCATCTAAAACTTAAAATGAATTTTATAATTGAAAAATAATTGACGATAACATAATTATATTCAATAAAAAACTATAATTTCACAAGAACTTAAACACATTAAAGATGAATCAAATTAAGAAAGCGTTGTTAGATTCTGTTATCATCGGCGGTCTTATAATGATTACTGCAGTTGTTATAAATGTACCAATTTATAAAGTTTTAATTCCAATATCAGCAATTGCCATTTACAATTTTGGTAAAGCTTCATTTAATCTGTATAAAGATAATAAGGGGAATGTAAGCTAAACTATTTCATGAAGTATTGGATAGAGAATTTCAAACTATTTTAATCTGATTAACGTTCAATTTTCTCAACCACGACGGCCGTACCATAAGCAAGAACTTCAGTGAGTCCATTCATTACCTCATTGGCATCGTACCTCATACTAATAATTGCATTGGCGCCTAATTCGGCTGCGTGCTGAATCATCAATTGTAAGGCCTCTTCGCGGGCATTCTCACACAATTCGGTATAAATAGCACTTTTCCCACCAAAGATTGTCATAAACCCTCCTGCCATATTCCCTAAAATGCTTCGGGAACGCACTGTTATTCCCCTTACAAGTCCCAATTGCCGAACAATCCGATAGCCTTCAAGATTCGTGCTTGTTGTAATCAATGTAGTGTTTCTCATAATGATTAAGGTATTTTTATTAAATTAAAAAGTTGATATTTCACTGATCAGTCATCCAAAGCCGAGCTAATAAGCTGGCGGAATTTCCAGCCAGTATTATCATTGGTTGGACCCTGCGTCTGTTTCAAAAGGATTCCGATGATTTTTTCTTTTGGATCGGCAAAATATTGGGTATTAAAATATCCACCCCATTCAAAGGTTCCGGCACTGCCGAGATCACCCCTCTCCTCTCCGTTCTGCGAAACGACTGAGAAAGCCAGCCCGAAAAATTTGTCACTCCCGCCAAAAAGTGTACCACTCTGGTTACTTAAAATGGTTTGAATTGTTGACCTGCTTAGGATTCTTACCCCGTTAAGTTCGCCACCATTCAGATACATTTGCAAGAATGTGGCGTAGTCTTTAGCCGTACTTGACAGTCCGGCGCCACCGGAAAAGTAGCTTCGAGCCCCTTTAACAGGGTATTCGGGATCGTAAAAAGTTACCGGATAACGACTCCATTCCCCTTTTCCATTTTTTTGCTGAACAGAAACCAGCCGGCTTGCCTTTTCTGAAGGGAGGTAGAACCAGGTATCATTCATCCCAAGCGGATCAAAAAGATGTGTGCGCAAATACCTGTCAAATGGCATGCCTGAGACCACTT
Source organism: uncultured Bacteroidia bacterium (assembly GCA_903918045.1). Lineage (GTDB taxonomy): Bacteria > Bacteroidota > Bacteroidia > Bacteroidales > Prolixibacteraceae > JAAFHB01. The sequence goes on from CAIXCY010000014.1 coordinate 97,683, forward strand.
CAATCAAATAGCCCAAAACATCAAGACCTTCACTATAGGTCCACTTCTCACCGGGATTATTATGCAATGGTAATTTGGCAAGTTTCCTGACACTCTCTTCAATCGTTATTTTTTCGGTTGTAAATACATCTGTAACACCCGCTTTCTGATAAATCATCTTAAACCGTTCATCCCCGTCAATAACGCCATAACCAATCCCTGAAAGGTGGCTCAAAAGTTGACGGATCGTTATTTCTCCGGTTGCCGGAGTCGTAACATAGGAAGTATCTTTATATTGGAAGCTTTTTAAAACCTGAGGATTCTTAAATTCCGGAATATACTTTGAAATCGGATCGTCAAGTTTAAATTTTCCTTCTTCCCACAGCATTAACACCGCCGTCGAGGTAATCGCCTTCGTTTGTGATGCGATCCGAAAAATATCATCCCGTTTCAAAGTAAGGTTACTCTGATTATCCGCTTTTCCAAAAGCCTTGAATAAGACTATCTTACCCTTTCGGGCTACCAGAGCGACAATTCCGGGGACCTCCCCATTTGAAACTGCTTCGGCACACATTGTCTCGATCCTGGCCAACCTCTCCACTGAAAATCCAACACTTGCCGGATTTCCCTCTGTCAATAACGGAGAAACATTCGTCGATTTAGTCTGGGCAAAAAGTGAAAGTGTAAAAGCAGAAAGCAGGATGACGATTAAGCTTTTCATAAGATCCAGTTTAAATTGTAAAAAGACAAATTTAGCAAAATAAAATAAAGCTAAATTTGCACTACGATGAGAAAAATAACTAGTGTCATATCCTTTATCAATTCATGGCGTTTAAAGCACCTCAATGAACGTGAGATGTTGCTGATCTTAAGCTTTGCAGTTGGATTGCTGAGCGGATTTGCTGCAATTATTCTGAAAAATCTGATATACCATCTTGGGAAGCTTTTAACACAGAATTTCACCTCTTATTCAGAGAGTTACCAATATCTGGCCTACCCGGGATTGGGGATTCTTATCACGGTGCTGTATGTCAGGTTTTTTGTCAAGGATGATATTGGACATGGAGTGACCAAAGTTCTTGAATCAATTGCCAATAAGAAAGGGAGGATGCGGGCGCATAATATGTTTACCTCAATCATCTCCAGTACGATAACCATTGGATTTGGAGGTTCGGTTGGTGCCGAAGCTCCGGTTGTTCTAACCGGATCGTCTATTGGGTCGAACATTGCCCGACGATTTAATCTCAGTTATCATACAATGACCGTGCTTATTGGTTGTGGAGCTGCAGGTGCAATTGCAGGTATTTTCAAGGCACCATTGGCAGGAATCTTATTTGCCATAGAAGTTTTGATGCTTGACATGTCGATGACTTCTTTACTTCCCTTATTGATCTCGGCCTCTACATCTGCCTCGCTCGCCTATTTTTTAATGGGCAGCGCACACCACTTTGATTTTCAAATTGATAAGGCATTCAATGTCGCCAATATCCCCTGGTATATCGTTTTAGGGATCTTTTGCGGATTATTTGCATTTCTTTTCACGCAGGGGAACTTGTATATTGAGGGGCGTTTTCATAAAATGAAAAACCCGTATTTAAAAGTGATTACTGGCGGAACTTTACTTGGTATATTTATATTTCTCTTTCCTTCACTCTGGGGCGAGGGTTATTTCACAATAGATCAGATACTCACAGATGCAGGTTCAAATATTTTGAATAATTCACTCTTTGTAGGATTTAAAGAGAACAAGTTCATCCTGATTGGGATGATCTTGCTGATAATGCTTGTGAAAATTATTGCAACGGCTACAACCACCGGTTCTGGAGGGAGTGGCGGAATTTTTGCCCCGTCTTTGTTTTTGGGAGGTATGGCTGGATTTTTTGTATCATCAATACTTAATGTGAATGGCACGATGGTTCCTGCCCGAAACTTTGCGTTAGTTGGAATGGCGGGGATGATGGCCGGAGTGATGCAATCACCGATGACTGCAATATTTCTAATTGCGGAGATAACCGGAGGATTTGGTTTACTTATTCCGCTTATGATCACCTCTGCAACGGCCTACCTTACTGTAAAACCGCTGTTGCCTCATTCACTTTACCATATGCGCCTGGCTCAACGTGGTGAATTAATCACCCATAACAAGGATAAGGCTGTACTGACGCTTTTAAAACTGAAAAATGTGATAGAAACCGACCTTCGAACGGTGAATGTTGAAAGTACACTGGGAGAACTGGTTCGAATAATCTCGACCTCAAAGCGAAATATTTTTCCTGTGATAGATCATGAAAAAAACTTCTGCGGAGTAGTGCTATTGGATGATATCAGGGAATTTATGTTTGACAGAGAACGTTACGCAACCACACTGGTCAAGGATTTAATGATTATGCCTCCTGAAATTATTGCACCCGATGAGAAGATGGAAAATGTGATGAAGAAATTTAGTGATAGCGGCGTATGGAATCTACCCGTTATAAATAATCGGAAATACATTGGTTTCATTTCAAAATCAACTATCTTTAACGCGTACCGGGCAGAATTAGTCCGGTTCTCGGAAGAATAATTAACAATCGTTGAAATCTTAACCGGTAAAGTTCCTTAAAGTACCAATGAGATTTGGTTTATAAACAGTAAATTTGCATCGAAAATTTATCCATACCAAGAAAGAATGAAACAGGATACACAGATTTTTGAAATTATAGAGAAAGAGAGACAAAGACAGCTGCATGGGATTGAGCTAATTGCATCAGAAAATTTTGTTTCGGAACAGGTTATGGCGGCCATGGGTTCATGTCTGACCAATAAATATGCAGAAGGATATCCTGGGCACAGGTATTATGGAGGATGCCAATTTATTGACGAAGCAGAGCAATTGGCGATCGACAGGCTGAAAAAGCTCTTTGGGGCCGAATATGCAAATGTTCAGCCACATTCAGGCGCTCAGGCGAATATGGCAGTCCTGATGACTGTCCTCAAACCCGGCGACACCTTTATGGGTCTTGATTTATCCCATGGCGGGCACCTTTCGCATGGATCACCGGTTAATTCATCCGGTTTGCTTTACCATCCGGTTGCCTATGGTGTTAAGGAAGATACCGGTCTTGTTGACTACGATATGATGGAAGAAGTTGCCTTAAAAGAACTTCCTAAACTGATTATCGCTGGCGCTTCGGCATATTCGCGTGAATGGGATTATCAGCGGATGCGTAACCTGGCTGATAAGATTGGTGCACTTCTTATGGTCGATATGGCACATCCCGCGGGACTGATTGCTGCAGGTTTACTTGAAAACCCGGTAAAATATGCACATATCGTCACTTCGACAACCCATAAGACCTTGCGTGGTCCGCGTGGAGGAATTATTCTTTTAGGCAAGGATTTTGAAAATCCGTGGGGACTTACGACCAAAAAAGGTGAGCTTAAGATGATGTCATCGCTTCTCGACTCAGCAATATTCCCCGGAATTCAGGGCGGTCCACTGGAGCATGTAATTGCTTCGAAGGCAATTGCATTTGGAGAAGCACTTGAACCCGAATATAAAGATTACCAGATAATGGTTCAGAAAAATGCCCGGGTTATGGCTAAGGCCTTTATTGACAAAGGATATAAGGTAATTTCAGGTGGAACAGACAACCATTCAATGTTGATCGACCTGCGCACCAAATTCCCTGACCTTACGGGCAAGAAAGCTGAGAATGCATTGGTTTTGGCAGATATAACAATTAACAAGAACATGGTTCCTTTCGATTCGCGTTCTCCGTTCCTTACTTCCGGTTTGCGTGTCGGAACTCCTGCTATTACAACCCGCGGAATGAAGGAGGAGCATATGGCATTGATCGTCGATCTGATTGATGAAGTACTCCAAAATCCGGAAAACGAAAGTGTAATCACTGATGTGCGGGGAAGAGTTAACAAAATGATGGAAAGTTTCCCAATGTTCGCGTGGTAATTTAAACAACAAAATAGATAAAAAAGGATCGCAAAACGATCCTTTTTTATTTCAAGGTTACCCGTGAATAAGGAGTTGCATCGTGTGAGGCAAATTCATTTTTCAGATATTTAAAATAACCCGTGATTGCGATCATTGCCGCGTTATCGGTGGTGAATTTAAACGGCGGTATATGCATATCCCACTCATGTTTCTCAGCCGCCTTAATCAGTGCAGCTCGTAAACCGGAATTTGCTGAAACACCGCCTGCCACTGCAATGGTCCTGATCCCGGTCTCTTTAGCAGCCAGTTTAACCTTTATCATTAATACCTGGATAATTGTCTCCTGAATCGAGGCACAAATATCCAACTGGTTTTCAACGATGAAATTAGGATTTTCAGCAATTCGGTCCCGAATAAAATATAGGAACGAAGTTTTGAGACCGCTGAAACTATAGTCTAATCCAGGTATTCTGGGCTTTGCGAAAACGAATGCTTTTGGATTTCCCAGCTTTGCAAATTTGTCAATAAGAGGTCCACCGGGATAGGGTAATCCAATAACTTTTGCACATTTATCAAACGCTTCTCCTGCCGCATCATCTATCGTTTGTCCGATAACCTCCATATCGAGATAATCACGGACAATAATGATCTGTGAATTACCACCAGAGACAAGCAGGCATAAAAATGGAAATGTCGGATCTTTCTTCGTCACTGAGGGCTCCTTTAAAAAGTGAGCCAGAACATGGCCCTGTAGATGGTTCACCTCAATAAGCGGGATTTGTCGGGCTAAGGCAAAACCTTTCGCAAAGGAGGTACCAACCAATAATGATCCAAGTAATCCTGGACCTCTTGTAAAGGCAACTGCTGAAATATCACTTACAGTTATTCCTGCTTTCCTGATTGCAAGATCTACCACCGGTATAATATTTTGCTGATGAGCCCTTGACGCCAATTCGGGTACTACACCCCCATATGCCATGTGAATTGCCTGGCCTGAAACCTCATTGCTTAAAATCACTTCATTGCGGATAATCGCCGCGGCCGTATCATCACACGAAGATTCAATTCCCAGAATTATTATATCCTTATTCTTTCCCATCCTTACTATTTATACTGTTTTAGCCATTTTCTGCAAATATCTCTTTCGTCGATCCTCAAAAAATGTTATTTTTAGAAAAAAATAAAATTTTCTTTCCGTATTTACGGTCTAAGATTATAAAAACTCAAAAGTATCAAAAAAAGGTTTAAAATATTACTCTATTCCGTTTTTACGCTCTTTGCTTTATATCTGGGAGCCTATCTGTTTTTTCGTTCGGAAAAAATACAGACAATTGTTGCACAATGGTTTACTAATCAATTATCTCAAACTTATAAAGCGAAGATCAGTGTGGGGGGCGTCAATATATCCTTATTTAAGAAGATTGTTCTTGAAAAAGTGATGATTGAAGACCAAAATCGGGACACTCTGTTTTATATTGGCAGCATTAAACTGCAAATTGACAGTTTAGCCCTTTTAGAAAGGAGGGTCCATTTTGGCGACCTTAACTTTGAAGATTCGAGGATCAACATTCTGAAAGATTCTAAAGGATATAATTTCGATTTTCTAAAAGGGTCAGAAACCTCAGAACCTGACACCCTGCCGCCATGGCATATTACATTCACTAATTTGTACTTTCTAAATTCAAGGATAAGCTACAAAAACATAACCCAACAGGATACTTTGACTAATGGAATAAATTTCAATGACTTATCAATTAACAAATTAAACCTTTCTGTTGTAAATTTTCATCAGTCAGATTCAGTGACTACCTTTTTTCTGGACAATGCCTCAATTTATGAAAAATCAGGATTCACGATTGGGGATTTGAGATTTGCCGGACGTATTGACAAAACAGGATTTGAGCTTTCGAATATGACCCTGGTTTCAAATCATTCGCATATCGAAGCCAATAAAATTAAGATCTCTAAAAATAAGCTTTTTGGAGTTGATTCCCTCTTTTCAGAAAAGAGTCAGACCTTAACAAACCGTTATATCATTGACAGTGAATTTAAAGAATCGAGGGTTTCGCTTACTGATTTATCGTATGTGATACCTGAACTTTGGGGAATGAATGAACCGATTCATTTTTCAGGAGGAATAAAAGGGACGCTTAGCAGTTTGAAATTCAAGAAAATAAATTTCAGGATTGGACAGGAAACACAGGTAAATGCAGATCTTGAATTACGGGGATTGCCTGTCTGGAAAAACACATTTATCTTCTTTAAACTCTATGATAATATATTTAACTTTAATGATTTAGCAACTATTCGGCTTCCGGATAGTTCTCCCAAAAGATATTTGAAAATCCCACCGGAGCTTTTAAATGAAGTGAGAGTAACCTACCAGGGAAATTTCAGTGGGTTTCCATCCGATTTTGTTGCCTATGGAACGCTGGATGGCAGCCTGGGGAAATTGACAACCGACCTGGCAATCCGTCCAAAAAAAGATGGTGTAATCGATTTTCAGGGGAGTATTAAAGCGACCTCCTTTCAGGCAGGAAAATTACTCGATTATTCACCCCTTGGAGCGGTCTCGTTGGAGATTAAAGTCAATGGTTCACGCTCCGGACTCAACAAATTTAATGCCCTAATAGCGGGCAATATCGACAGTCTTTATTTCAATAATTACAGAATTGATTCGATTTTTGTCGATGGAAAGGCACGTGACCGCAGTTTTGAAGGTGAATTAAATGTTCAGGATAGTAACCTGAAAATGACTTTTTCAGGAAAAGCCGATTTTGCAGGAGCTATACCTGAATTCAATTTTGCCTCTACAGTTGAGAAAGCAAATCTGGTAATTCTTGGTCTTGAAAAGGATCGCAAAATTGCAGATTTGTCACTTAAGATCAGCGCGAACTTTACAGGTGACCATATTGACAATATTAATGGAAAGATAAATCTTGAAAAGTTTAAATTTATAAGGGACAATAAAACTTTTGAGGTTCATGATTTTGTGCTGAAGACCTCAAACAGTGCCGAAAAGAACAATATCACATTAAGGTCAGATATCGCCGATGTAACCATTGACGGAAAATATCTCTTTGGAGAGTTTGATCTCACCTTCAGGGATTATCTGCATCATTTTTTACCTTCCGCAAAAATCCCTTTTTCCGACAGGACCTCAACTGGTAAGAATGCATTTAAATTTGATATCAGGATAAAAAAAGCTGAAGAATTAGGAGACTTTTTTGTTCCCGGATTAGTTGTCAAATCGCCTGTCGTTCTTACTGGAAGCATCGATTCTGACAGAAAAATCCTCACTATGGATGGTGCCATTAATGAATTCATTTTCAAAAAGAACCAGGCAAAAGGGGTTACAATTAATTCACGAAATATTGACAATAATTGGTTATTCAGAATCGGAACAAAAAGCGCCTTGCTGGGAGGTGCAGTAGCCGTGGAGAATTTCTCAATAAACAATACACTCGACCACGACAGTCTCAATACAACGATTAACTGGAACAATACAGCAGTGCCAACGTACTCCGGAAAACTCGATCTTTTAGGAGTCTTTTCCAAGAATAAAAAGGGGAATAGCCTGGTTGACATCTACCTAAATCCATCAAAAATTTGGTTAGCCGATTCCTTATGGCAAATCGAAAAGAGTCACCTCCATCTCGATTCCGCTGCGATAGCCATTGACAACTTTAGCATCCATCACAAACAGGAAAAATTCAGAATATTCGGAAAAGTAGCTGACAACTCATCAGATAAAATCAATATTGAATTTACAAAGGTCAGACTTAGTAACCTCGATTTTTTACTTGGTGAAGATATCGGGATCTATGGAGAATTAAACGGAACAACCGAAATCGCTGATCCATATCGCTCCCTTTTTCTTACCAGCCAGATGAAAGTTTCAGATTTCACTTATCTTGAGAAGAATTTTGGGGATATTATGCTCGATAATAGCTGGGATCAGGAGAAAAAGAAATTGAATACCTCGTTAAAACTGGTTAAGGATTCAAAAGCATGTTTTGATTTAAAGGGATATTTTCAACCTCAGGGAGATACCCTAAATTATCATGCCACTTTTACGGATTACCCGCTCGAGTCGTTACTACCTATTCTGGGCAGTTTTGCCAACCGGATTGAGGGAAAAGGAAACGGGCAGGTCAATGTTTTGGGGAAACTTTCTTTCCCAAAATTCTATGGAAATGTTGCGGTTACTAATGCAAAAATCGGAATTGAATATACAAAGGTGATCTATTCGTTAAATGACACTGTAAGATTCGCAGGGGACTCCATCAATTTTAAAAATATCCTTGTAAATGATGCCGAAAAAAACAAGGCAAGATTTAATGGGACTATAACTCATAATCTGTTCAACCACATGACCTATGATTTATCTGCAAATACAGATAACATAATGGTATTAAACACATTAACTAGCGACAACAATTATTTTTATGGACTGGTACACGGAGCAGGTATATTCCGCCTCTCAGGCAAAGCTGCTAACCTGCGGCTTGATCTGGAATTGAAAACTAAGCCTGGCACTCAGGTAAATGTCCCTATTGAAAATCCCGAATCGGCAAATCAATACGATTTTATCCGTTTTGTTAAAGCCGATTCACTGGAACAGGAAAATAAAACCGTAACACGGATAATCAATACCGGTGGCTTAGAGGTTAATTTGGACGTAACAGCGACCCCCGATGCCAAGGTTCAGATGATCTTCCGTTCAACAGTAGGCGATGCTATTAGCGGCACCGGATCGGGAGACCTCCGTTTTAAATATGACAAGGAGGGAAATTTCCTGATGTATGGTGACTACAGGATCGATAAAGGGGAATATATGTTCACCCTTCAAAATGTGCTGGTCAGAAGGTTCCATATTGAGCAGGGTGGCCTGATCTCATGGAACGGTGATCCATATGGCGCTATTGTTGATCTTGATGCACTCTACACGATCAAAGCTCCAATAAATTATCTGTTAATTAATTATAATCAGAACGATAATTCGCGCCGAATTCCGGTGCAGTGTAAGATTAACCTATCCAAAAAACTGTTAAATCCGACAGTTAAATTTGATATCAACTTTCCCACCGCAGACGAAAGGACGAAGGATGAACTCCAGCAATTTATCAGCACCCAGGATGATATCAACCGTCAAATGGTCTCCTTAATGGTGATGGGTCAGTTTTTTACACCTGAATATCTGAGAGGAAGACAAGATTTTCAATCGAGTACCGGAAGTGTTGTTGGGTCAACAACATCCGATATTCTGTCTAACCAGCTTTCCAACTGGCTATCCCAGATTAGCAATGACTTCGATATTGGATTCAACTATCGTCCAGGTGATCAGGTCAATGCCAATCAAATGGAGTTTGCATTAAGTACACAGATCCTCAACGATCGGGTAACGATCAACGGGAATATCGGGAATAATAGCAACCTCCAATCAAATGCGACGAATCCCGTTGTAGGAGAAGTTGAAGTTTTTGTTAAACTGAATCAATCGGGCAAATTACAACTTAAGGCATACAACAGAGCCAATGATGATCTTATTTACGATACATCGCTCTACAAACAAGGTATAGGCCTTTCGTTTCGGGAAGAATTCAATACCCTGAGCGATTTATTTGACCATTATCGCTCTAAAAAGAATAAAATTAAAATACCTATGAAATTGGATTCCTTAAATAAGGTAACGAATCAACACTAACCGCATTAGAAAAATCAGAGATATATTGCACCCTTGCAGTAGAATGGATGATTAGCGGTGAACACTACGCGAATAATTCACAACTTTTAAGAAATGGCAAAGTATGAAGGTTCATTTGAATTCGCTATTTTTGCCCACATCAGCGAGGTGAATATTCTATTATAATATTTGCTTTGTAGAAAACAGAGGGTTATCATTGACATCAATCCAAACGGGGAGTAAACTTTATATTATAATGACATTTACCAATAGCCAGAAAACAGGAGTAATTGCGACAGTATTTTTTCATGGAATGCTTTTGCTTTTTCTATTGTTAATGGTATTGACCCTTCCAGCTCCCCCTCCACAAGAGGAAGGTTTTCTGGTTGATTTTGGGAATTCTCCAACAGGACTGGGGTTAGAGGAGCCTTCTGCAGCGGAGGGTATTGAAAAATTAGCAGCTACAAAAAAAGTTGCACCTGTCACTCATTCGGTAAGCAAACCCAAACCATCCAATAAAGCCCAGGATAAGGGGGATGAAGACTTATTAACTCAGGAGTATGAAAAGACAGTCCAGCTTGCTGCAAATGCGAAGAAAAAAATTATAAGGGAGAATAAACTAAAGCTAGATGAGGAACGGCAGCTAAAGGCCCGTGAAGAGCAACAACGCAGAGATGAAGCCTTCGAGAAACAGAAGCAAGAGGCTGAGGAGAACAGAATACGACAGGATCAGGAGCGGAAAATTGGTGCAATCAACTCGCGTGCAAAAAATGCTTTCGGTGGAGGGAAAACCGATAACGGATCCAAAAGCACAAGTCAGGGAAATACCTATGGCAGTGGCAATCAGGGAAGCCCTGATGGCACTCCCGGAGCGAATCAGTATGGAATTGGAGGGGGAGAAGGAAAAGGGATTTCCTATAACTTATCCGGTCGGAATGCACGGTCTCTTCCAAAGCCCGCTTTCCCGGGTAATGAAGCCGGGATCGTCGTAGTGGAGGTGACTGTAGACAAATTTGGGAAAGTTACAAAGGCATTGCCGGGCGTCAAGGGATCCAACACCGTTGATCCTGATCTGCTTGAAGCAGCCAGAAAAGCAGCGTCAGCAGCAAGTTTTAATACAGACAGGAATGCTCCAGCTTATCAAAAGGGAACTATTACTTACCATTTTATACTCCAGTAAGCAGTTGTCATATTTGATTTCCAGATTTAAGTAGCACTGCCAGTTTCACCTTCGCTGTCATAAAATTTCTTTAAACATTCATAAGACACGTTAAATATCTAAAAATAGTTCGCCAGGCCTAAATATAATTTCCAATTTGATTGTATCTTTATGGGCATTGTATTCGGGATGGCATTCCAAAAGAGCATCCGGCTAATGTTTTGAACAGGCTAAATCGATCGATAATTGAATACGCCGGTATCAAATAAAATTGAGAGTTGAAGATTCTTATTGATTATAAATTATCATAAATTCTAAACTTGAATATTATGAATATTTCATCCTACCCCGAACGTGAATTGCTTAAGATTGCTTCAGGATTTAAAAAACATCTGAAAGATAAATTTCCAGCCATGAAAGGCGATAGTTCTGGAATGGGCAACGATTTCATTTATAAATTTAAGGCGTTATTTTACGAAATTCAGGCTCATCCATGGGAGCCAGAAGCAGAAAACTTAACTGCTAAATATAAACTCGATCTTGACGCGCTTATCGAACAGTTAAGAAATTTTCTGCTGATTTTCCGGTTTTACCTGCAAAAGGCATTTCCTTATGATTCTGAATTATGTGAATCTTTCGGATATGTGCAGGTGGAAAAGGTAACTCATGATTATGCTGAATTACGATTATTTCTTGAAAGAACATTAAATCTGATTAGTGAGAAAAGAACTTTCTTAAGAACGGCCAATTGTCCGGAATCAACTCTGGAAGAGATTATAAGCTTTTCAAATCAGATTACCGAAGTTCATGATGAAATGTTGAAATATTCTCAAAAGCAAGAGCTTCAGAACCGCACCTATCAGAATAATATGAAGGAGCTCTTTAAATTGATGGAGATAGTCCATGAGGCTGCCTCAAAAAATCTTCAGGATGACCCTGAATCGCTCCGACATTTAACTTTTCCCTCTAAAGAATACATCCACTAACGAAAGCAAAATAGAAATAATGTCGTTGGTAAAAATCCTTTGGGAGAAAAGAGTAACGGTTCTCAAACCGGAATGATGAGGGTAACCTGTTTACTTCTGATACCCCCATTATAATTATAAATCTTTATCCGGAAGGATACCTATTTTAGCTGAACCCCTATACCGGGTAAATCAGATAAGGTTATTTTTCCATTTATTACCTGAACACCGCTAAACAGATCATTGCTAATCAATAAATTACCATCCAGATCGGCCCAGTCTGCAAGGGGAGATAATTGTGCAGCGGCAGATACGGCGCACGATGTTTCTGTCATACAACCAATCATCACCTTCATTCCCATGATCTTAGCCATGGTGGCCATCTTAAAGGCATTCCGCATTCCTCCGCATTTCATTAATTTGATATTAATACCGGAATAGACTTTATTAATTGAAAGCAGATCACCAACAGTCTGAACAGCCTCGTCTGCCATAATTGGGAGAGGACTGTTTTCTGTCAGCCATGCCATATCCTCAATTGCAAGTTTACTCATGGGTTGCTCAATAAACACAACTCCCTGGCTGGCAAGCCAATGAATCATATCCAGAGCCATCTGCCGGTCCTTCCATCCCTGATTAACATCAACACACAATGGTTTATTCGTAACAGAGCGGATGGCTGTAATCATCTCTTTATCATTATCCCTCCCTAATTTGACCTTTAATATTTTGAAAATATCCGCCTCCGCAACTTTGGACTTCACAACCTCAGGGGTATCCATGCCAATTGTGAAGCTTGTATTGGGTGTTCTAGCCCGGTTTAATCCCCACAGTTTATGCCATGGCTTTTGCAATATCTTACCTACCAGATCGTGCAAAGCAATATCCACTGAAGCTTTGGCTGCGTGGTTTCCGGAAGCCAAATCATCAATATATTGGGTGATATCCTCCAATTCAAAGGGATCACTGAAGGATGACAGGTCGACCTTTTTGAGAAATTCAGTGGCAGTCTGATGACTCTCACCCAGATAAGGAGGCATACTGGCTTCCCCGTAACCAATAATTCCATCATATTCGATTTCAGTGAGCATAACCGGAGTAGAAGTTCGCGAATTATTTGCAATTGTAAAGACATGCTTTAACTGAAGGTCATAGGGGCGAAAGCGCAACTTCAACGGTGAACCTTTCGATGATTTTTCAACTGAAGGATGAGCACTGCCCATAGCTGAACGAGCAGCCGGAAGGAGTATACTTCCACCGGCTAAACCACTGTATTTCAAAAAGTCACGTCTGTTACCCATTCTAAAATTATTTTAACGAATTAATACCACTGATGCATTTTTATAGTCCAATAGCCCGGTTCGGGTAAGGCCCCGATGATTCTTCTGGCACCTACAATATTCGAGCAAAGGTCACTATTAAAATTGGCCCTGTTTTTATTAAGGCTATTAATATGTACGCTTCCCGATTCATGGATCAATTCACTATTTCCGATGTAAATACCAACATGGTTAACCCGAAAAGGCTGTTTGGAACCAAAAAAAAGTAAATCCCCTTGCTTTAGATTATCGAAACCTCTGGATAAATCAACCTCAACACCGTGACGAATTTGTTGTGAAGCATCCCTTTCGAGAATTATGCCGTTAAGAAAACATACGGTTTTAACAAAACCACTGCAATCCATCCCTTTGGAGGAGGTTCCTCCCCACAAATAAGGGAAACCCAAAAACTGTTTTCCATCTACAATCATCCTTTCGCTTCTAAGTGAGACAGAATCTTTCCATTGGTTAAAGTTTAACCAATTCAACCCCGGAACATATCCAACTCTCCCATCTGGCAGGATGACCTGAGTCATGCCATGATTTTCAGAGTTCCGGATAACAATGGCCCCTGCAACCAGGTCACTTATTACCCCTTTTTTCTGAGGATCAGCATAGATTTCACCTTCACTTAACCTGCAAATCAATCGGTTAGCTTTTCGCCAGTTAAGAATCTCTAAATAGCTCATTGGCTGAACTGCTGATTTATTGGTCCAACCGATATAACGATCGGGTGTCTGAATCAGGAACCATCCATCCTCATCCTTCAAAATACGGACAGGTGTACCCATTATTGCCTGAGAAACCATTTCGGAGGCATGGCCAGGTTTGCTTCTCATATTGGCTACGCTTAACGAAATAAGTCCCCACCATTTTTCAAGGTGTACCGTATCCGGAATAAGTACAGTACTATCAATAATATCAATCCCTTTTTTTGTGAAAAAATTCAACACTGCGGTATTCGCTGCCGGAAACATCGATTCCCCTCTTAAAACCAGCTTTGCTCCTCCCCTTTCGATCAAATTAAGATCGCAGATACCGATCCGTCTGTCAGGAACCACACGCCGAACAATACTATCAACATCGCTTTGGAAGGAAGGGACTGACCTTGACTGACAACTTAGAAACAAAAACAGTAAGGCCCCTGAAATGGAGAATATATTTTTCATAAAAAAAGTCGTTTTATTCCATGATGCTTAATAAGCAGACAAAATTAGCATTAATTTAATCGGGTGTCGGGAAGAATAAAATTTATAATCGTGGTCAGTATTTAACATCCATTTGATAATCCCATTGGTTAAAGTAAAGGTTGCCACCTTTCCATTCCACCTCACCCCGCTGGAAATCATACGGCTCCGATCTGGCGAATTTCTTTTCAGGTACGAGACTGGAAGCAATCCCGTCATTTACAATCAAACGGTAGGAATCTATTCCACTGATATAAAATTCTTTTAACCGAATATCAGTTGATTTCTGAAGGTTAAACGACATGTCCAGGGGAACCCATCCGATCCCATCGTAATAAACCTCACACCAGTCATGGAGGTTTACTGCACCTGGATGCATCATCCAGCCACTTTGCCATTTTACAGGGATTTGCTCGTACCTGGCCATTGTCATAAACAACAACGTTTGCATTCCACAATCTCCCCGTTGGTTGGCAAGTACATAACCGGGGATAAAAGGGATAATCGAATACTCCAGGGCGCCAGTCCAGATGATTTTGTCATTGATCCAGTAATAGATTCTTCTTACTTTTTCCACTTCATTTGTCGCACCCGCTACGATACTGTCTGCCAAATGTTTAATCTCTTTTGTGAAAACAATTTGGGGATATTGCTCAGCCGTATACCTGCTAAAATTGGGAGGGGGTCTAATTCCTGAATGTTTTTGCAAATTATTCAGATCGAAATATTGGGACCTTGAAACGTATTCAAACTGCAGCTCAAAAACCAACGGTTTTCCCTTTACAGATTTCTGTTCAAGGTAAATTGAACGCTGCTCAACAGAATCAGGTGCGATGAAGTAGTTGGAAGGGAAAGTATTCTTCAACCGAACACCACTCTGACGGAGATGGTTCTCATGTGGCCATGGTAACCAGCATCTTACTGTTTCACCATCAGGGACAGCATCGGCTTTAACCTTTAGCTGATAATTAACTTTCAATTTGACTGGCATTACTGGTCTCCCATCGGGTCTGCTTAACGGAACTATTTTACCAGTATGATCAAGACAAAAAGCGGATTGCACATCACTGGTTTTATCATCAACCGGAAGAAGATTCCTACTTTTGAGAATCAATTTAAGATTTGGAACTGCCCGTTTAAAGTAATACCTTTTCCTATCAATTACTCTAAATTCAAGCCAGTTATTCCTATTCCAAAGCTCACTGTCTGCAACCGAATACCCACGTAATTCCCTTTTTAGAATTACATCGAGCTCCCTGCCAGTCAATGAAAAATCGGCTTTAATCCGGTTGGCAACATCGATCAGCGATTTAAGTTTAACCGTTGTGACTGGATCAGGGTTGCCAAAGGCTAACAGCAAGTCAGCCCCATGTATTGCATTTGTCAGCTCACCTTTATTAAAATCATCGGTGAGCTCGGCCAAGTTTCTGAACGATTGTTTATGGTTTGTACAAGCTGTAAAAAAAAATAATATAACTACGACGTTAAATTGAAAAAACCATCTCATAAAAATCAAATTGTCACCCTGAAGTGTAGTAAACTAACATTTAAAGCGGAATATTTATAACCCAAATTAGGCAAAATAAGTATACAGTATTTTTTTTACTTAGAGATAATATTCTTACAAAGAAATGATAACTTATTATTTTATAACATATTATACCATTTTTTAAGTATAAAAATTTTAAAATATATTAAGAATAATTATAAATTATAGCAATTGATACTTACTCTGTGCAAAGTACATAGATTAATCCATACATTCGACAATTCTATATTCAAAAGGTTTAAAGCGATGGTTTCTGCAGATAATTAATTTCAAATGAATATTATTAAAGGAGACCAGAAAATTTTATAAACATTAAAAAAAGAACAGATGACCCGGATTGTTTACCGTTTGTACTTAACGATTTATGTGATTTCAGTATTAACAGCATTGATTGGGATAGGTTATTATGGCTTTTCGTTCTATCGGTTACCGATCGAAGAGCGATTCTACAGTCCTGATTACGCATTACTTAAACCAAGCGGGCTCATTGGACATGGATTAGGAATTATAGGTTCTTTACTTATTACCCTTGGCGTTTTTTCCTATATGGCAAGAAAACGGTTGAAGGTTTTTTCAAGGTTGGGATTGATGAAACATTGGCTTGAATTTCATATTTTTCTGTGTGCCCTTGGACCGGTCTTCATCCTGTATCATACCTCTTTTAAATTTGGTGGAATAGTATCTGTAAGTTTCTGGAGCCTTGTAGCCGTTGTTGCAAGCGGTGTTGCCGGTCGCTTTATTTACCTGCAAATACCACACAGTATTGAGGGGCGGGAATTAAGCCTGCGTGAAGTCGAGGAGATGAAAGATGAGCTTATTGTCTCATTCCAGCAGAAGTATAATATTGATATTTCAGAACTGAATTCGGGGAATGCTGCAGCTATAGAATCGGAAATTAAAGCGAGAAACTTATCCAGAGGAGAGTACAAAACTGTAAAACAACTGATTAAAAGTCAACGAAAACTTGTCAAGCGGATTGAACGGCTTGATTTTATGCAGAATATTTTCAAATACTGGCACGTTGCTCACTTGCCCTTTGCATTAATTATGCTGATAGTAATGATTATACATATTATTGTTGTATTGACATTAGGATATAAATGGATATTTTAAGGTATGAATGTATTAATTGAAGAAGTTATAATTTACGGATTTGCCGCTCTTCTTATTGCAGGTGTCCTGATAATTTATATCAGAAAGCAAATGAGGGAATCGAAGGTTGTTGAAGAGAAGATTCTTGTCGCAAAAGAAGAGGGGCTATACGAACCGGTTTCACTTTATCCGGTAGTCGATCCGTACAGATGCATCAAAAGTGGCGCTTGTATTGATGCGTGCCCTGAACACGACATTTTGGGAATCAGAAACGGCAAGGCTACGATCATCAATGCTTCCCATTGTATCGGTCATGGTGCATGCTTCCGGGCCTGTCCCGTTGAAGCCATATCACTTTTTATCGGGACTGATAAACGGGGAGTCGACCTTCCTCACATTAACCCGAATTTTGAGTCTAACGTACCAGGGATTTTTATTGCCGGAGAACTAGGGGGAATGGGATTAATTAAGAATTCTGTAAAACAAGGGAATGAGGCAGTTGAAAATATTTTTAAATCATTAAAAAAAGAGGCCCTGGCAACCTACGATTTAATTATCGTGGGAGCTGGTCCGGCAGGCATTTCTGCAGCACTGGCTGCAAAAAAATTAAATATAAATGCATTGGTGTTGGAGCAGGATACCCTCGGCGGAACTGTTTTTACTTTTCCGAGGGCAAAAATAGTGATGACCTCTGAAATGGATATCCCCTTGCATGGCAAAGTAAAACTTCATGAAACCTCCAAGAAACAATTGCTTGAGTTATGGAAGAGTATATTAAGCAAGAATTCAATTCAGATTCAGGAAAACTCAAAGGTGGAAGCCATTACTCCTGAGGGTAATATATTTAGGGTAGAAACAGGAAATGGAGAAACAATGACTACCAAAACCATCTTACTTGCCATCGGTCGACGTGGGACTCCGCGGAAACTTAATGTCCCGGGTGAAATCTCTGAGAAGGTTGCTTACCGTCTACTTGAGCCTGAATTGATCAAAAATAAAAAAATCCTGGTAGTCGGAGGTGGAGATTCTGCCATTGAATCTGCATTATTATTAACTGAGCAAAATAAAGTCACCCTCTCATACCGAAGCAATACATTTAGCAGGCTTAAACCCAAAAATACAATTGCCATAAATAATGCAATAAAAAACAATCTGATCGAAGTTTTATTCAGTTCCAATGTGATAAGTATCGAATCTGACACTATTTTATATACAAAAGGGGATTCTGAGGAGGTTTACAAACTTGAAAATGATCTCGTTTTTATTTTTGCAGGGGGAGAATTACCGATCCAATTTCTAAAAAAAATCGGCATTGAAATTACGACCAAATATGGTGAAGCAATTTTAAAACATTAATCCAGGAAGTACAATATAGAAAGAAATTCCTGAATAAAAGTCAATAAGTCAAAGACTAATTCAATGATATATAGACCTTTAATACTTTTGCTAATTACAATCCTGTTTGTAAAATGGAGCGTATTTGCGCAGATTTCACCCGGAGAACTGAGTAAATCGCACTCCTTCCTCGAGGGTGTAAGCAATTGTACCAAATGTCACGATTTAGGAAATAAAGTTACAAGGGATAAATGCCTGGATTGTCACAAAGAGATTAAAAGTGATATTCGTCTAAAAAAAGGGCTCCATTCTACGGTTGAGCTACTATCAAAAGATTGTTTTGCCTGTCATAACGATCATCATGGCCAAAATTTCAAGATGATTAAATTTGATAAAGCGACCTTTAACCATACAAATATCGGTTTTGAGTTAAAAGGGGCTCATTCAAAGGAAGATTGTAAAGGATGCAATTGCAATATATGTCATAAGGCTGCATTTATTAAGGATCCCGAACTTAAAAAAAAGAGTTCAACCTATTTAGGTTTAAACCGGGAATGTCTTTCATGCCATGAAGATTTCCACAAGGGCAAAATGTCTCCAAATTGTCTTAACTGCCATGGATTTGATACCTTTAAAAAGGCTGCGGGATTTGATCACAACACAACGAAATATCCTTTGACAGGAAAACATAAAACAGTAAGTTGTGAAAAATGTCATAAGCCGGCTTCAGTAAACGGAAAGAATGAGCAGCGTTTCGATAACCTGCTGTTCAATAGTTGCACCAATTGTCACAAAGATGTCCACGAAGACAAATTTGGACAGGATTGTAAAAAATGTCATACCGAGGAGTCTTTTCATCTAATCAAAGAAACAGGCAATTTCAACCATGACAAAACCGATTTTAAACTTGTTGGTAAACATCAGGCTTTGGATTGTAAAAAATGTCATAAAAGAAATCTGATTGATAAAATCAAATCTGAACATTGTTGGGACTGTCATGCTGATTATCATAAAAACGAATTCACTAAAAATGGGGTGATGCAGGACTGCGACCAATGTCATAACAATAATGGTTTTACAGAGACTCTCTATACAATTGAAAAACATAATACGTTAAATTTCAAGCTCGAAGGGGGTCATCTCGCAACGCCTTGCATTGCATGTCACATGAAGCAGGAAAAGTGGACCTTCGTAAAAATTGGCAGCTTATGTATTGATTGTCATCAAAATACGCACAAGGGATTCATTCAGGAGAAGTATTTTCCAAATGGAAAATGCACAGAATGTCATACGATAAACAATTGGAAAACACCTGAATTTGATCATTCCAGAACCAATTTTAAACTTCAGGGGGCGCATGGCAAGGTAAAGTGTACCACATGTCACTATCTTAAAAACGAAACCGGAATAATAATACAAAAGTTTGAAGGCCTTTCAATGGATTGTGTGAATTGCCACAAGAATTCTCATGAAAGTCAATTTGATATCAATGGAAAAACAGATTGCTTAAGATGCCATGGATTAGATAACTGGAAACAGACCATATTCGATCATAAACAGGCAAGATTTAAACTCGAGGGGGCTCACCTAAAAGTAAGTTGTGAGAAATGCCATAAAGAGGTTATCAATGCAAACGGTAAATTTATTGTATATAAAAACAACAAGCTATTATGTTCAGACTGTCATCGGTAATTATAGCTTTAATGCTATCATTCAATGCCGTCGCTCAATCACCACACGGGAGTAAATTGAATATAAAGTGTGATGTATGCCACGATCCGAATAACTGGGCCATGAAGGTTGAAGGTAGCACTTTCGACCACAATCAAACCAGCTATCCCTTAACAGGTCAGCATTTGACTGTGGATTGCAAACTGTGTCATGTAGATCTGATTTTTTCGAATGCTAAACCGACATGTACCTCCTGCCACATGGATATGCACCAGCAAACAGTTGGAAATGATTGTGAAAGGTGTCACACTCCCAGATCATGGATTGTTAAGAATATTTTTGAAATGCATCAATTAACCAGATTCCCTCTTAATGGCATTCATGCACAAACAGATTGTTATCAGTGCCACAAGTCAGCTTCACTGCTCCGTTTTGATCCAATGGGAACCGCTTGTTCCGACTGTCATTTAAAGGATTACACTATGGCAAATCAACCATCGCATATCCTTTCAAAATTTCCAAAGGATTGTTTTCTTTGTCATACTGAAAAAACATGGCAACCTGCCAAATTCAATCATAACGTAAACACCTCTTTTCCGTTAAATGGCGGTCATCAGGGTATTGATTGTGTGCTTTGCCATTCAAAAGGGTATACAATTTCGTTGACTTCTTGCGTCAGCTGTCACCTTACCGATTTCAATGCATCAAGGGACCCGGCGCATATAGCAGCCAAATTTTCGAATGACTGCAAGGCCTGTCATACGGAGGTTTCCTGGAAGCCAGCAAGTTACAACCACAATACAGCCACATCTTTTCCTTTGACTGGCAGTCATGCAGGAGTAGATTGCATCAGTTGTCACACGAAAGGGTATAGTGGAATTTCAAGTGATTGTGTAAGTTGCCATTTACTAAACTATAATTCCACAACTTCTCCATCCCACGTTGCTGCCAAATACTCGACGGATTGTAAGATATGTCATTCAGTTACGGCATGGAAACCCGCAACATTTGACCATAATATAGCAACATCTTTCCCGCTGACAGGCGCCCACTTTGGCGTAGATTGCATCAATTGTCATGCGAATGGCTATACGAGTACTTCAACGGCCTGTGTAAGTTGTCATTTAACTAATTATAATGGTTCAACGAATCCTGGTCATATTGCAGCAAAATTTTCAACAGACTGCAAGACCTGTCATAATGTTACAGCCTGGTCACCTTCAACGTTTAATCACAATGTCTCAACCTCTTTTCAGTTGGCAGGAAGTCATCTGGGATTAACATGTCTGAAATGTCATACAATGGGTTATGCCGGTATCTCCTCAGATTGCGTGAGTTGTCACCTCGCAAATTACAATGCAACCACAAATCCTTCGCATGCAAGTGCAAAATACTCTACGGAATGCAAATCATGCCATAATGTAACGGCATGGAAACCAGCTACATTTGATCACAACAGCACATTATTCCCTTTAACGGGAGCCCACATCGGGGTAGATTGCATCCTTTGTCACTCCAAGGGATACGCAGGAACATCGACGGTCTGTGTCAGTTGTCACCAGACCAATTATAGTGCATCTACAAACCCCTCGCATGTGAATGCGAAATTTTCGACAGACTGTAAAAGTTGCCATTCGGTAACAGCCTGGAAACCTGCTTTATTCAATCACAATACCGCAACAACATTCCCTTTAACCGGTGGGCATGTGGGATTGGATTGTATCACTTGTCATGCGACAACTTATGCCGGGACTCAAACTACATGTGTTAGTTGCCATCTGGCAAAATATAATGCAACTACCAATCCAGGCCATGTTTTAGCAAAGATCTCAACAGATTGTGCAACATGCCATACTTCCATAGCGTGGTCGCCTGCTACATTCAATCACACTACGGGAACAACATTTCCGCTGACCGGAGCACATATCACAGTCAGTTGTGTCGGGTGTCATTCGAAAGGATATGCTGGAATTTCAACAACCTGTGTAAGTTGTCATTTGGCAAATTATAATGCATCTACAAATCCGGCACATGCTGCCGCCAAGTTTCCGACAACCTGTGAGAATTGCCACACCTCGGTAGCATGGGCACCATCAACGTTTAACCACGCGACCGCGACCACCTTTCCGTTAACGGGGGGACACGTTGGGGTAGCGTGTGTCAGTTGTCACACAACAGGATATGCTGGTATATCAACAACTTGTGTTAGTTGCCATTTAACCAATTATAATGCAACAACCAATCCGGGTCATGTTGCGGCAAAATTCTCAACAGACTGCGCGACATGCCATACGGTAACGGCATGGCTTCCTGGAACTTTCAACCATACTACCGGGACTACCTTTCCGCTTACCGGAGCCCATACCGGGTTAAGCTGTATCAGTTGTCATGCCACGGGATATGTTGGAATAGCCACAACATGTGTAAGTTGTCACTTAGCTAAATACAATGCAACAACGAATCCGGCTCATTCGGCTGCAAAGTTTCCTACAGACTGTGAGACTTGTCATACTGCGACCGTATGGACCACATCAACCTATAATCATGATTCACAATTTTTCCGCATAAACAGTGGAAAACATAACGGACAATGGACTTTATGTAGTGATTGCCATACAAGTGCCACGAATTACGCGATATTCAATTGTCTGCAATGTCATACACACAATCAGGCAACTACAGATTCAGAGCACAAAGGAAAAACCGGCTATGTTTACAACAGCACAAACTGCCTCTCGTGTCATCCTAAAGTTTAGTTAATGATAAATAATACTAAGATAATCAGCCGGATAAATAAAATAAATAATATGAAGGCAGTTATATTCATTATTATTTCCTTGTGGTTTTCAAATAATATCTTTGGTCAAACAGAAGAGGTTATTTTAAAAGGGACTATTTCCTATATGAGTTCCCAGAACGTATATGTAAAATTCCCTGGTACGGAAGGAATACGTATTGGAGACACATTGTTTGTTGCGCGTAACAACCTTCTTATACCCGCTTTAAGGGTAAATAATCTCTCATCGGTTTCTTGTGTAGGATCACTTATCGGGCTAATATCGCTTTCACTTTCGACTCCCCTGTTTGTAAAGGTTAAAATAGAAAGGAAAAAAGACGAAACAGTCAGAAAGGAATTCAATGAACCTGTTTCTGTGAACGATCAGGCGATAACTCAGATTCATAAAAATACAGTTCCCCAAAGGGACAGGTCTCAGATCGATGGCAGACTGGCTCTATCTACCTATTCTACGATTTCAGGGCGAAACACAGATCAGAGGTATCGCTACAATTTGTCGATGAATGTTCAACATATCAACGATTCGAGGGTTTCATTGGAAAGTTATATCTCCCTGACTCACAAATCAACCGAATTAAACCTGATCGGACATGACCTGAATAAGTATTTGAAAATATACAGTTTAGCGCTAAAATACGATTTTAGCAGGAATACAAATCTAACTGTGGGGAGAAAAGTGAATTTGAATATGGCTAATGTCGGAGCCGTGGATGGGCTTCATTTTGAGACTGCTTTGCAAAACTTCACTTATGGTGCAGTTTTAGGATCCCGCCCGGATTTTTTTGATTATAGCTTTAATCCCAAATTAATGCAATTTGGATTTTTTACGGCACACAATATTCAAAAAGAGAATGGAAACATGCAAACATCGCTTGCATTTTTCGACCAGATGAATAATTTTAAAACGGACAGGCGGTTTGCTTATTTACAGCACAGTAATTCGCTGTTAAAAAAACTGGATCTCTTTTGTTCCTTTGAATTTGATTTCTACACGATGGTAAATTTAAGACCCACCAATACGCTGGATCTGACAAGTACCTACATTTCGCTAAGGTACAAGCCATGGAAAAAACTCGCCCTATTTGTTTCCTATGACGCGAGAAAAAACATCTATTACTACGAAACATTTAAAAATCAAATTGATAGTATAATAGACAGGGAATCTAGACAAGGATTACGATTCCAATTTACCTACCGTCCCGCAAAATTCCTCAACTGGGGAGGTTCAGGAGGGTACCGCTTCCAGAAATCGGATCCGACACCCAGTATCAATGCGTATACCTATTTTAGTTACACACAGGTTCCTCTGATTCTTTCTTCGGTAACATTAAATGCCACTTACTTAAAATCGGGTTATATCGATGGAACAGTTTATGGTATGTCGATCTCACGTGATCTTATCAACGGGAAAGTATATACAGAGTTGCAATATCGTCTTGTCAATTACACCTATAAGAACTCTCATACTACCTTGCGGCAAGACATTGCTGAACTAAGTCTTTCCTGGCGAATTGCGAAGAAATTGACACTTTCGGCCGATTTTGAAGGGACTCATGAGCCGGGGAATAATTATGGACGAATCTATATAAGTATCATTCACCGAATTGGTGGAGGTATAAAAGCAAATAACAAAAGGTTTTCAAAAGTGCTGCGTTTCTAACCTTACAGGAGCTACATTTTCTTATGATAATAAATTAATAAGCCACAACCAATTAAGAATGAATCTGTATTGTCGAATACAAGCAATTAATTACTAATAACCAAATATTTACACATAACTTCGGCTTTACATTTTGTTAATCTAATATTGCGATATACTTTTATTATTTATAATATTATGTTATTTAAATAATATGAAAAAGCTCTGGTTCGTGATCCTTGGTATTTTAATTTCAATAAATTTAAGTGCTCAATCTCCACATGGCGATAAGCTTAAACTTAAATGTGATGTTTGTCATACTTCACAAACCTGGGTTATAAAAGGTGAAAATAATCGTTTTGATCATACCACAACCAAATTCCCGTTGGTTGGTCAACATGGAACCATCAATTGCAGGAATTGTCATACTAACCTTATATTTTCCAATACGAATTCGAACTGTATTTCCTGTCACAAGGATATTCATGAGCAAACAGTTGGTCAGGAATGTGATCGGTGTCATACACCAAATTCCTGGGGAGTGAAAAATATCGGTGCGATTCACCAGCGAAGCAGGTTCCCGTTAAACGGTCAGCATGCTAAAGTTGATTGTTATTTGTGTCATAAGTCATCCTCTTTGCTTCGGTTTGATCCAATGGGAACGGCATGTTTGGATTGCCATGCGAAGGAGTACCTCGCAACGAGTCAGCCATCGCATCAGTTATCAAAATTTCCAACTGATTGCTTTTTGTGTCATAATGAAAAAGCCTGGAATCCTGCCAAATTCGATCATAATACGGCAACTAACTTCCCTTTAACCGATAGTCATGTCGGTCTGTCTTGTATTAGTTGTCATGCCGGCGGATATGCCAGGACGGCTACAGAATGTGTCGCGTGCCATATTAAGGATTACAATTCAGCGGCTAATCCAAGCCATTTAGCAGCCAAATTTTCGACAGATTGTGAACTATGTCACAACGAAACGAATTGGAAACCTTCGTATTTTAATCATAACACAGCCACAACGTTTCCTTTGGCCGATGGTCATCTTAAGGTTGCCTGTATCAATTGCCATACAAAAGGTTACGCCGGAACGTCACCTGAATGTAGTAGCTGTCACATTACCAACTATAATTCGACGACAAATCCAAATCATATAATTGCAAAGTTCTCTACCGATTGTAAGGGCTGTCATACTTCCTCCGGATGGAAACCTGCATTGTTTGATCATAATATCAATACTACTTTTCCATTGAACGGAGTCCATTCGTCGGTTTCTTGTGCGTTGTGTCATGTAAAAGGTTATGCCGGCACACCTTTTGAATGTGTTGGATGTCACTTGCCGAATTTCAATGCTACTACGATGCCATCGCATGTAACAGCGAAATATCCAACTAACTGCAAAATATGTCATACTGCAACTGCCTGGAGACCATCAAATTTTGATCACAATACGAACACTGCATTTCCGCTTTCAGGTGCTCATATTGGATTGGCTTGTATCAGTTGTCATGCGCAAGGTTATGCTGGGATCCCAAATCAATGTGAGAGTTGCCATCTAACCAATTTTAATCAAACCACCAATCCTGGTCATGTTGCCGGGAAATTCCCCATTGAATGCAAATCCTGTCATATGACAAGCAGCTGGAAACCTGCCACATTCAAACACAGCTCCAGTCCAATTCCAGTTGGTGTTGAATGCATAACATGTCATTTAAATGATTACAATGCGACTTCAAGCCCAGGACATATTACCTCAAAATTCTCGACCGATTGTCAAATTTGCCACAACGTTTCAACCTGGTCACCAGCCTTATTCAATCACACAACAGGCACTACATTCCCCTTAACAGGTGCTCACATTAGTTTATCCTGTATGAAATGTCATTCAAAGGGGTATGCAGGAACTTCAACTGATTGTTCAAGTTGTCATCTGGATAATTACAATGCAACAACTGAACCGATACACTCAGTGGTAAAGTTCCCCACAAGTTGTGAGACTTGTCATAATTCGATAGCATGGATTCCTTCATCTTTCAATCATAATATTGGCACAAACTTTCCTTTAACCGGATCGCATGTTGGGGTAGCGTGCATCAGTTGCCATGCAACCAGTTATGCAGGCATATCTGCGAATTGTGTGAGTTGTCACATTGCAAATTACAATGCATCAGTGAATCCGCCTCATGTTGCTGCAAAATTTTCCACCGATTGTAAGACATGTCATTCCGCTACTGGTTGGTCCCCAGCCTTATTTAATCATAATTTAGCCACGAGTTTCCCATTAACCGGAGCTCATACCGCAGTATCTTGCTCAAGTTGTCACTCGAAAGGATTTGTTGGGATCCCTATGACATGTGTAAGTTGCCATTTAACAAACTACAATGCTTCGACAAATCCTTCTCATTCGGCAGCAAAATTTCCAACAACTTGTGAGGTTTGTCACACTACCAATGGATGGACTCCATCCACATTTAATCATAATACAGGGACATCTTTTCCATTAACAGGGGCACATATCAGTGTTTCCTGCGCCAGTTGTCACACCAACGGATATGCAGGAATCCCTGCCACCTGTATAAGTTGTCATTTAATAAATTACAATGCCTCTACAAATCCCCCTCACTTAACGGCCAAATTTTCAACTGACTGCAAGACATGTCATACTGTTATAGCCTGGTCACCTGCAACGTTTAATCACTCAATAGGAACCACTTTCCCGCTCATCGGTGCCCATAGTGGAGTATCTTGCATCAGTTGTCATTTAAAGGGTTATGTTGGAATTGCAACAACCTGTAATAGTTGTCATTTAGAAAATTACATTTCGACCACCAATCCGGCACATGCCACAGCCAAATTCCCGACAACCTGTGAATCATGTCATACCTCAACAGCTTGGTCTCCCTCAACATTCAATCATAATACAAGCACGACTTTCCCATTAACAGGGGCACATATTGGTGTAACATGCAGTAGTTGTCACGCCAATGGGTATGCAGGAATTGCAACCACCTGTGTAAGTTGCCATTTAGTAAACTATAATGCATCGGCAAATCCACCTCACTTAGCAGGAAAATTTTCAACTGACTGCAAAACCTGTCATTCTAATATTGCATGGTGGCCCGCTTCATTTAATCACTCAACTGCGACTACATTTCCTTTAACAGGCGCACATATTGGGGTTAGTTGTATTAGTTGTCATGCAACAGGATACGTAGGAATTGCAACGACGTGTGTCAGTTGTCATATCACCAACTATAATGCAACGACAAATCCGGCTCATGGTGCAGCCAAATTTCCGACCACCTGCGAAACATGTCATACTTCAACATCGTGGTTACCATCGACTTTTAATCACAATACAAATACGACATTCCCGTTGGCCGGGGCACACATAGGAATTACCTGTATCAGCTGCCATGCCAATGGCTATGGAGGGATCTCAACCACCTGTGTAAGTTGCCACTTATCTAATTTTAATGCAACAGCAAATCCTCCTCATGTATCTGCGAAATTTTCAACCGATTGTAAGACATGCCACACCGTAAATGGCTGGACGCCGGCCACATTTAATCACACGACAGGAACCACATTCCCCTTAACAGGTGCCCACATAAACCTAACCTGTATCAGTTGTCATTCAAAAGGGTATGTCGGAATTGCAACTACCTGTGTGAGTTGTCATTTAACAAATTATAACGCCACTACCAATCCGGCACATGCAGCTGCGAAATTCCCAACAACCTGTGAGACTTGTCATACCTCAACAACGTGGTCTCCATCCACATTTAATCATAATACAAGTACAACCTTTCCACTGGCAGGGGCACATATCGGAGTAACCTGCATCAGTTGTCATTCGAAAGGGTATGCCGGGATTGCAACCACCTGTGTCAGCTGTCATCAGGCTGATTATAATGCAACAACGAATCCTGCTCATCTGGCAGGCAAGTTCTCCACCGACTGCAAAACCTGTCATACCGTAACAGCCTGGCAACCATCAACCTTTAACCATACAACGGCAACCACTTTCCCATTAACCGGTTCTCATATCGGGGTCGCCTGCATAAGTTGTCATTCTGCAGGATATGCCGGAATTCCTACAACATGTGTAAGTTGTCATCTAACTTCCTACAATTCAACAACAAACCCTGCACATGCTGCGGCAAAGTTTCCAACAACCTGTGAATCCTGTCATACGGTAACAGTGTGGACAACATCAACGTTTAGCC
>CAIXCY010000015.1 GCA_903918045.1 uncultured Bacteroidia bacterium
TACTATGCTGGTGGATAAACTGCTTTATTTCAGGACTGTTCATTGATCTATTATTACTAGTCAAAGATACCAAATTTTTATGAAACGGCTTTCTGTAATTGCATTTATAAACAACAATCTTCATGGAATGTAGATTACATTGCCTGCCCCTGCCTGCCCTGTTTCAGCGGGGGGCATCGGGGATTCATCGGGGATCTATCGGGGATCTATTGGATAGTATCAGTGATCTATAAGGGCAACTGCCAGGTGTTATGTATTGTTTGCAGTTGGCTCATAGAGGTTATTTTTTCCCCTGATTTAAATTGCACTCTGGTCTTTTGCAGTTCAACTCCAGTCTATTTAGATTAACTCTGGTGTTTTGTAATTATTCTCCGGTTATTTGTAGATCAACTCCGGTGTTTTTGGTGCAACTCTGATCTTTTGTAAGCGACCTCTGGTGTTTTGTTGTTCAACTCTGATAGTTTGTGAGTGAACTCCGGTTATTTTTTGTTGTCCTCCGGCATTTTGTGGTGCAACTCCGGTAAATCTGAGACAACTCTGAAGATTTTGGTGTTTCGCGCAATCCGTCGGTGGACGGACACGTCCGTCAGTGGACGGAGCAAAGAGACGCAAAGCGGACCACAGATAACGCAGATTAACACAGATTAAATGCAGTAATTTATTTTCACCAATTCGTGTTAATACTATATTTTTGAATGTTTTCGTCCTTAGTAATGATTGCCATATTCTCAACAATGGCCTGTGCAACAAGTATCCGGTCAAATGGATCGCGATGAACAAACTCCATTGATTCATAAGTAATGGTATGTGCAATTGAAATCGGTAATATCCGAAATCCGTTTTGCTCTATTAGATCAGCTACTTCGCTAGTTTTACCATCGAAAATTAATTTCTTAAGCCCAATCTTTATGGCGACCTCCCATATTGAGGCAATACTGATGAATTTTTTGTTTCTGGAATCCTCGATTAATTTTTTAGCCTTCAATGATAATTGTTCATCACCATTAAAAAACCAGATAAAAGTATGTGTATCAAGTAAAATGTTCATCAGTACATATATTCCTTTAAATCCTCAAGTGGGGCATCAAAATCCGGGGACATTTTAAACCTTCCTTTAGCACACCCAAACTTTGGCTTCTTTGGTTTATTCTCTTTCTCCTGTTTCTTTAATAGAAAGTCGATAAAATCATAAACCTCTAATCTTAAAGAAGGGTTAAGATATTGTAACCTTTTATATAATTGAACATCGGTCATCTGATCTATTTTTTTACTAAGATAAATAAAATTTAATTGGTTTATCCTTATAAATATTAATAAAAGACAACATTAGAAAATTTAGTGTGATGAATAATAGAACGCAGATAAAACGGATCCGCCGGTTGGCGGACAAGTTTTGCGCGGATGAAAATTATGGATTCGATCAAAAAGATGGTCGCGGATTTATTTTAGGTACCTCGCTGGCTCGGTACATGGGATTTCTACAGATTATAAAAAAATCAGATCTGCGTTCATCTTTTTAGATCTGCGTTATCAGCGTTCTATTAACCCCAAACAACCTTGTTTACAATAAAATACGAATTTAGCTACGCTGATCTTCGATTCACGAATTATTTACAGAGTGAGTTCACGTTTCCATCGAGAATATCGGGGATAATTTGATTGATCCGTGAGTTAAACCATTCGAATGATAAATAATGCGACTTATTTCGTAGGTTGATGCCGGAGTCCTGCACTTCCCTGAGAGTTGTAAAGGGGAGAATCCGGATTGCTTTTTACTAGCCCTACTCTGGACAAATATTGCAAGTTAAGTTCTTTTGTCAACCTTGTCTAAGTGAAGTCCAGTAATTTCATCAAAGTCCTTTATATTGTTGGTAATTAATGAACAATTATTGACAAGGCATGTAGCGGCGATTATTGCGTCAGGAAGTTTTAGATTATATTTTTTCCTTATCTCAAAATAATAAATTGCAACATTGGTGTCAATCAGATAATTCGTTCGTTCCATTCGTTTCTGGATTTTTCAATTTCATTGGCCAGTTCAATCGCTCTGTCGGTACTTATAGTTCCTTTAAAATGAATGGGTGAATCGTTTGTTGCCCCTTCATTACTATACATTTTAATCATCTTGGCTTTTTCAAGACTCTTTAAAATTGATAACGCATTTTTATTCTTCAGCTTAATATATATTGTATCCATATTTGGTAATATTTATCTCAAAGATAAGGCATTTTACAATAAAATACGAATTACAATAAAATACGAATTACAATAAAATACGAATTTCACGAATTTAAACGAATTTCACGAATTGTCTATGCTAGGAATTAGTTGACTACTCGGTAATACGTTAAAGATGGAGTGCCGAAGTTTACCAATATGCCAAGTTTAAATTAATACGAATTACATTGAAAAAGATTTCACGAATTAGGACGAATTACA
>CAIXCY010000016.1 GCA_903918045.1 uncultured Bacteroidia bacterium
CGCATCCCTTCGAGGGCGATTCCATCACAAAGCGGGTGAAAATTTTTAGCCAGGAATGCCTCCATATTGTGAGTTAAGGCATCCATGCCCGTTGCAGCGGTGATAAACGGAGGAAGATCCATCGTCAGCAATGGATCGGCGAAGACGATCTTAGCCAGCAATTTAGGAGAGAATAGGATCTTTTTCTGATGGGTTTCATCATCCGCAATAATGGCTGAACGGCCCACTTCACTGCCTGTTCCGGAGGTTGTGGGGATTGTAATAAACGGAGGGACATCATTGGTAACATAAACGTCTCCACCGATTAAATCATCATATTTGAAAAGGTCTTCACGGTGGTTGATGCGCAACAAGATAGCCCGTGCCACATCAATCGCAGCACCACCACCGATACCTACGATGCAATCACATTCTCCGTCATCATAGGCATCTGCCCCTTTGTAAATATCGCTTTTAACCGGATTCTTATGAATATCGTGAAAAACAGTAACAGCAAACCCTTTTGCGTTCAGATCGGCAACGATTTGCTTAAAGAAGCCAAGCCCGGCAATCACCGGATCGGTAGAAATCAAAGGTCTCTTTAAGCTATTATTTCCCAAATATGAAGGCAATTCAGAGATAACACCCGCTCCAAAGCGGATCGTTGTTGGAAAATTAAATTGTGAAATTGACATGATGACAGCAGTTATTTTGTAAATTTTGTAATGTCCTTTTGACTTGAATTAAAGTGTGTAAATTTAATTCAAAAACGAAATTCAAGAATTATTCGGGCAATTATTTTGTGTATATAATTGCGGCTGGCGAATGGCAACTGACTGCTGGCGGATGTTGTCTTTCCTGGAAGATTAGTATTGCACCTTGGGAATAAGCCAGCTGCAAGTTGCCAGTTGCATTTCTATAAGATAAATATTCCATCATGAAAATAAGCCAGCTGCAAGTTGCAAGCAGCATTTTTACCAACGAGTTACCCTCTATTCCTTAGATTATCTCAAAGTACCGTTTCGTCTCCCAGTCGGTTACCACTTTAGCAAACTGGCGCACTTCCCAGTCGCGGGTCTGACCAAAGTGGGTGACAAAGGTTTCCCCGAACAGCTCCTTAGCAACCGTCGAATTTTTCATCGCATGATTGGCATCATCCAGACTTTTAGGGAAACGCCCGTTTCGTTCATCGCGGTAACCGTTTCCAACGGTGGCATCCTGCAGTGTTAACTTGTTTTTTATTCCATAAAGTCCGGCTGCAAGACAGGCACTCAGCGCGAGGTAAGGATTGGTATCGCTTCCGACTACGCGTGTTTCAAGCCGGCATGACTTACTCCCGCCGGTTATGGCACGCAAAGCCACGGTGCGGTTATCGGTTCCCCAGGTAACCGTCGTGGGTGCCCAGGCCCCTTCGACGAGCCGTTTATAAGAATTTATTGTTGGGGCGACCATCGGAAGGATATGAGGCAGACAGTAAAGCTGTCCCGCAAGGTAATGATTCATCGTTTCACTCATCTGATGCGGTTTGGTTGCATCATGGAAAACATTGGTATTTCCCTGCCATAGTGACTGATGTACATGACCACTGCAACCCGGCAGATTTTCATTTATCTTAGCCATAAAACTCGCAAGAATGCCATGTTTGTAGGCGATCTCCTTAACAGATGTCTTAAACAGGATTGCATTATCGGCGGCAGTCAGGGCATCGCTATAGGTAATTGCAGCTTCATAGACTCCGGGGCCGGTTTCGGTATGCAAACCTTCGAGTGGAATATCAAATTTTTTAAGTTCATCGAAAAGGGAGGCAAAGAAATCATTGCGGACACTGCTTCGAAGGATTGAATAGCCAAACATTCCCGGGGTTAACGGAGTAAGGTGTTGTCCCCCTTTTTCGGCAAAGCTCTGTGGTGTTTCGGCAAAATTAAACCATTCAAACTCCTGGGAACACTTTGCTTCATAACCTGCATCGGCAGCCTGGGCGATCACTTTATGCATCAGCTGACGCGGACAGATTGCCAGAGGCTCTCCTGCTCCATCGATGAATTCACCCAGGAAAAAAGGGGTTCCATTTTCCCAGGGGATTTTACGAAAGCTATTCATATCCAACCGGACCTTAGCATCCGGATATCCACTGTGCCAACCGGTATATGTTGCATTGTCATAAGCTACATCAGTCATGTCCCAGCCAAAAATCACATCACAGAAACCCATATCACCACGGGCAGTGGAGAGGAATTTTTCGGTTGAGATATATTTCCCCCTTAGTACTCCATCAATATCAGCCACAGCTACTTTAACCCTGCCGGCCGGGTGGTTACTTACGTATGCAAAGATCTCTTCGTTACTCATTTTTTTAAATTTTTAAACAGCAAATAAAAGAATAGCAATATACCAAAATATTAATTAGCTAACAGCCAATTTTCATTGGAAAGGTTCAAATAATCAATAATATTTACCTGTGACCCCCTCAATTATATCGATAAAGGCCAAAGATAAGATAGTTTTACAGATTCAACTTTAATCCGGGTTAACATTTTGAGTTCACAAGATCATGGGATTATCCGCGGATAGAATGGTTTTTCAAATGCGTTTTGCCTTACGGATATTGATTGTGTTCTTTGAGTAATAACTACAGCGAAATTATTGAAAACAATAAGCTAAAACTACGAATTAGGAAGTATTGCTTATAAATATTATCCAGAGATTTTCTATAAAAAATTGGCATTTAGCTAAACGGCTGACTGTTTACTTAACTGTTTAAAATCTTCCGAATCCAATCGAAATACAAGGCTACATATAGGAATATAGTCATAAGCCAGATCACCAGAACATTAAAAGCCAATGTCGGGACGGAAACTGAGAATACCCTCTTTTCGGAAGCAAGGAAATGGGCCCTTCCGAAGTTAAAATCGGGTATCTTGTAAACCGGCGCCACTTTCTGCATAAGCCCTGAGGAAGTTTCCCTGTAATACTCATTGGATCCGCCATTCATTACCAGGTTTTCAATAGCCAGATTGTGATTGTGTTGTTTCAGATTGAACAGATAATTTCTGCCAAATTGGTGGTTTAGATTAAATACTTTATCGTCCATCTGTTTGCGCAATGAATTCTTCCGTGTGAGGTAAAAACGTTGCAAATCCTTTAGGTGAAGTGTGGTAAACCCTGCAATACGGGGTGAGAATTTTTCGGGTGTTATCGAATCTGCTACTGCTAAAGAAGGTAAGACCTCATCGCGATCGAGCTCCATAACTTCATTCCGGATGATGGTGAGCTTTGAAGCAAAATCCTTTGCCGGCTTCCCTGCTTGAATCTGTCCGGCAATAAATTCAACCCTTCCAAGGAGTTCGGTAAGGAGTAAATCTGAAAGGTACCGAACCCGGGAGAGCTCCTTCTCTTCTTCAAAAAAATCGGCCATATAGCCATTACCCCTGAACTGTTCCACTGCCAATGCCTCGAAAGCCCAGCGTGAGACCATGAGTTCCCCCACAATCGGCACAGCATCTTTATCCGCGGATTTGTCCTGAAGGTCATCAAATTTCACGATAACTCCGCATAAAAGGATCTGCGGAATCAGCATCAAAGGGATCAGAATGTAGATTGTGACTACAGAATCGAATGCCGATGAGATATTTAGCCCTAACAGATTAGAAAATACTGAAACAGAAAAAAGGACCAGCCAGTAGGTCATGTTTAAGCCATGAATACCAATCACGAAATTTCCAACCAAAACAAATGCCAAGGTTTGAAAGGCGGATAATAGGAGTAAAAATGCAATTTTTGAATTGATGTAGCTGAATCTGCTCAAATTAAGAAACGATTCGCGCTGCAGAATCTTACGATCCTTAATAATCTCTTCGGCGCTAACACTCATTCCCATAAAGAGCACGACCACAATGGCCATGAAAACATAGGAGATCAGGTTTTTGTTCCGGGCAAAAATATACTCAGCTCCTTCAGAATATTTTGTGAAGTAGCCCACAATCAGGGCGAGCAGTGGAGCTTCAATGAGATTAATCAGCAAGTATTGCTTGTCTGACAACTTAATTCTCAAATTCCGTGAAAAGAAAATCTGAAGTTGTTTCCAGATTCCAGGTTTTCTGAAGTGTGTTTTGGGAATTTCATCATTTGACGGAAGATCAGCGGGCGATTGCCATTCTATGTTTTGTTTAAAGAGACGGTACCACTCTTCAGGTGGGAAACGTCGTTCAGGAGTAAAATTACCCGATTCATCAATTTTCTTGGTCTCTACAATTTCGAGAACCTGTTCCGGGTTGACATTTCCACATTGGAGACATTCGCATTCGAGTGCATTCACGTGATTGGTGAGCTCCTTAAAGTAGATAATCGCATCGAGCGGATTTCCCGTATAGATCATCCGCCCCCCCTTGTCCATGATCCACAGTTTATCAAACAGCTTAAAGATATCGGATGAAGGCTGATGGATATTGACAATCACTAATCTCCCTTGTCTGGCCTGCTGTTTTAAGAGTAACATCACCTTCTCTGAGTCCATGGAAGAGAGTCCGGATGTAGGTTCATCCACATATAAAATCGAAGGTTCCCGGATTAGCTCGAGTGCGACATTGAGCCGTTTGCGCTGTCCTCCACTGATGGTTTTCTTTAACGGATTGCCCACCTTCAAATCCCGGAAATCATACAATTCGAGCTCCTGAAGTACCTTTGTTACGGCCTTACTGATCTCTTCCTCACTAAAACCGGCTAAGCAGAGCCTTGCATTGTAATCCAGGTTTTCCCAGACAGTGAGCTCTTCGAATAGCAGGTCGTCCTGAGGCACGAACCCGATCAATCCTTCAGTTTCCTTTTTATAAACCTGAATATCGAAATTATTGATTAGAATCCGACCATTATCTAACCGGATATTCCCATTCAGGATATTTAGCAGGGTTGATTTTCCAACCCCGCTCCCACCCATGATTGCTACCAACTGTCCCGAGCGTTCCGAGAAGTTGAACTCATACAGGCCATTTTTGCTGTTTTTAAATTTAAACTCGGCATTTTGGCCATTCAGCGTAAAGAGGGGTGACTCTGCCTGATTAAAAAATGCCGTGTTTACATCCGAAAAATAAACCGGTGAGATTCTGGCTCCCCGAATAATCCCCCCCTCCTTAAAGGCATAAAACCGCCCTGGCAAAATAGGGTTTCCTTCGAGATACAAATTTGCATTACCGTGGAAAATAAAGATATAATTACCGATATCCTGGAGAAAGAGAAACACCAGTTCACCATCGAGGTTTTCCCGTATCAGGTGTTTTAATGTCTCGTGGTGATCCACTGAACCCTGATTAATGATAAGAAAATCAGGATAATTCTCCTCGTAATCCGAAAGACCGTAAATAAACGAACAGTATTTGCTATAATCGTCAGAGGTGATGGCGAAAGCACGCGCCACCGCCTGAAATAATTCACCGGCCTTCTTTTTATCTTCATCCTTTCTGACCAGTTCGAGGAACCTCAGAAATAACATGATCTGTTCAGTCCGGTGTAGTCTTCCCCTGATATTGACACAGATTGATTCAGCTTGTTGAATCATGTCGAACATGGGCTCTTCGGCTTCGTCGATGCCATAGAACCCTATCAATTCATCAAATAATTTCCGATATTCTTCTGAAGATGAGATCCCCAGATGCAGTTCAAGGTAGGAAGAGAAGGATTTTATGGCATGTTCCCGTTCTGACCGGATAATTGCCGAAAAGATGGCAAACAGGTTGATTAGTGCATTGAGTGTAATTTCATTCATATGCTAATTCCCGGAATAAAATCTGAACTGACAATTAAAAAAGTTGCCTGTATCTTGCAATCAAAATACAGGCAACAACTCTTATATTTTCGAAATACTATTTCCCAATTTCATTACGCAAACCAGCAATCAACGGGGTCACTTCGGCAAATTGTTTGGCAGTAAATTCCGGACCACTGAAACTGTTCAGGATTGGCTTCATCTTTTCAAAGATAGGAGCTACTGCAGGATCGGCAGCCATAATTTCCAAAAGTTGATAATTTGTTTTAACCCGATCCTTCTGGAGGCCAATCAACTTAATAAGCTCAGTATTGTCTTTGGCCATAGAGGCAATCTGAGTAAGAATATACAACCCTTCGATGTTTGCGCTCACATACGACAGCGCATACACACCTGAATGTTCACCTGATAAATAACTTTGACCAAGCTCATTCATAACCGCAGAGATAATCACATTCAGAGAGTCTGTATTCTCCTTATTTTGCTTAATCCGATCATTATATTTTTTCATTGCAGTAATATCACCCTGCAATCCGATTTTGCCGACCAGTTTTTGTTCCACATCAAAAATCTGATCTACAAGGTCATAACGATTGTAGACTTTTGCGTAGTAAAGATCGAACTTATAAACACCTGCGGCAAGACTCTGCTCAGTTAACGTTAAGTATTTCTCAGCATTGTCTGTAGAAAGTGTAAGATCGGCCATATAGGAATAACCACCTTTATTGATGAAATCAACCAGGTCCGCCGGTTTGGGAGCCGTTTTTATAATGTCTACCAATTGATCTTTCAGCTTAACTGCATCAAAAATTTCAACTTCAACGGTTCCGGTCTGGCCTTTGGAGTTTTTCACCTGATTTTCCTTTACCTTTGGTCTTTGATTACAACTGGAACATATCAGGAGTGCTACTAAAAGAAAAACGCCTGCTGTATAAAATTGTCTTTTCATAATAATAAATCTTTGATCAGTTTTTATTTACAATATGTGGGTACAAGATAAGAAAGTTATAATAAATAAATTAATCATTTGACAAAAAATTTCAGTCTTTAAATAATTCAAATATATGGCTTAATATCAATTAATTAAATTGGATAATGGAGTCCTGTTTCCAGTCATCCCTTCCCCCTGGAATGGCATTCAGATACAAGTTTGGATAAATGCTCAGAGAGATATTCATCAGGATTTTCCATAATAATTTACCGTAAGAATAGTGATATCATCGAACTGATCAGCAGTACCGATATAGTCATTAACCTCTTTCATAAGCAAGGTGTTAATTTGAACGGGTGACTGATTTGGTTCAAGGGACTCCAGAATATCTATACTTGGCTGAATCGTTCTTCTTTGGTTATCAGGGTTATGAGCATCTTCCAATCCATCAGTATACAATACAATGGAGTCACCGGGTTGCAAGGTAAACTGATATTGTTTATATTGGAAATCGGGTTCGATACAAATCGGAAAGCCGGTAACCTTCTTAAAGACTTCAACCTTTTTCCCTGCACGAAGAATCAGCGGGCATTCATGACCCCCGTCAACATAATTGACCTCTCCTGTTTTAAGGTTGAGAATGCAGACAAAAACAGTCACAAACATCATGTTATTGTTATTTACCGACAAGGCTCTGTTAATCCTGGAAATCTCTTCCACCATATCAGGGTTCGAAGAGTTTGAAAAATTGGTATTAAAGAGTGATTTGGTGATTGCCATAAAGAGGGCGGCAGAGATTCCTTTGTCTGAAACATCACCCACCATAAAAAAGAGATGATCTTCATCAATCAGGAAATAGTCGAACAGGTCGCCTCCGACAGTTTTGGCAGGTTGCAATACGCCGTGCAGGTCGAAGTCGGTACGATCAGGAAATGCAGGAAATTTCTTAGGTAGCATCGACTGCTGGATATCGTATGCAATGCTCAGATCTTTCTGGATGGAGACCAGGTTATCCCGATCTTTTTGAAACTTCTTATATTGATTGATCTCATCAACCGTTTTACTTATTGTGATCTCCATATCTTCGAAATTGATCGGCTTTGTAATAAAATCAAAAGCCCCTCGATTCATTGCTGTACGGATATTTTCCATGTCGCCATAAGCAGAAACCATCACTGTTTTTAGTTCCGAATTTTTGCGCTCCTTGAGTCTTGAAAGAAAGGTTAATCCATCCATTTCAGGCATATTGATATCTGAAAGGACCAGGCAGATATCGGGATTATCATCCAGCTGTTCGAGTGCCTGTACTCCATTTTGCGCAAAAATAAAGCTATACTCCTTATTTCGAATGCTTTTCCTGAATTTCTGTGTGATAAGCATTTCCATATCCTGCTCATCATCGACGCATAAAATTGATACCGTAGTTCCCATATTTGTGTTTTTAACAATTTTAAAAATGAATGTGCTGCAACTAATTCAAGTTTGCAGTCCTGCTCTCTTTTTACATTTTGAAATATATTCCAAACATTGATCCGTATTCCGCAGTGTCCCAGTTATAAATCCAGGATGACCAAATGGAAAAAGGCCCTTTCCCAAAATGATACTGGACTAACGGACCCACACCATAATATTGGCTGGCCATCGCCCCAATGGCAACCTGTTTTAGCAGGTAGAGTGAACGAAGGTCAAACCAGGGGATACTTCCCTGCTCAAAGGTGCCCAAAAATAAAAATTTATTAGTCGAAACGGTTACGATCTGGGCTGTCCGTATCAGGTTCCGCTTATAACCATACGATTCTACATTTGTTTCTATACCCACTTCGCCCTCTGCTGAAAGCCATTTTAAAGGTCTGTATTCAAAGCCAATAAGGCTCTCTCCCCATTTTTTATTGACCAGACTGAACGAGGTGAAACTAAACGATGGTCCCAGATTCTTCCTGGCATAGACACTCACTGTGGAGCGTGTATTTTTGAAATTTGCCGTCATGTTAAAATAATCATAATGATGAATTGAAACAGAAACCTGTGCAAATAAGTGTTTAGACAACAAGATTAAGACTATAAAAAGCAATTTCTTCATTAAACTAAATTTGTGGGTATGAGAATCCTGAATTCTGTAAATTCATCTTCTTTTGATTGAATGTCAATCTTCCCATTATGAATATTTGTAATAATATCGAAACTCAACGAGAGTCCCAGTCCCGTTCCCTGTCCCTTTGGTTTTGTCGTGAAAAATGGTTGAAAAAGCTTTTCAAGAACATCCTGAGGCATACCGCATCCATTATCTCTAATTCTGATTTCAAT
This sequence comes from uncultured Bacteroidia bacterium, assembly GCA_903918045.1. Classification (GTDB taxonomy): domain Bacteria; phylum Bacteroidota; class Bacteroidia; order Bacteroidales; family Prolixibacteraceae; genus JAAFHB01. Next base: position 8,973 of record CAIXCY010000016.1, read on the forward strand.
AAAATCATCAAGTTTTTTTGTTGCCAGTAGAATTTCAGGTGAAAAACCCACTTCCATTCGTTTTCTTTTTTCATTCAAAGTATAGCAGGAATTATCCACCAGATTAATAATGACTCTGCTCATCTCCTGAAATTCCAGATTAACCGGTGAGATCGAAGGATCATAATCAGTTTTAAAGGTCAGATTAAATTCGGAGTCATTTCCCCTCATTCCTTGATAGGCAAGTTTTGCGAATTCATCAATCAGTTTATTAATGTCAACTGGTGTAAAAACAACCTCCTGTTTATTGTGCATCTGGGCGAGCATTGAGTAAATGATTCGTTGGGCACGTTCTCCATTCTCCAGAATCTTGGCTAGATTAGCTTCGAGCATCGAACGCACTTCATCGATGTCAGCCTGAGTATCTGCATCCAGCTTATCACCTATCCCGTCAATAATTTCGTTTAATTCTCCTAAAAGCTCCTGACTCAGCTTTGTGAAATTATTGATAAAATTAAGTGGATTCTTAATCTCATGCATAATTCCGGTAGTCAGTTTACCGATAAAAGCAAGCTTGTCGTTTTGCACAAACTTATCTTTAATCTGCTGCAGTTCTGCTGAAACAAGCAAAAGTTGATCCTCTGATGCCGGTAAAATATTATCGGATGTATCCATAGACTCTTGAAATTATATTTGATACCTGACAATTTGAAGGTTGCATGATATTTTAAATTAGCGGTTAACTTTAATCAGTTGGAAGTTCTTCATTTTTAGGTATCCGAATGATAAATACAGTATATTCCCCCTCCTTTGAATCAACCTCTATAGTCCCTTTATGAGATTTTATTATACCCATACTCATATATAAACCCAATCCGGTCCCCTTCGAAGTTGGTTTGGTTGTAAAAAAGGGAGAGAACAATTTCTTTTGCTCCAGTTCAGGAATCCCATTTCCATTGTCCCGGATAATTATTTTAACCTCATCTTCTGAAAAATCGGTAGAAACGGTGACCTTCGGCTCAAAATCTTTTACGCGCTTCATTTTCTCATCAACTGCATAAAATGAATTTAAAACCGTATTCACTATAACCGATCCCAGTTCTGCCGGCAGAACATTTACCTTTGTCGGTTTTGCATCCAGGGTTTGTTCAATATTCACTTTAAAATACTTGTTATCTGCCATATATTCCTGTAATGCAATCTCAATATGACTCTCCACCAGGGTATTTAAATCTGTCGGTTTAAATACTCTACCCTGCTCTTTTAATAATTTCTCCATCCCTTTCACAATTCGGGAGGCAGAAGCGCCGTGCTCATTAACCTTTAGAACATTTGATTTCACCATTTCGAGTATTTCTGAAAGTTCATTAAAGGTATCGGGCTCAAGTAACCCCTTAACACCTTTAAGAATCTCCTCAATTTCCATTGAAAGGTCACGCGTTAACAATGAAAAATTGTTGATGTAGTTTAATGGATTTAATATCCTGTCAACAATACCCTTGGTAAGTTGTCCGATGGAAGCCATTTTTTCCTGCTGAATAAGCTGTTCCTGAGTCTCTTTAAGGTTGACCAGTGTAGTTTGCAAATCCTCCAGAATGATGGTTTTGATAAATGCCGAAATGATATGTTCCTTTAGATTGTGGAGCAAACTAAAATCCAGAGCATTGAATGCATTCTTTTTATGCATGTTCTCCAGAATCAGAAATCCCTCGACCATATCGTTCACCCTGACAACCATAATGACGGTCGATTTTGCATTTTCAACCGTCAAATGATTTTTCTGAAATGCATCCGATTTGATTTTACGGACCTCAAAAATATCTTCAAAGACCTCATTTGCATGAGCCAAATAGTAATCCTCCACCTCAATAAGAGACATCCGGAAATCTGTAAAGGGGGAGATATCCCACCCAAAACCTGCCTTAAAACTAAATAAGCCGGTGATCTTATCATGAACCAGCATGGTCGCTTTTTCGACGCCGCCAATCACTCTTGTCTTTTCAAGAAGCGATTGAAGCAGGCTTGAAAAGTGGATCTCCGAATTTATGGACTTAACAATCAAATTAATCTTCTCAAGTTCTGCATTTTTATTGCTTAGCTCTTCCGATTGTTTTTCAATTTCCTCTTTCTGACTGACAACCTCGGCGGTACGTTCAATAATCAGATTTTCTAGGTTTTTCTTCTCCTTAATTAGTTTTTGAGAACGAACCCGAACTACAACATAGATCAATACGACTAAAAAAAGAAGGTAAAGAAGGTAGGCAAAATAGGTTTGATAAAAAGGTTTTTTAATTGAAAACTTAAAAATTGCAGGGGCAGTAATTTGTCCGTAAATATTCCTGGCAACAACTGTAAAAGTATAATTTCCAGCTGGTAAGTTAGTATATTCCTTATACGTATCGGTCACCCATGCTGAGGGTTCCGATTCAAAACCTTTCAGAAAATATTGAAAAGTAACTGCCTCGTACATACTAAAAGATGGGCTGGAAAAATTAAATGTGACAGTATTTAAACTGTAATCTAAAATTGGAACTGACGGATCGGATTGTGCTGTTGAGATGCGATGATCCGCAGACACGAAGGTTCCCCCAAATAAAACTGAATCTCCGGCAACTGTAAAACTGCGAATCAGCACGCTGGGGGTTTCTGTTAAATTTTTATGAATACCCGGATCATAACAAAACCCGCCATCACTCCCTCCAAACCAAATTTTTCCGTCTGATTCCGGATAAATTGTCCAGATGGTTTTATCCTGGATCGGGTTTATTAAGATCTGAGATTTTGATAACTTTCCATTTAATTCACGTATTTTAATATTCGTTTGATCTCCTCCTGTACTCCAAATATTTCCGTTGGGATCCTCCACAATGGATGAGAGCCACTCTTTTGACATGACTGTATCATTGCGAATTTTCCGAACCGGAGCGAATGCGTTTGTAATCGGATCGTAGGAGAAAATCCCATTTTGAGTGGTAACCCATAACGAATTCCCAACCTTGTTAAGGTGATTGCCAAATCGTGAGGGTAATCCGTTCATTTCATCATAAATCACCGGATTCTCGTTCCCTTCGGGTTTTACCCTGACCAATCCCTGGGTTGCAATCACTGCCCACAATGTCCCGCTTTGATCTTCCTGAATTTCCGAGACATCACCGGTTATACCGGCAATCTTACCCCTGGAAACCCATTTCCCATTAACATTTTGAAAATGAGCGATCCCATCGATTTGCCCAACGTATAATTCTGAATTATTTACAACCGAACGAAATAATTTAAAAGAAAATCCCGGTGACAGCAAATTGGTTGAATTTCCGGATACTGAAAAGACACCTTTGCTTGTTGCCGCAATTATTGCATTATTATCGGGCAGCAGCGACCAGCATGCAGAATTAATTCCTGGAATTGCAACATATTTTTTTTCGGCATCCTCATAGTGAAATAATCCTTTATCAGTCGCAAAAAAGAGGTTCCCGTTATGGCGGAGAATCTGATTAACAGCTCCATCAATTCCCCGCTTCTTATCGAAAAAGGAGAGACACGAAGGTATTTCCACACGGGAAATTCCATTGTCAAGCGCCACCCATAAAACATCATGATTATCAACAAATAGCGCTCTGATATAATCGTTCTGAATGCCCTGATCAATTTTTTGTTTTAAAGTTCCATCGGAATAATAGATTACGATCCCACCCCGCTCAGTGCCAAGACAAATTGTACCGTCTTTAAGGATCGTGGCGCAGGAGATGCTGTTTTGCTGAAGGTATTTGTCATCGGAGGTATGAAAAGTTGCCAGCCCTTTTTCATCCAAGAGCAATAGGCCATTTATGCCGGTTGCGATAACTTCCTTGTTGGTCCCGTAAGGCAACATCCCTTTAATAACCACCGCCTCTGAAAATTGGTTTCCGGTTAAAACCTTAATCTTCAAACCGTTTTTGAGATATTGTAACCCATTTTGCTTATCGAAAAAGAAAAGTTTATCATTCACATAATAAGCTGCATTGATAGTCCCCTGAGTCTTAATTGTTGTGAATGACCGATTCTTCCATAACAGGATAGCTTTATCAGTAACAAAGCATACTCCCTCCTTTGTTGCAAGAATAGCAATTATAGCTTTAAATTTCCGATCCTCCGGGTGCAACGAATCCACCAAACTAGAGAAGAGCAGCTCCCCCTTTGCATCAGGTTGAAGAAAACCTATTTCACCGGCCGCTCCCACAAAGATGGTTCCTGTTGAATCGATCGCAAGCGAGGTAACCTGCGATATTTTTGATGTCTGGATCGTTTTCCATGTTTGCCCGTCAAATTCCAGGATCCCACGGAAATTAGCAAAATACATGATTCCCCTTTTATCCTGCACTACATCAAAATTCTGAACATGTGCCTTATATTCAGAGGGATAATAATTTTTAATGTACGGAAATCCAACATTCTGATTTTGGGCAAATAAACAGATTGGTGTCAACATCCAAAACAGAATTACAATGAGTTTAACACATCTATTCTTATTTACTGCTTTGCTGTCCATCATCATTTGTATTATTATGCTGTTTTACTTAAGATTCCAATTACTTCAAGAGTGAACTCACTATTCTCTGCCATTGCATTAAAAATCAATTCAGGACTAAGCACCAGTAAGGTAGTGCTCGTTTCCGCTTTAAGTCTCACTTCATCAAAACCATCATGCACGATACCCCAATAAGATTCACCCTCAATTAATTCTTTTCCCTTTTGACCTTTTGTAAATTGAGATAATTTTCCAGTCAAAACAAGCAATATTGAATCCTGTGCCTTTTCTTCGGGACTAAGTTCCTCACCGGCCTGCAAACGGATATCCGTTGCATTTTCAATTATTCTTGCAATATCCGGATTAGGAAATGCACTGAAAAGCGGGTTTTGTTTCAGCCGGTTTACCTTATCGAAGAGTGAAAACTGCGGAAAATCCTCAGGTGGTTCAACGATGTATTTATTTATAAAACTCACTTTTACTTTATCCAGTTTACTAAAAACAGTGTTAAAGCGTTCTGAATTTTGTTTTTTTAGAATCTTCACTGAATTTTCCATAATAAAGGGATCGGGGTTCAGGAAGTTGGAAAGGAAAACGGATTCATTATCCGGAAACTCCTGCAGGTAAATAATTGCACAAGCTTTTGTCCACCTGTTGATTTTCAGGTAATCTTTATTGATGATATCTTTAAGCCGTTCAATCACAGTCATTTTTTGCTGCGGGTATTTATCCTTGAAAAGGTGTAAGCTTTCCTCAACCGTTAGTTCTTCGAGGAGTGGGAGGAAAATCTCCTTAATCTCAGGCGATACCGTTAAATCGAGCATCTCAGTTGCAAAAACTCTCGATTCATGCGCGCCGTTATGAAAACTCTGCTGAATGAATTTCATTGTTTTGGAATCATAGAGCATCGAGAGCAACAGAAAAACGTTCTCCTTTTTCTGATTCAATTCTTCGTGCAATGCCTCTACCAACAGGGGCATCTGATTACCCTTCTCAATATCCAGCGTGGCAGCCATTATCCAAACTGTAACCGCAATTTCCTCGTCTATGGTTTCCCTGATCCGGCTAACTTCCATTATTCTGGCATGATACTCCAGTTTGCTTAATGCCTTAAAAACCTGATTTCGTATCGCTTCATCAGGATATTGAATACGTGAGCGGAGAGAATTCAAGGACTTTTCGCAACTTATACTTGAAAAAATGGCAATAATTTTAAGCCTCACATCTTTTGTCGTAGTATTCTTGTCAAACCAGAGGTCGAGTTCGGATAAGATCGGTTCACCGATCATTTTTATAGCTGTAATTGCCTGAGTCGAATAAATCGGTATAAACAGATTATAAATAATAAAATGCCACAATTCCCTCTTCCCGATCTGACCGGCGCTATAAAGAGCCGCATTACGGGTTTCCGGATTCTCGTCCTGCAATAGTGCCTGCATTATCTTGTAGATCTTATAACTGCTGAAATAGGCTAGAATGTGAGCGGCAAGAGTTCTTTGCTTTGCCTCTGTCGATTGAGATAAAAACAACAATGTCTCAAAATCGTTACTCCTGACCTGATGCAAAACAGACAACGTATGTTCGAACAGCTCTTTATTGATTGCCTCAGGATTAGCAAGCAATTGATTTTCAACAATCTGTTCCGCCGATAGTAACCGTCTGCGCTTTATTTGTTCAAGTATTTTTTCCTGATTTATCAATGTTGGAAAGGCAAGTACCTGCTGCAGAAACCGGCTCATTTTCCGGGGCTCTATATTGATCATAACATTCATGATCAAGGTAAAATTTACATCCTTATCTTCTTCTGTTAATTTACTGAGTACGGCAAGATTTGACATGAACTCATTCGATTTAGAATTATCTTTATCATTTGATGTGAGGATCCGACCAAGCGAGCGTCGGTATTGATTGTACATTTCAAAGCTGAATTTGACCCATACTGCTAGTATAAGGATGAAAAGAATATTGAAGTAGACCAGATTAACGATTTTAATCTGAGTAAAAATCAGAACTACCGCACCGGCCAGGGCAAAACCCAGCCCCTTGCCCATTCCTTCAACCATTCCCTGAGCTTTAGAACGGTCCTCTGCCGGCAGTGGCTGGTATAATATCTGATACGAAGGGTCGTAGATAGCGCTGCGTAACACGCGGTCGAGCATCTTGGTGAAGGCAATAAATGAGAAGAATAGACCGGTAGGTCCATATAAGATACCTGAGGCTATGGCCAGAAAAACACACCCTGCAAGGACCACCGGTAATATAGGAAGCGCCAGTTTTAGTCCGTATTTATTGAGTAATCTTCCGGAAAAGAACGATTTGAGCACGAATTCTGCCACAGCAGTTGCTCCGAAGAAGATACTCAGGAAGCTGGCAAGAACCTCCTGATTTTTATATTCCTGCTTAATCTGGTGCAGAAATGAGAAGTCGGCAAAGCACATCCCAAACATAGGGAGTAAAGCCATGATAATGAGTACGACAAGATATTTGTCTTTAAAATCGATCTTAAAGGAGGTGTTCTTTTCAGGCACCTGCAATGGCTCCGGAATACTTAAAGGCTTTTGAAGCTTCCCGAAGATGTAGACCATCAGAATCAGGCAGATTCCCAATCCAAAAAGGGAGATGTAGAGCAGATCGGCAGTATTTATAAAATGCAGGACAAAAGGGATTGAGAAGAAGCCAACGATATCGGAAATAACCTCACCCGAGCTAATAAGTCCAAAAATTCGTTTCCCCTGACGAAGGTCAAACAATTTGGTTGCAAGCCCCCAGAATCCAACCACCGATATAAAGATAAACACGCGAATCCAGGCAAACATCAGAAATGTAAGCCATTTGCTATTGAAATAATGGATCCCGGTTACAAAGGCAATAACGGCCATCAGGAGGAGAAATATGCCCATAATTGTTAGCTTTTGAAAGCTTACTCCCCGTTCAATACGCGCATAGACAAGCCATGCAATATAACTCAGAATACCGCCACAGATATAGGCATAAGGCAACATCGAACTCTCAAAATTTACAACAAACATTGAGGTTGCCGAAGTATAAAAAAATGCAATCACTGTGCCCATAACGAAGGAATAGAGTAAAAGCAGTCCAGTGGCTGTCTCTTCTCCTTTTCGGACATTCAGGGCATTTAAAATTGCGTTCTTCATTAATGGGATTTTCTAATCAGCATATAACATTTCAACAGGAAGGGCCAGAAACTGAGGCTTATCCCCTTTGTAATCTTTAGTGATAATTGCGGCAATCTTGAATTTTCCATTATTGTAAACAGCCTTAATTTTCCCGACATCATCATAATCGATGAGTAAATAATCAACCCCTTCGATATTTTCCTCCAGATAGCCTTGTACTTTGTCAGGATCGATTCGGTTTCTGATTAATCCTTCCGGAGTTAGGGGGAGGCTGAATTCGAAACTTAGTCCCAGAGAATCCAGATCATGGTAAAATTTGTCAACTAGCCAACCCACCTGATTCACATGAATATGGAGACTGGCCAGGTTATGGATACTAATCAGCCCTATCTTGAGATGCGATCCGCGTTCCATAGCCAGCAGGCAGGAATAGACCGTAAGCAGTTTTCCCAATCCTTTTCCCATTAGGGTTTCATCAATTCCAAGTCGGAGCGAGTAGGATATTTTCCATATTTTTTCATACCCAACTTCAAAAAGGCAACCCAATATTTTCATTCGGGAATCTTCAACAATTAAGCCATGGCCATATTCGATAAAGCGGAAAAGGTCATATTTGCTCACATCATCAATGTATTCCTTATTAAATCGTGTCATAATAAAGTCGTACACCGGTTCGATATCGGATAATTTTGCCAGCCGAAGGTTCAATCCATGGCTCTTAATCTGGTCCTGGATTTTTTCCTTGTAGGCTTTTATAAACTCATTTTGATCAAGCCGGAGGATACTTTTCTCCCATTCATCCGGCTTGATACAAATACTTTTAGGTTTAACGTATAAATATCCTGGTCGGGTCTCTTTCATTATCAATGCACTAGAACTCATAAATAAATCGAATTAAGAAATTTCGGCCGCGCTGAGGTGTACGATAGGAATAGAAGCCTCCGTCAGCGGATCTGATTCCAGGATCGGCATATTGCTTGTCTAATAAATTGTTACAAATCAATTGTGCATTAAATCCGGGTAAGATATCCTTATACATCATTGAGCCATTGAATAATACAAATGCCGGAAAGTTGCCGGGATTGGCACTGACTGAAGTTCCGGCTCCGACAGGCCGGTTACTTACATAATTCATTCTCAGGTTCAGATTTAGATGGTTAAAGTAGATTGCATTAACCCCTGTATTAAAGTGAAACGCTGAAATGTCTCCAATCCGCTGATAGCTATTTGTCAGAACCCCGTTTTTTAGAATATTGTTTTTGGGATCGGTATAGGTGAAATTGGCATAAATTGCATATTGATTTAATTTGATAGTCATACTGGACTGTAGCCCCTGAATTTTCAGGGCGCCGATAGCCTGATTCTGACCCGTTGTAGTCCCGTCGGCCAATTTCACAATGCCTGTGCCTACAACACCATTAAACTGAGAATTATAATAAACAAGATCGACAAAGATGTTTTTAGTAAAACGGTAGGCAATGCTTAAATCAAGATTAGATACCTTTTCGGGGTTAAGATTTGGATTATTGACTTTACGCGAGGTGTTGGTTGAAAATTTGGTCCAGTTTGAGGCATTCTGAAATGCACTCGCATAAACACCCTTAAAGATAAATTTACCCGGGGTCACCACCAGGGCTATTCGCGGATTAAACTGAGAGCCAAATCCTCCGGTAACACGTATTTTATTATAATCGTAACGTCCGCCAACCGTAAACTTGTAAATCTCCTTAAACTTCAGGGTTCCTTGTGCATAGGCTCCCAGATCATAAATAGTGAAATCATTCCCTCCCACTATGGCATCACCGGAACTTCTTCCAATTTCAATAACACTGGATGGATTTAGGAGTGCATTTGGAATTTTATTGGGTGCAACAAGGTCGTTACCAATATAAGTGGCCGTACGGTAATCTCCCTGAATGGAACTGTTTCGTACTTCCATACCACTTACCACGTTGATCAGCGAATTGGGATTATAGGTTATCTTAAATTCGTTTCGAAACTGCCTTGAAATCTGATAATAAAATTCGGTTACCCAAAAAGGGTTGACATTGGCTGCCAGATCTGCACTCCCAAGTGACCCGTTTGAATAATTGAGCAGGTAAACAGCTTTTGAATTATCCGATACTTCAGTGATCCGGTACTCGGAGAAGTTCATCAGGTTAATTTTTTCAGAAATATTGTTATCGTATTTCATATAGAAAAAAGATTGTTTGGGTGCCCACCTGCTACCATTATTTGAACCTGCTTCATTGTTGTCGTTGTAGTAGTTGGTTCCACCCGACTGAGTTTTCCAAAATTCATATCCTAACTGGAGATTTTTCATCTTTAATTTTCCATTAAAATACCAATGGTCGGAGATGTTGGAATACCCGATTGAATTTCCATTTAATTTTTGATTCAGGGCTGCCTTATCGTAATTTCTGGCAGCATTTGCACCAGCTTCCGTCAACCCAACTGAAACAGTATCGCCCTGCTGATCCCTGTTTATTGTAAAATAGGGGTTGTCAGATCCAATATGGTTAGTTTTCACGAAACCGGCGGCATTGGAATTCACGCCTAAAAAAGAGCCGTAATCGATTGCATTATAGTTGGAGGGATCGTAGTTAAACTCCGAATATCCTGAAAGGTTCTCTTCTGATGAGTTAAATCGTTTTATCGTTGTAGAAAAAGAGACATTATTTTTTCTGGCCGCTATAGTCATGTCCAGGTATTTGGTATTGTAGCTACCCCATCCGGAATTGAGTTTGACACCCAGATTCTTTTTCCCGGCAAGCTGATCCGGGTCGCGCGTGATTACATTGACCACTCCCACCAGGGCATTAGCCCCGTACATTGTTGATGCAGGACCATAGAGTACCTCAACCCTTTCTACATTGGAAACAGGAAACTGGCGCGACCAATAGGAGATATTCGACCATAAATCATTCTCTTCAACCCCGTCGACCAGAAAGAGTGTCCGGTCTGTATTATTGGAGCGATAACCTCTTTGATAAATATTTGAATAGGTAGGACCAAAGGTTCTGGAGACATCAAATCCGGGTAAATCGCTAAAGACCTGTTCCAAATCAATATATCCGCGATTTATAATATCTTCTCTGGAGATCACCATCACGGTTGCAGGAGCTTCATGCAGATTTTCCGCACGTTTGGATACCGATATAATTTGAATACTTGATCCTGCCTGCTTAATCTCATTGATGATCTGTTCAAACTTCGGCGGACCAAAAAGTTCTGCATCAAAATCGGGTTTTATCTTTATCAGTTTATTGGCGAAGGAAATAGCCAGACTGGTGGAGTCAATGGCCAAACTTGAAACCGACATTAACCTGTAAGCCTGGATCAGTTGTTTTTGTGAAAACCCATTTTCCATGCAAGGCTGAAGCATCCGTTGTACGTCGTTAAATAATCCGATATCATATTTTTTTTGAGCCTCATTTATTACATTATCGTCGCATTCCTGACTCCACGACTGGAGTGAATAGAACATAACCACAATCAGAAATAAAATACGGTAATGGCTGCTGGCTTTAGTCTTGGACATTACTTATCGGTTTTAAATTGGGGACACAGCTCCTGGTATAAAATATCCTTACCTACGAAGGTTGTCCACTCATTTTTTGTTAAATTACGGTTTACCTTTAGGCAGATCCTTGATGCCAGCAGATCGCTGTTTATCTCGGAAACCCGGATTGTCTTATCGTTACTGGCCGATATCAGACTATTTCCATCCGGAGTAAAGAGTGCCTCCATTACCCATGAATCGTGACCGGCAATTATAATCGGGTTTTGTTTTGGTTCATCCGGGTTCCATATCCGGATAGTATTGTCGTAACTTGTGCTTACAAATGTTTTGTTGTCGGGACTAAACCGGAGGGAAGTTATACCTGAACGATGATCCAGATATTCCAATGGGTTTTTTGTTGGTTCGGAGAGGTTCCATAAATTGATCATCCCTGAATTGTATCCGGCAAGTAACAATCCGCCATCGGAATTAAGCGATATGGAGAGGATTTGTTTTTTCGTATTGAGCAAAACCGGTGTTTCGTTGAAATTTGAAACCTGAAACAGTTTGACAACACCCTTCTGATCAGCAAATGCGATTTTTTTTCCGTCACCCGAAATTGCCAGATCCTTTACCGGTGCCTCCATTTGAATTGAAAACAGGGGTAGGTTCAGCGCATTAAGATCCCACACTTTACAGAAACCGTCAGCTCCGATAGTGACTATTCTGTTTTGCGAGATAAAACCGATTTTGTTGATTATTCCTATGTGGGCAACCACGCTTCCGGGTAAACTCCCCACCTCTCCATTATTCCAGAAGAGAATCGTCCCATCTGCAGTCCCCGCAACTACCCCCTTTTGATCGGCAGCAACAGCCCGTATACCGCTCCCCGCAAGACCGTTTGTGCTGAGTGAACCGGGTTTCTCATGGGGGGTATTTAATGACCACACGAATAAGTGACCGTCGTCACTCGCTGAGAAAAGTCGTTTCCCATCTTTGGATAATGCAACTCCCCTGACAGCATCTTTATGTCCGCGAAAAACCAATTTATCAACACCCGCATTTGAGAGGGCATTATAAATATCAGGATCATCCTTTCGTCCTCCATTATCATGATTAAAATTAAAGGCATGGCCGGCCAGAAGAGCCGATAATACCGGATTTGTCCCGGCTACGCGTTGAGATTGAATGGCCATAGAACGTGCGATAGCCAAAAGTCTTAACCGTTGTGTCTTAATTTCGGACCGAACGGCCTGATCTGCCGATTTTTCTGCCCTTCTGGCTGAGGTATCAGCCAATATTTTTGCTGCACGGGCAACAATTTCGCTTCGCTTTGCCCGCATTGCTGCCGAGTCGGCCAATACTTTGGCTGACTTAGCCGCCAGTTCACTTTTTTGGGCTGAATCCTGCTGTGCAACGGCAAATAGTCTCTGCTCCTCCGTGATTAGCTTTTGTTGTTCTGCAATTTTCTGTTGCTGTTCTGCAATCCGTTTCTGTGCAACGGCCTCTTTACGTTGTATCTCAGCCCTTTTATTTTCATTTTCCAGTTCAATCCCCTTTTCAATAATTATTTTACTGCTGGCATCAGCCTTTAATTTTGAGTCAACAGATATTATCAAAAACAGAATTGAGATAATCGATGCTATACTTAGAAAAATAACGATTTTTCGGGAACGGCTTAACTCTCTTTTTTGGGCGTTCTCTTTTTTCCTGATTTCGAAATCAGACTCCTTCTTGCTGTAATCCAGAAAATCGATAGCCCGCTCAAAACCTGGATCATAACGTTCACCCCAGTACGGAGTCGGCTTATTCTTTTGCTTCCATTTAACCCCGATTTCCAACTCAGGATTGGTCCACAACCCCGATTTCCCCTGTTGGTATAATTCTGCAGACCTGGATAAACGAAGGTATAATTCTGCCGATTTAGTCTCTTCATCGACCCAATCCCGAAGTCTCTCCCACACCCGCATAATACTCTCATGAGAGATGTCTATTACAGTGTCAGATTGGATCGGAACATCATGTGGCGGCATTAAAAATGTTCTTCCAGGCGCCCTGAACTGATCTATTATTTCAATCAGATCGCTCTCAGATGCATTGATCGTTTTAACGATATCCGAAAAAATGGTCGGTCTTCGGGTGCCTCTTTTCTCTGCACTAAGATCGGTAAGCGATTTAAATAAACGCTCCGTATTGACCTTTTGTTCCTCCCTATTGAGTTGACCAAAAATCTCCTCCGCATGGAGTGACAACGCTGAATTAATTGTTCCAACTGCCTCGTAATGAAGAATATCCAAAGGCTGATCTCCGATCCTGTTTATATTCCAGTAATCCCAGGCACGCATTAATGCATGCTGCATCACGGGTAGCTGATCTGTCTTATTTCCTAAATCAGCGATCAGACGTTCGACCAGTTTAATCGAAATATCATCTCCATTTACTTGAACCGGTTTTATAATTGCATCCTTGAGAGATTGAAGTGTCATCCGGGGAACCAGGAAATGACCTTTGTTAATAGCCTCTGTTAATCCGGGTATTTCGGTACACGGGTCCAAAAAATCTGACCTCATTGTCAGAATAATAAAAATAGGGGCATTAAAATCCTTCTTACGGACTAAATCAAGGAACAGATTGATAAAAATAAATGTTTCCTCTTTATCGACTTCCGAATTGACCTTCTTCTGATATCTGAAGGTCTCCTCAAACTGGTCAATAACAATAAGCCAGGGATCGCACCCCAGATCGTTATGTACTTTTAATAATGGATTATTATCAATGCGTAAGGACTTTTCAATATCTTTTGGTTGGATTAAAGCTGTCCCTTTAGTTTTCGCCTTTCGGTTAAAAGTCTGAGCGTATTCTGTTGCAAAGGAGAGGACCGGATTATCTCCGGGCTTAAAAACTGTAATATCCCAGTGGTTCTGATCGTGAATCTCACTCTTTCGGATAGCCGGGATAACCCCTGCCCTCATTAGCGAAGATTTACCGCTTCCGGAAGAGCCTATAATAGCAAGGAAATGGGTGTCGCGAAGAACCGAAACAATATTTTCGATCTGACTCTCCCGTCCAAAAAACAGGTGACTCTCCTCCGTTTCAAAACTTCGGATGCCGGGAAAAGGATTAAGGTGAGGTTTTAGTTGAGCCATTTTAATTTACTTATTCAAAAAAATTTCTTCCTGCCATGACATATAACAACTAAGTGGTTATTTAGTTACGAAAAAAAAAATGTTTTTAACGAAACAATACACTTAGTCCACAAATTATCGGTTGCAAGGACTTAAATAACTGAATAAGAGGGTGAATACTAGTAAGGCAGCAAAGTGGTTCTGAGTTCGTCTTACTTTCAGATGCAATGGGATCGAATTATGGCTGAATAAACGGTAAATTAAAACCCTATTTATTCCTGGGGGAATTCAGTTGCGGCCGTTAAACCGAATTGCCATTAAAGTTATATCATCGGATTGGGGCACTCCTGCCGAGAATTCGGAAACTGAAGCAAATGATTTTCGGACAACCTCTTCGATTGGACCTCCCATCTGCTCATGCAAATAGGTGACCAGCCGAACATCCCCATAAGGCTCCTCCTGATTATTAAAGGCTTCAGTCACCCCATCTGTAAAAAGGAATAACAAATCCCCGGGATTTAATTTTACATTTTTTGATTGATATTCAACATCTTCAATACACCCCAAAATAGGACCTCCGGTCATTTCAACTAATTTCACATTATTTTCTGAAACGATGTACGGTGGATTATGGCCTGCATTAACGTATTCAATCTCGCCACTGGCTATATTTAGGATTCCGTAGAAAACGGTAACGAACATCAATGAATCATTGTCATTGCAAAGCAACCTGTTCACATAGTTCATGCATTCGTGCGTTGTTACACCCTTAATTCCGGTTGCCCTGATCAGTGTTCGACTAACAGCCATAAATATTGCAGCAGTTACCCCTTTGCCTGAAACGTCTCCGATCACAAAGCCGAGTCGTTGGTTATCGATCATAAAGAAATCGAAGAAGTCACCTCCAACCTCCTTGGCCGCTATCATAGAGGCAAAAATGGAGAATTCAGGGAAGTCAGGGAATGGAGGAAATATTTTAGGAAGAATGGCCTGCTGAATCCCGCGCGCAGTTCGCAGATCCTGCTGTATTGCAATTAACTGATCGTGCTCCTGCGCACTATTCCACGCTAAGGCAATCTCATCAACCGACTTATTGATTGTGATCTCAAGGTCATCAAAACTGATTGGCTTTGTGAGAAAATCAAAAGCACCCCGGTTCATCGCAGTCCGGATATTTTCCATATCCCCATATGCCGAAACAACCACTGTCTTTAATAATGGATTTTTTAGCTCCTTCAACTTCAGCAGTAACGTCAACCCATCCATTTCAGGCATATTTATGTCGGAAAGGATAAGTCTTATTTCAGGCTGTTCGATCAGCATTGAAAGCGCTTCCAAACCGTTGTGTGCAAATACAAAATTGTACAAACCATCTTTGATTTGCGTGCGAAACTTTTGCCTGATAAGTGACTCAAGGTCAACCTCATCATCCACAACCATAATCTTCATTTCCAACTTATCACCCATAAATTCGGCAACTTAATTTTTATGATTTTCAATAATTGCCCCTTAATTTCATAATGGAGCGTATTATCCCTTAATCGCTGCTTCCTTATGAGGGAATATCGTAAAAATGGAAGAAAATCCTGAAATATCGAAGATCTCTTTAATCCCCGGCTGAAGGCTGCACAGACTGAAATGTCCTTTGGAGGCCATCATTTTTTTCTGAACAACCAGGAAAACCCTTAAACCTGAACTGCTGATATAATTAAGTGCTGTACAGTCAAGAACAATTCGTAAGGCTCCTTCTTCCAGGATACCCATCATTGTTTTTTCGAATTCACCCGCATTGGTCGTATCGACACGTCCCTCAACGCTCACTAATACATATTCTTCTGTTTTAAAAACTTCTACATTCATACAATAATATTTTTTGTAAGTATTAAAAAATTCTTGTTCTCCTTACGTTTATATTCAACCTTATCCATAATCTTCTTGATCAGGAAAATCCCCAATCCTCCGATCTGCCTGTCTTCAGTGGAAAGAGAGATATCCGGATCCTCTTTCAGGGTTGGGTCGTAAGCTATTCCATCATCAATAAATGTGATATACAGTTGGTCCAGATCATTTTTAAAATCAATTTCAATGGTGTGCTCCAGTTGGTCGTCAAATCCATATAAAATGATGTTGGTCAGAGCCTCCTCAACAACAAGATTTAAAGAAAATACAAGTGGAACAGAGAGTTCCCACTCTTCGCCTAATTCGTCCAGGTAAGCCACTACCCGGTTCAGTTCTAACATCTGATTCTTAACCAATAGTGTTTTGCAATTCATCCTTCAGGTTTTCAATGGCATATAAGATAAGTAACGACATCTAAAGTTGCAGTATCCGAGTATGATTGAAGTAACATTTATAATAGGCTGCAACCTTCTGACAAAATAGTTGATGAGATTAGTCATCAAAACACAATGCCGCAAGGTAGTTAAATTTAATTACGTCCAATAGTTATCATACAAAAATCCGCAACAAGGTACTTAAGATCCTGTTTTTTATCACTTTACTCATCCTTCAGTAAAATTTTCACAGGCCAGATTAGGACCTGGTCATAACAGCAGATCACCCAGGCTAGTCATTTCAAAAACATATTTAACATTTGGATCAGCATTTTCAATTTTAAGCGTAAATCCCTGTCTTTTGACCTCTTTCAATGCCATAAGTATCATCCTGATTCCGAGTGATCCCAGGAAACTAACTTCAGAAAAATCGAGTACGACAGGAGCCTCGAGGCCATTCAGACAGGCAAAAAATTTAACCTCATTATTGGAAACATAGTTACTGTCAAGTCGCCCGGAAAAGGCAATTTTAACTATGGATGTATCCGATTGAATAACTTTCATACGATTAAATATTTAATTAGAAACTTCAGTGATCTATATATCAATATGAATATCAAGATATTACTACTACCCGAACCCTGGCGGCTGATTAATGTATAGCACTTTTCAAGGAATAAAGATAGGATTTTAAATTTAAGACAAGATAATTAAGTAATTCGAATTATTTAGTAAATGCCGGGAAATAAATTATATTTGCCCGGACTCCCAATACTACACAACTTATGAAGAAAAATTACCTCTCCTTTTTTTTCCTTTTCGCTATTTTGGCTTTCGCAGGATGTATTCGCGGCAAATCGGATAAACTAACGAAGGGGGCCTCAGGGAGCGATTCAAAAGCTGTTGATACTGATTCCAGACTCAAATTAAGCAAACTTGATGATCTTAATGATAAACGGATCGGTGTTTTGCTAGGTTCCATCCACGACACTTATGCAACAAAGAAGTTTCCCAATGCTAAAATCCTTCAATATCAGAATTTCTCAGATCTGGTCATTGCAGTGAATACTGAAAAGGTTGATGCCGCATTTTTCAGCATGAACTATCTTCCTGAAGTGATGGCAGCCAATCCACAAGTGGGTGTTTTAGTGGATAGTTTATGGTCTGTTGGAATTGGGGCAGGTTTCAACAAGGAGAATGGCAAACTCAGGGAGCAATTCAACACTTTTCTCAGCGGGATTAAATCAAACGGTATTTATTCAGATATGGTGACCCGATGGATGAAAAACCGGTCAACAGAAATGCCAGCGATCAAAACCCCTAAGACCAATGGGGAAATCAGAGTAGGTACAGTGAGCGATATGGGAGTGCCGTTTGCATTTATAAAGGATGGCAAATTAATGGGGTTCGATGTCGAGCTATCCACCCGTTTTGCAGCCTATCTGGGGAAGGAGATCGTATCGGTAGATATGCATTTTGGAAGCTTGCTTGCCGCGGTTTCAACAAATAAAATCGATTATATTAACAGCTCGCTTGCGATAACTGAAGAACGAAAAAAACAGATAGACTTTTCCGATCCCTATTACCATTCGAATGTTTGCATTATCGCGAATAAAAAAAATCTGGCTTCCGAATCTTCGGGTAAAATGAAGACAGAAGCCGACCTGGCAGAGAAGCGGATCGGCATATTCGCCGGGACGGTGCATGACGCATTTGTCTCACAAAAATATCCTAAGGCCAGGGTTTTCCAGTACAACAGCTCATCGGATATGATCTTATCACTCAAAACAGATAAAATTGATGCGGCAATGTTCGATGTTATAACCGCCCGGATTTTAATGAAAGGGAATCCGGATCTTGGAGTGTTAACCGATAAAATCTTTGATATGCCATTGGGCATTGGTTTTAACAAAAACAATCCTAAACTGCGAAATGAATTCAATATTTTCCTCAAAAAGATCCGGTCAAATGGGGTCTATGATGAAATTTTCAAGCGTTGGTTTGTTGGTGATGTCGAAAAGGCGGTTATGCCCACTTTTAATAATGTCGATTCACCAAAAAAACTTGCTGTTGCAGTGGCCGTTGAAGACCTTCCTTATGTCACGGTTATAAATGGCGACTTTGTAGGATTCGACATTGAAATGATCAAACGATTTGCGGAGAGTCAAAAATACCATCTTGAAATTACGACCCTCGCCTTTCCATCCCTGGTGGCAGCGCTTGCATCTGGCAAAGCCGATATGATTGCTGACGGAATTGCCATCAGTGCAGAGCGTTCCAAACAAATTGATTTCTCTGACAGTTATGCAGAATTTAAAACTGCGGTGATTGCATCAAAGAAGAATTTAATTGGGAATGACGAGGAACCTGTTCACCCGGTCAAAATCTCACTCTTCAAGTCACTATCAAACAGCTTTTACAATAATATAATCCTGGAGAACAGGTATCTGATGATTCTTGATGGATTGAAAGTTACGATTCTCATCTCAATTCTCTCCGCACTCTTCGGAACACTTATTGGAGCCCTGATCTGTTTCATGCGCATGTCTAAAAGGAAATTTCTTTCGGTCGCCGCCCGTCTTTACATCTCCCTGATCCGGGGAACACCGGTGTTGGTACTTTTAATGATTATTTTTTATATTATTTTCGCTTCGGTTAATATCAATCCAATCCTTGTCGCAGTTATCGCTTTTGGCTTAAATTTCGGCGCCTATGTTTCCGAGATGTTCCGGTCATCGATTCAAAGTGTCGACAAAGGGCAATATGAAGCTGGTATTGCCTCCGGTTTTTCCGAAATTCAAACATTTATCTATATCATTATGCCTCAGGCTATTCGCCAGGTTCTTCCTGTTTACAAAGGCGAATTTATTTCATTGCTGAAAATGACTTCGGTCGTCGGCTATATTGCTGTTCAGGATTTAACAAAGGCCAGCGACATTATCCGAAGCCGCACTTTTGATGCTTTTTTCCCGCTGATCATGGCAGCGGTACTTTATATAATCATTGCCGGATTGCTGACCTGGGGACTTAGTTATATTGAAACCACGGTCGATCCGAAAAGAAAACGGACAATTAAAAAATCGGAGATAAAGTTATGATCAGGGTAGAAGGTCTTTCGAAGCATTATGGCGAACTTGTTGTTCTGAAGGAGATAAATACAGTTATTCACAAAGGGGAAATTATTTCAATTATTGGTCCTTCTGGGACGGGTAAAAGCACTTTTCTCCGTTGTTTGAATCTTCTGGAGACTCCAACCGGGGGTGATATTTTTATCGACGATGTCCCGCTTTTCGATAAAAACACCAGTGTTCCAAAGGTTCGGCAGAAGATGGGAATGGTTTTTCAATCGTTCAACCTCTATGCCCACCTTTCGGTATTGGAAAATTTAACCATCGGTCCTATAAAACTGCTTGGAAAGAAAAAAGAGGAAGCAAATAAAAGAGCTGTTGAACTGCTGAATCTTGTGGGGCTTGCCGAAAAGGTTAACAGTTTTCCGGATGAGCTCTCCGGAGGCCAGAAACAACGCGTTGCAATTGCACGGTGTATGGCCATGGAACCTGAAATTTTACTCTTTGATGAGCCAACCTCCGCCCTTGATCCCACGATGGTAAGCGAAGTGCTCGCCGTCATCCGCCGTCTGGCACGCGAAGGGATAACGATGGTAATTGTCACTCATGAAATGGAATTTGCTGCCAATATCTCAAGCCGTGTTTTTTACATGGACGAAGGGCTGATCTATGAGGAGGGGTCACCTGAACAGATATTTGAAAATCCACAGCGGGAAAAGACCAAAACGTTCATCCACCGCATCCGAAGTCTGGTCCGGCATATTTCGAGTAAGGCATACGATTTATATGCCATTCAGGGGGAGATGGAGATCTTTTGCGAAAAGCATATGCTGCCCAAAAAAGTGAGTGATGACATTATGCTGATCGTCGAAGAGGTCTTAACGCTGCAATCCGATTTTTCAGATATTGATCTTAGCCTCTCGTATCACGAAAAAGATGGAAGCATCGAATTCTTATGTGAAAGTACCGGTAACCTCACAAATTTGCTGGATGAGACTTCAATGGAGGATAATATCGGTATCCTGATTCTTAAAAGCCGTTGCAAGCATATTGATTACCGCTATGTGAATGGTCGGAATATCATTAACCTGACGGTAAAGCTATAGTATTTGCCTCTATTTCGGGTTTAATCCTCTTAGAACAAGGTTCAGAGATTGACAGCTATGACCGACGCCATAAAGTGTCATACCCCGACAGCACGAAAAATGTTGTTCTGATACCTTTCAATGGGTTAGAAACCTAGCGCATACAATTTACAAAATAAACCTGGCTTGTAAAAAAAACTCCCATCCAATTGAATTTTATTTATCAAATTCAGGCCTGATCGACTTTGTCCAGCTATTTAATAACCAGACAGTGCGCTGATAATGGTCTGTCATATCCAGCAAAAATGATTTGTCGACAGAATTAAGGAATTGACTGTCAGAAAGATGAAAGCTTCTAACACGTTCCATGAGTGGCCCCTTATCCTCCGTTATTTTTAAAAGAATTTCAATATCAAACCGCTCCTTCGATTTTGTTGCTTCCACTGCCGTGATGAAATTCACATGAAGTGATTCGATTGAATTCTGAACCAGTTCTTTCAGACCTTCAGTAATTTGAAAATCATCAATCATACTTACAAAACTAAATACAGTTTGATCGATTGCCTTTAGAAGTGTTTGCCTGTTTTGAAGTACTACATAAATTTCGGAATTCGAACGCGATAAATTAAAGTGTATTATTCGCTTTAAGTACAAATCAATTTCGTTAATCAGGAAGATATTTGATTTATGAATTACGATGAAGTCATGGATAATCTCAAGTCCTTTCTCGCTACGAATATTATCAATGGATTCGGAAAATCGTTCAAAGATCCTTACCTGCTCATTCTCAGCAAGGATTAAAGCTGTGGTAATGTCGGACAGCGACTGTTCTGTTATGAAACTTGTTTTTGACAAATCTTCCTCTGATGTCGGAGGGCTTATCCGGACCAAAAGGGTGTAGATCGGATTATATAAAAAAGATAACAGGAGGACAGGTGCAGTTCTGAAAATTAAAAACGCCATTGCTGTTTGTTGCTCAATATTCGAGCTCGTGGAATTTATTAGTCGTCTGATTATTTGGATATTCCAGTTGAATTCAACGGATAATATAATTAACAGTATCAAGGATGTAAATACAGACTCAATCACTTTAAAAATGACAATTTGTTTCGAGACCCCCTTCAGGCTGGAAGAGATTAACACAAGGGAGATTGCTTCACCAAAACTCATGCTCACTATGATCAGGATTACCTGATCGAGCCCGATTAGTCCTGCATGGCTTAAGGTCATCACCAGGACAGCTATGGTGGCAGAGGAGTGAATTATTAGCCGCAGGAAGATTCCGATTAAGACTGAAATAATAAAGGAATCTTTTGAATAATAGAACATTTCACGTACGAACTCCATTTGAGCAAATGGCTGTGATCCGGATTTGAGCAATTGAAATCCAAAAAGAAGGATGCTAATACCAAAAAGTGCATTATACAGGATTTCCCTTTTGCTTCCTTTGTCAAACCCATAAAAGATACCCCCAAAACCAACTAAAAAAAGGATGGCCAGCTTAATGTTAAATGCAACTAGGAATATAAGCAATGTAGTTCCCACATTGGACCAGATAATAACCGGCAGGGAATTTCGAACACTGATTAATCGGCCATGGACTAATCCAACCAGAATAAAAATCGTATTACTGCTGCTTTGGGTAATTCCGCCAGAGGCAAAACCCCAAAAAGCCGCCAAAAAAGGGTTGCGGGTCCATTTGGCAATCAGCAGCCTAAGCTTGTGACTTGCCATGTTTTTCAGTGAATTACTTAATATCTTGATTCCACTGAAAAAAAGCCCGATCCCGGCTATCATCGTGGCAAAAGTTTCAATTGTACTCATTAAAACAGCGTGATTTTTTTTTGTTGAAATATAAATTTAATAAATGGAATTAAATGTTACATTTTGATGACAAAACACTGAAATTTAAATACAATCAATTGAAAATTCAACCCTTTTGCGGGAGAATTAAATCACTGCCAATAAGAGTTTTACATATTAGTCCCGAGACAATCATCGACAGGCGTTTATGTTCGAATGTAGCGGAGGAATAACACACAATCGGCATGATCCACTCGAGTAATGCCATGCAATAGGGGACCGGATCGGTGTTTTGACCCACTGATTTGAAGGCATATTCCCTCATTTTCATTGTGAGGGCGACATTTTTGCTGACCTGTTCAGAATGATCTCCCACATAAATGGCATCCGGTTTCTGATCAAGCCGAACAGTATCGTAAAAACTGCAAATAAATTTCAGATATACCTCAGTCTCCTTTTCGTCATGCAGTGGAGCGTTATCCACCATAAATATGGCCTCGAGCCTTGCAAAGTCGGATATCACCGAGCGAGGTTTAGTTTCTGAGAAATCGATCAGGTACACATTCATATCTTCGTCCAGCAGGATATTCTGCATATTCAGATCACCGTGACAAATGGAGGTATAATAGTTGATTTCGGTTTCACGTCGACTGGCAAACTCATGATTCAGAAACCAATAAGGATTAACAAGCTGCTGAGTGACCTCTTTAACATTAAAAAACTTTTCATCAGGAGAAATGGAGAGCTGATCCGAAGCGGTTTCGCAAAGTTGCGGAAAGAAGGTTGATCTGGGGTCGTGATCCTGAAAAGGATGAATTACCTCCTGAATTGGTTGTCCATACCAGGGATGGAGGATTTGGAGAAATATCTTGTCAAACAACGGTTCCAGTTGTTCTGTAGTCCAGTTATGAAAATAGTGTGTCAACCATCTCAGCCGTGTTTGTTCCCCTCCAATTCCTACGAAGTTATACCTTAGCGCCCCTGCGTTTCCAAAGAATTCGGTCCCCAGCACCATCGCACTGTTATTTAATATATATGGATTTGCATACCGTTTACAGCGGTCCGATTCCCGGGAGATCATTGCCCGGTCTGCAATTTTCATGACTGTAGGCCTTAGTTTTCGCCCCTCGTGATCATACGAAGTTACCTGGAAAGTTTGGGCTGAATAACCACCATGAATACGGCTGATTTTAACCCTTCCTGAATCGGTGTATAACCTGCGGGTCAGGAATGCTATATGAGGTTCAAGTATAAAATCATCAGTTTCTATTTTAAGACGTTTAGCCGATGGATCGGAAACCCCGTTTGAAACGAACATCCAGCATACGGGATTAATCAAATGATCGTCATGGGAGAGGGGTGCAACCTCAATAATATTCTCAAAAGTCAAAACTTTCTTCAGAAAATCAGGCAAAGTGACCTCAACGGGGGCAGGTGGAATATCGCTCAGGAGAAATCTGGCTCCCCAAAGACGGAGACCATTTGTCCCAATCGCAATCAGACCTTCTGTAACGGTAAATTCAGATAACTTTAGCAATTCGTTTAATTCCTGGTCGACCAACGCACACAGTGAAACAGAATGATTTCCAGGTTCAAAATTTACAATAACCAGCGCCATTAAATCCGGTTCACCCGATTTAAACCGCTGTTTTATTGGATATATTGCTTCGACGAGGTGCTCCAGAGAGATCGAAGCCGGGTCAGACAACCTCACCTGGCCTGATGGCTGGCCACCGAATGAGAGCGCCCGATTGACAAAAATACCGGCCCCTGCCGGTTGCTCAGGAATTCTGAAGTCGGATGGAATTCGGGGGTCATCAGGAAAAAACCCGGAACAATGGCCAATCGAGATAAAAACTCCCCTTATCAGCGGATCTTCCTCCGGTGTTTCGGCGGGGGATCCGATTCCAACTGAAAATCCCAGTTCATTGTACCCGGCAATCCCCGGACTTTTCCAGATAAAGGCAGCATCTTTTTTATTTTCAATCGGATAAAAATTAAAAGAATAGGCCCCATCTAACCATTTGCCTGATCCTTTTGAAATTAATTCGAGTCGTTCGATCTCACTTCTTGCCGCTTCGATATTCTGAAACAGATGAAATACTTTATTTAATCCGGACATTTCGAGGACCTGAAAGACCTCAGGCAATAATCCTGAAAGAAACAAGCCACCTCCCCTTGCCAATAACTTCTTTTCATAAAGTAAGATGATCCGGATGCCTGCGCTGGAAAGGTATTCGCATTGGGACATATCAATAATCAGAAAATTTCCCTGCTCAATCACGCTTTGGAGGGCCTGCCCGAATTCACTGCTGCTAATGGAGTCTATCCGCCCTGCCGGAATCACAAGCGGGATGGATAGGTCAGCTTTAATTGTGACGGTGATCATAAACGAATTAGCATAAAATCAACAATTAAGGTTGTGGCCATAACTAATTCAGATCTGGTTTTTTACCGGGCCATTGGCCTGACTTCAGTTTAGTTTTAAGGTTCAGGTAGACATCCTTCCCGATAAGTACAATTCCGAGCCAGAACAACACTTCTCCAACAGCAAGAAGAACCGGGGTAAGAGCTAATTTAGTTTTGAGATTCACTGAAAGAAAAGGAACGGAAAACAAAATAAAAAATATAATGATGGAGGTCAAAATGACTACTAACCCGAATCTGTATTTTATTTTTTTGTAATTCATCCAATATGTTGCTATTTGTCCAATTAAACATGCGTATATCGTCGCGTGCCGATAGTAACGATGCCAGCCTGTATTCAACATAAACGGCAGAAGTACAATCATCCTCCACCGTTTATGGTCCTGGCCCTATTCCACTTTTTTTGCCCGCGCTTTTCGTACCGCAATAAAGCTAAGAATGAAATAGATCATATTTACTGCAGATGAAACCATCATAATGGAGACCCGGACAATCGCACCGGTATCTGACCGGCCAATCGCACCGGAAAGCGGCTTAACGAATGCAATCAACAGAACAAGGGTAAGGGTTACTGCCAGGTGGGCAATTAATCCATTTTCAGCCTTAACTCCTTTAACAAAATAGAGGAGAAAAATACCGGCGACCACTGGAATGAGGGCCGTTAGTGAAGGAGTTTGAGATCCCAAATAACCTATTAACCCCAATAAAATCAAAACAAAACCATTCACCATGGTTACGAAATATACCTTCATAATTAAGAATTAAATAAAAATTAAAATAATGAAAAATCTTATCCCACATCAGTATCCAACAAATACAAACGATGCAAAACAGAAGTTCTTTCCCCGATGTAGTTCCAAACTAAAAAAGATAACAATTATAATGTGATGAATGTTGCGGAGGTGATCATCCGCTTGTATCTGACCTGTACTACCCGGGTTACGGCTTTTTTTACATGAATTAGCTCTGCTGAAGCGAGGACTAAATGTCACAAGATTTTGAATCAATGGAGAATCTTCACCATTAACATTGGAAAAATATCCCATTTACAGAATGACCGGGTGACTTGCTCAATCCTGAACAGTCACCCGGTCACTAATTTCCGTGGAATTATATCAACTTTTAATACCGCCGGTTTATTCAATCATAAGTAAGCAACACAACGAGATTAATTCTTATCATCCTCATCCTTTAGAATGTATTTCTTAGGGTATTTCTCTTTCCCTTTCATCGCGAACCAGATGATCCGGTTAAACAGGTCGTCATCGCCCTGATCGATAAAATCAAACTGCGGCTCCATGCTTTTGCGGGCAAAATGAAGTGCTGCACCCTTCAGTTCTGCTAAACTCTTATTTATCTCGTTCAATGGAATCTGGTTTGGCAAAGCCACATAGGGCGAGAAATCGGGGGCAGCCGAAAAACATTCAAACATTGGCATTGCAACAGCATCACTGACATTCATTGGTGGGAGTCCCAGGATCTGTTCGATAGTTCGTAACATCGAAACCTGGTTATAATTAGTCTTAACTGTTTTCTTAAGTTTGGAATAGGGACTTACGATTGTGCCCACGGTGCGGTAGGCCGAAACATGGTCCCATCCATCCTGTGAATCATCCTCGGTTATAAAGATCGCAGTATTTTTCCAGAAGCGGCTTTTGGATATCGCCTCAATGATCTGTCCCAGCGCAACATCGTTATCTGCAACCAGGGCGCGTGGCGTTGGAAGGCCCGGACGTGTGCCTGCGGTATGGTCATTAGAAAGGGCAATCACCATTAATTCAGGCCATTGATCACCCTCTTTCCTGTCATATTCATTCATCTCGTCGAGAAATGCCTTTGCTCTTTGGACATCCGAGATCTTATGATTATCGGAGGCAGGGAAGTTCTGGCTAAGGATCGCCTCAACGGGTTTGATTGTAGTCTTATTCTTGAAATTGAATTTTTCACCCTTCTGAAAACCTTCATAAATGGAGGTCCAGGTCAGATCCTTGTCAAATTCGACGTCACAAGCTTCGCCATAAATACGGGCAGTTTTCCCAGATTTCAGAGCGTTATCCCAGATAAAACCTGTAGGGGCATACACCAGTGCATCATATTGTACGTGGGGATAACTCCTGATCCATGCGCGGACATTTTTCTCCACATAATCGGTAACCATCCCGGCATCGGTCCACTGATGACCTTCGGCAGAACATTTTCCGGAAGCATGGTAGTTATCCAATAACTGGAACTCGCCCACAAGTTTATGCATATTCGGGGTCACCTTCTTCCCAAAAACGCAGAGGCTAGAGTCGCCGTCTCCGCTTTTAACATCGCCAAGCACCTGATCATATGTGCGGTTCTCCTTGATTATATAAACCACATGTTTAAATACCGAGGGTTCCCCAATGCGGAGTGGGAGTGGTACCGGAGCGATATCTTTCCGGGGAAGTTTATCGGTAAGGGCCAATCTGAAAAGCTGGTTGGACTGCTCCACTTTCTCTGTATACTTTTGTAATTGCGATTTTTGTGGGATAGGAATAACTGATACCGATGCCTTCATCCGGTGAGCATTATAGGTTACCTGACCCGCAGTCTCAGAAATAATCGGGATTCGCGCCCCCTCAGCCTCAATATTTGCAACAAATAATAAACTGTCGCGATAAACAGCAATACCGCCAGGGTAGGCACCTGTTGGGATAAATCCCGTTGTTTTACTTCCCTTTTCGGCTGATCCCGAGGATGATTGTTGTCCCAGCATGACAACGGCCAGCGCATTATCCATACCGTTTGCAACATAAAGTGTTTTCCCGTCGCCTGTAATTGCCAGTCCATTAGGGGAATCTCCAAAATAGTTGTTTTTCCCGGGAGATAATCGCACAGAGATCTGTTCAGTTACTTCATCTGTGGCGGTGTTGATTACAGAGATCAGGTCGCTGTTTGCATTGGAGACATAGACAAAATTCTGATCCTTACTGCTGATTATATCGTTTGGGTGTAATCCAACGGTAATTTGTTTCAGTTGTTTCCCTGTTTGAGGATCAAATATGGAAACCGTCCCTTCACGCGTGGCTCCGGTACGCGGATCGACCTTGGCGCTTCCCCATGGGACCCCTGCCACATTGGGATCCTCCTTATCGGGAAAAGATCCGGCCCAGTTGGAGATATACAATTTTCCGTTTGCCCGGGTGATTCCGAATGGCGCAACACCAGCCGGAACAGACCAGATTGTTTTGCCGGTGTTCAGGTCTAATTTTTCAACCGTATTATTCCCGTTTAAAACGACATAAAGCAGAGCGACTCCCTCCTCCTCTGCAACAAGTAATTCGTTAGGCAGAGCAGTGTCTGCAGGCTTAACGGCTTCGAAAAGGAATGATTTAACGAATGTGAATTTTTTCCCATCCCAGGCAGCCTGAACGACATACGATTTATTTGCCTTTCCGACACTGCTCCAGAATAACTCATAAGTATTTCCGGTTTTGCGCCATGAAATTCCGGAGTAAGTATTCATCAGACTCTCCTTCACAAAAGGGCTTCTCAAAAGTGTACGGTTTACAATCGTCCTGGTAACCGGATCAATAATCACAACCGAATAACGCCCTTCGACGGCAATCCACTTTCCATCGGGTGAGAGGGAGCAGTCGAGTGCATGATTTTCGTCGCCGTTATCTCCAAAATAGAGCTGTTCGCCTGCCGGATCAACCCATTTATTGTAGGGCATTAACGCAGGCATTATATTTCCCGACATTGTACTCTTCTCATACGAGGTAACATATTGTTGCTGTTCCCGCAGCTCTTTTTTCGACTGAGAAAATGCCGGAACAGCAGAAAAAAGAGTTGCTGTTAAAATCAAAATGGACAATTGATTCTTCATAAATAGAGATTAATATTTAATTTGTCTTTTAGCCTTAGTGCTTCATAATCGATCCAGGTTTCTCCTTCAAATAAAATTGATCTTTTCAAGTTGTTCCCTGGTTGGTTTATAACCACTATTTTTCTCGCAGGTTTTTGATGATTCAGCAACCTGGCGTATTAATGATTTATTTCGGAGAACATAAAATGTTTCCTGTTCCCGTTCCCAGTCTTCAGCACTTATAATGATAAAATCCTTCCCTTCACGGCGATTTACCCTGATTGGCTGATGCTCATCAATTGCTTTGTCTACAAACTCCTTAAGATTAGCTCTGAATTTATTTACGGAAAGTTCAATCATAGTTCGATAATTTATAATTACAAAAGTACTGCGAATTAGTACATAACAAAAGAAAATCCCGGAAAGAGGTTCTATCTTTTCATCAAAATATTTCCAACTTATAAGCTATTTCTTCGACGCTTTTTCTGCCACCATTTTAAGTACGGCGGTATCGCTCCACTCTGCACAATGCCCGGCCATTGAGGTAAAGGAGATCTTTGCATCCGATTTCGGGTTCTCTGTTTTGTCGAGATACATCTTCAGAAACCGTGTGGCGACATTCGAGTAAAGCATATCCATGTCACCTGTCCAGATCCAGATCTTCCCCTGCAGTTTAGGCCCAAGGGTTGTCCAGTTTTTCTGAAGGACTTTCTTGAGATCATACTTTTCCCATTGTGTCGCAATTTGATGGTCGATTTTACCCGTCTTTGGATCAATCAACATTGAAGGGAGGCCATCTTTCCCTTTGGGTCCGAATACCGCATTATAGGCTCCGAATTGCTCGCCCGATATCACATAGGTATTGGTTCGGCTGATTACGTTTTCATCGAGGATTGCCGCCTGCATCGATCCTTTTGGTTCTCCGTAGATCGTGCGTGATTCGGGTTGCAAATATCCAAATCGATTGATAAAAGCGCTCTCGTCGCTATAGATGTTTATTAGTCCATAATGTTCAAAATCAACCGGATCAGGACTATATGCCCAGGCACCATCGAAGAAATCGGGATAAAAAATCTGCAGTCCCAGTACTACCCATCCACCCGTAGAGGCCCCTGCCAGGTATCGGTTGTGAGAATCCTTCTTGTAATGAACCTGCTTCTCAATTTCGGGAATAAGCTCCTCTGTCAGTGCCTTTCCACAAGGTCCGTTATTCTCTGAATCAACCTGATAGGAATCGCCGTAAGGTCCCTGGGAGTCAAGAAAAACATAAATAACCTGAGGGGCATTTCCGGAAAACCACCACTTGGAGAATTCCTTATTAGCCATCATCTCATTTACACCCGTATAGCGACCATTCAGACCAGGGGCATGATAGCAAATCGGGTACGATCTGCCAGAGTTTTCGAAGTAGCCTGCAGGGAGTAAAACAGAGGCTTTTAGGTCACGAGCCCTTCCCCAAAAATCGGAAAGGAACTTACTCTTTATAACGACCGGCATTACAAATTTATTTTCTGCAATTTTATACGGAGGAATCAATTGGTTGAGTTGCAGATTTAGTGTCACAGGCCCGGATGTAATGACAGAATCCACTTTGCTAAACATATTCCCGGGAATATTGATCTGCCCATCGTCCGGATTCTGTTTATAGACTGCCTGATAATAATACTTGTGCGGTACCGGCATGAACCCTTCAGCAAGATCGGTGTGAAGAATATTCTTATCCCCTGAATCAAAGGTATAAGTTTTAGAGGAATCCCAACCGGATGGTGTTATGCCGATAGTCACTTCAGAACTGAATCGTGGTTCTTTACCACCTTTTGTGGTTAAATAGAGCAGTAATCTTCCCTCTTTTAGAAACGAGGGGCGCAATTCAGGCAAAACAGAGATTTTAACCTGCCGAAATGGAAGCTCCTGTGCAATTACCAAACCAGAAATCATAAACAATGAAATAAACAGAAATGTCTTAGTTATAATTTTCATCCTCAATATTTTATATTTTCATACTCAAAGTGACTATAATTAAATTATCTCCACGTATGAGATTGTGTTTGTATACAGCCCAAAACTACTTAAAATTATATTTCCGGAAAGTGAATCGGGATTTTGGTGGTCGTATTTACTTTTTATATTTTATTGGTGTATTCTACTGAATCTCTAAAAAATATTTTATATTTATTTTTATTCTGAATTCGGCAATTTTAAACTTTATTCCACCTGTTATTGTTTAATCTGAAAAGACTAAAATCTCTATATGCGTCAACTCTTAGTTATTTTCTCACTTGTTCTTTTATTTGCCTCGTGCAAAAAAGACACGCTTATCCCAACTCCTGTTGCAGATTCGGCAAAGCCTGTTTCCTATACCGATTCCAGCTACGGATCTGAAGGGCTTCAGAAAATGGATATTTACCTCCCAGGAGGAAGAACGGTGACAACCACAAAAACGATTGTGGTAATTCATGGCGGTTCATGGATGACCGGTGACAAAGCCGATATGACTTTTGTTGTTGATTCGATGAAAAAGCGGGGTCCCAATTTTGCGTTTATCAACTTAAATTATCGTCTTGCAATTAATGCTTCCTCCAACCTTTTCCCTACCCAAGAGCAGGATGTAAAGGCAGCTATTGAATTATATCTCTCCAAATCGGCTCAATATGCTGTATCAAAAGACCTTATAGTATTAGGAGCCAGTGCCGGCGCTCATCTTGCTCTGCTTCACAGCTACAAGAATGATCCCGACAAACATGTAAAGGCGGTGGTCGACTTCTTTGGACCGACCGATCTCGTAGCAATCTGGAATCAGGGGTTTCTCCAGGAACTTACTTTAACTGCCGTCACAGGCAAATCCTATACAGATAACCCGGCCATTTATACTCAGTCGAGTCCAATCAATTTTGTCTCTGCTGCAACTCCACCAACGATTGTCTTGCAAGGTGGAATCGACGATGTGGTATTACCTGAACAATCCACAATGCTTATCGACAAGCTAAATGCAATGGGCGTTTCCAATCAATTGGTTATTTATCCTACTGAAGGTCATGGATTTTCGGATGTTGACAATACTGATGCTTTAAACAAAATCATGCCCTTCCTTTCCACCTATGTGAAATAATGCAAACTCCCGGCAGCCAATTGCCAGCCGCCTAATATTCAGCCTTTATCTCCTTAACTGCAATAATCTGTACGGGTCCAATAAGCCCTGATGCAGGTAATGCCTTAAATCCAAATTCGCGTGGAGTCTCCATGAGTACTGCGCCTGAACCGAACCGGGAGACAAGCTCATCCGGAACAGCGGGCGGCATTGTCATCGCGGAAATCCTGTTTATAAGGGTATTGGTCACCAGTATGACCAGCTTGTTTGTCCCTGGTTTAGCAAACCCCGTGGCATCGAGCTTCTGACCTCGCATCCACATGGTTCCCAAGAGTTTATCATTTAATTCCACCTCGGCGATATTTCCGACTTTTCCTAAATCAAGGAATAGTTTAATCTCCTTCTGAAGGTATTCGGCCGGGAGGTTAAAACTGATCTGGTAACGACCAGTGCCGCTGAAATTCTTAGTCAGGGGATTATCGATCCATGAGGAAAGCAGTGAAGATTGCGTAGTAAAAAGTGGGAAATCATCCCCCTTAAGCTTCATATTCCATTCACCCGAAACCAGAAGTGGGGCGGGAATACCTGAAACTTCAGTCGTGATCTTCCTCTCTTCCTTATCTGATTTTAAGATGCTGAAATAGGTTCCGTTTCGTTTAGCCAGAGCTTTAAAATGGTGTTTCCCGGCTTCTGTAATTTCGGAAAAATCAGATTTTGGCACGTACGCCCCGGGTTCACCTGGAGAAAATTCAAGGAACAGGGATTCGTAAGGTTCAAGATTTAGCGGAATTTTTATTCCGTTTCTCTCAACGCTAAACATGACAACAGGGGTTATTTCGCCTGTAAAGGGATTCCATTTGCGGATAATTCGATTCTTAACCCTGAAAGTTACCGGAATGGCACTCGGTTTATCCTGAATATTTGAGACGAAATAGAGATCTTTTTCGCCCAATTTGCGGTGAATAAATGTGAGCCCTTCATTCTTACGCAACCCTTCAGCAGTAAAATCGATACCGAAATCGGGGGCAATATGTCTGCGGATTGTCTCCAGAAACGGGTCGAGTGCACTGCTCCGTTTATCCCACCAGATCTGACGGTCAATCACGTTCTTAAGCAGGTAGGTTCCACCCTTTCCATAAGGATTCATCGTCACACCCTCTACTATTCCCGGACCGCTTAGACCATAAGGATTTTCGGCCCTACCTCCAACCGTCTTAGGTTTATTAAACAGGTTATTGGTGATCTCCCTGACCCTTTGGTCCCCCTGTTTGTAGTCCGCTAAACCGGTTGAATTTTCGGGTAACCGTTCGAGTGCGATAACAACACCGCCATTATCAACGTATTTCTCAATTAATTCAATTGTTTTCAATGGAATTGTCTCGACATTAGGTAAAATAAGCATTTTGTATTCGAGGTTTCGGACTTTAATTTTGCCATCCGTAACGGTTGACAGATTCTGCAGTGCGTCATCGTTTATCAGGTCATAATTATACCCGTTTGAAATCAGGAGCACACCCAGGTCACCCCAGTCGAATTCCCTGGTCCATTTACGGATATTCAGGGCACTCTTTGCCCACTGGTTTGCAAGTGGAGAATAGAGTGCAATATCAGCCGAAAAATCCCCCTCTCTAAGCAAATAGGAACAACGTGCAATGTACGCTGCAAGCTTTGGATAATAATTCCACCATACATTCTGGGGCTGGATATAGGCCGCAAAGGGGAGTGACCGCGTCGGACTTACAATCTTTTCGGGGGAGAAGTTAAATCCGTGATTGTAGAATTTTGTAGCTCCGGCCAAAAGATAACCATCGCTTGCAATCTTTAACTCCTCGAGAGTTTCGCGGTATCTTTCCCAGTGAATAAAGGTATAAACCTCGGCAGAGACAACCTTCCTTCCGTAAAGGTGTGCACCCGATGAAACATATTGTTTTGGACCTATCCGTGTATCAAACCAGTCGGCTGCATCTTTTTCTCCAGCCGTAATCTCCATCTCCGGGATATGAGCCATTCCGGATGCCTCAATATTATCGGTATTGAAACCATAAGCCTGGATCCGTCCCCGAATATGGTGAGCCTCACACCATCCCAGAAATGTCTTAAAGAAAACATTTAAACCTGTTTTATGAAGGAAGTCATTCACGTCATACCGTATCCTGGGTGATATTTCGCCCACATTCCACCAGATTGCCGGAAGATAAGGGACAAGGTCATAACCTTTCTCATCTTTAAATGCTTCGAGCAGTCCGCCTGACCAGTTAATTCCACTTGAAAGGTTCGGCAATTCAAAGCTGTCAACAAATAAAGACTCGACAGTTTTTCCGAATTCATTGCCAAAAGCGTTATAAAATTTATTTCCCAGAAAATCACAGTAACTTTCCATCGCGTTCTTACTGAAATGATCGACGGCATTACTGATTCCGTTTTTCTTTAGCCAAAAGGCCATTAGCCGCCACTCCCCTTCCGGGACTTTCCAGGTTAAGATTTTACCCTTAAGTGAGGAAGTAAGATTTATCAGGGAGTGTTCATCAATGGTTCCGTCACGGCCAAGTTTACCAGCTACGACAGCCAGCAAAGTCTCCGTCCCATCCAGTCTAGGAGTATAGTGTTCCCATGATCTTTTAGTTTTTGTCAATCCATCGGGCAAATTGCCCTTGAAAAACTGATTACCGCTGAGGTCTGAAAAAGTTGGAACCAGGTCTTTACTCTTATCCTCCTCCTTCACCCAGGAGCCGCCGATGATCCAGCCCGGCCCGCCAAAATTGAGTGAAACCTCCATCTCCAACCGCTTTGCCTCACTCACTGTATGCTTAAGCATCTCCATAAACTCATCAGAGAGGTAAGCGATATTCCCTTTTTGGTATACTTCGCCCATCGAGATCTGCTCGAAACCCCGGATACCATGGCTTCGCATCTGCTCAAGTTCATAGGTGATTTCCGATTTTGAGACTGGATTTCCGGGCCACCACCAACGTGTATGAGGCCAGCAATCGAGAGGGGGATTTTTGAAATTCGACGCTACCGGATCACTTACAATTTCTGCAGAATTTTGAGCGATTGAAACACTTCCCATTAAAAGGAGGAATATCGAAATCAGGCAGATTTTTTTCATGGGGCGAAAATTTATGGAAGAGTATGACTAGTCTATTACAAAGTAATCTGAATTCAGGATTGAACACTTCACCTTTTTTAACGAAATTCAATGGATAATTAGCCCATTTTGATGTTATATTCGTAAAATTCCGCTTAATCAGTTAAAAAACTATAGACAAAAGACAAAAACCCATTGAATCAATTCGGCAAAATTAAATATGTTTGAATTCTGAAACAACCAAATAACAAACAGAATCCCACTTTCAACAAATAATATGAAGGTTCTATCCCGGCGGCAAGCATCAAATCTTTTGATTAACGGATCAGCCATTTCTTTACTGGTTCTTTACAGTATTCTGACTGGTTTTTGTGTCTATTCACAAACGCCCAATCAGCAGCGCGACGGGAAGCTCCTACAGGGGGATAAATGGGTACCTTTTAGTTCTCCGGCCAAAGCTGACTTTTATGTTTCTGTCAAGGGGGATGACCACTGGTCGGGTACGCTTCCTGAGCCTAACAGTACCGGAACCGATGGTCCTTTTTTAACAATCAGGCAGGCTCAAAAGGGGGTTCGCGATTTAAAATCTAAGGTATTCTTCCCCAAGGATCCACCGGTTGAAAAACGGTGGATCGGTTCGCCACATCCCCTTGGAAGGGGTAAAGATATTGTGGTTTATATCCGCGCCGGGCACTACCAGTTAAAACATCGGTTGATTTTCGAACCTGCCGATGGCGGTGAACGGGTGGAAACCAACCTTCCGACAGGTGCCTTTGAATATCACAAACTAAAAGATCACTATGTAACCTACGCAGCCTATCCCGGGGAGAAACCGGTAATCTCCGGAGAGGTTCCGCTATCAGGATGGAAAAAGAGAGGCAAAATATGGGTCGCCAGATTTGACGCCGACACTGCTGCAATGCTCATCGTTGCTGGTAAAAAACAGGTGCTGGCCCGCACACCGAATGATGGATATTTCACCCCTCCTGTAATTTCAAATACCACAGATAACCTCTGTTTTAAAAAAGGCGAATTAAAATCGTGGAAAGAAATGGAGACGAACCGGGTGATCATGCTGCTCCGCTGGCACACCGGGATAAATAAGTTTACAAAAATTGACGAAACGCGTGGAATCGCAACGTTCAAATCACCACAGGAAGGGGTTGTAATCGTTCCGCCAAGGTATTACGTAGAGAATATTAAAGCATTACTTGATGCTCCGGGGGAATGGTTTTTCGACAATAAACTCAAAGAACTCAGCTATATTCCGACAGGGGAGATTACGGACCCAAATCTGGTGCCGACCGGAGTTCCTCTAATTAATCAACTGATTGAAGTTCGCGGAACATTGGGAAAACCGGTCAGGAACCTGCGGATCTACGGACTAACCTTTGAGGGTACAATCACCGGTAATAATTCCGGTAAAGTAAATACCGATGGCGTAGATGGCGAGACCGGAATTGCAGAGGCTTCAGTAGCATCCAATAGTATAATAAGTTATGAGTTTGCACATGCCTGCGAATTTGTTGATG
Organism: uncultured Bacteroidia bacterium; assembly: GCA_903918045.1. GTDB lineage: Bacteria > Bacteroidota > Bacteroidia > Bacteroidales > Prolixibacteraceae > JAAFHB01. The sequence goes on from CAIXCY010000016.1 coordinate 45,416, forward strand.
GGGAAGTGCGCTCAGGTCTTGGTACAGGAATCACAATTAAAAAAGGGTGTTATCAAACACGTATTCTGAACAGTAAGTTTGAAACATTGGATGACGGAGGGATCTATGTGAATGGTTTCGCAAAACCCGCTGACGGCAGGGAGATCATTCGGGAGACATTGATCTCATTCAATAAACTCTACGATTGCGGGGGTGTCAATATCCTTGCAAATAATACGCTGATGACAGAGATCTCCCACAACTACCTTACAAAAACAAGGGGCCGCTATGGTATTGATGTCGGAGGTTGGTCCAACCAGGAGGAGGCGATCGATGGCGGATATGTCGTAGAATACAACCATCTCGATGATGTTCAGCGCGATGCCGATGATTCAGGGGCCATCAAAACCGCCGGACTCACCTTCAATTCAGTAATCCGCCGAAACCTGATTCATGGTGTACATACCGGATTTTTTAACGATAATGTGGCATTCTGGTTTGACAATATGTCATCAGGCTGGACCTCCGAGGAGAATATCTATTATAACCTTGAACAGGGTGAATGGAAGCTTTGCGCAGCATTGGCTGAAGACAATATTTACAGGAATAATTTCAAAATAGAACCACCCACAAATGCACCCGAAACACTAATCGAAGGCGATCCTTTGTTTGAAGAGAATAATCTGATAATCGAATCTGCGTCGAAATCGACAACCGGTGCAATTGCAGCAGGGAGCGTTATCCACCTTTTGGCTGATGTTTCTAACTCCGGCTCGACAGGATCTGCCCCGGTTGAAATTTATCTTGACGGAAAGATTTACGACAAAAAACTTTTCCCTGTGATCAAAAAAATAATCGGAAAATCGATTTTGAGATCCGCATCTATGAAAAAGGGGAACATCACCTTGCAATCGGTTCGACCCCTTATCAAACGGTTAAAATTGAAGGGGAGAAACCTTTGGTTGTATTTGAAGATTTCAAATTATCGGGAGACAGGATTTTGAAAGGAGAAAAAATAAAGGCAACTGCAGTCGCTAAAAACCTGACCTCTTCATCTCAAACGATAAAGGCAAATCTATTTTTGGATCTGTCAGCGGTTGAAAATCAATCACTGGAACTTAAAGAGAATGAGGCGAGATTGATCAGTTTTGAAATTGCACCCGCAGTGGGAATGCATAAGTTGCACATTGAAAACAGCGCTGAGAAAAGTCTCACCGTTTCTGAATCAACCGCATTTGATCTTTCCAAAACAGCTGTACTTCAATACTGTTCCGCAAAGGCAAAACCATTTAACATAGAAGCCGATGTAAAGACAAATAAATTTAAGATTACAGCCAGCGGATCTGACTTTTACCATGCGGAAGACTCTTATGCTGCTATTTATTTGAAGGGGATCAAGGGTGATTTTGTTGCAACTGTAAAGATCACAGGTTTCGGGGAGCGAACACATGAGTGGTTCCGTTCTGGACTGTTTGTACGGAATGATATTTCACAAAGTTTTGATGTACAACCCGGAAGTAAGGGATCGTTTCTTGTTTTCGGTACTCCGGGGCGTGCGGGAGTTGAATACGACGAATTTGCCAATGGCTGCATGCATAAGGCAAGCAGTCAGAATCTTCCCGAAAATTCCAGACCCCCCATCTATTTGAAAATGGTCAGGCACGGAAACAGTTTCAGCGGTTATATCAGCCTTGACGGGGTAAACTGGACAATCGAAAGGCATACTGCCGATATTCCCGGAATTGCTGATTCAGTGGATCTGGGGTTGGCCGCAGGAGGGCCGGATAAACGGCAGTATACTGTTGAATTCTCTGATTGGAAAATTGAAGTTGCTAAATAGGATTTGTTTTATCACAACACAGAAAACAACCATTAAAGAATGAGAACAGCGAATCTTCTTATATTCCTTATTGTACTTCTTCTAAATGGAGGATGTTCCTCAACCAATCAACAATCTGGGGATGATATGTGGAGCCTGGCCTCAGCACGAAAATCAGATCTTCGTTTGGGGGTTTATGTTACTGCGCAAACTGTCGAACAACTCTTTACAACTGAAGGTGGTCGTCGGGAAGCCATTTCTGTTCTAAAATGTAACGGAATCACTAAAGTCTACCTGGAAGTTTACCGTTGCGGACTTGTAATATCACCCGAAGTACTGAAAACCAGTGTTGCACTGTTAAAGAGGAACGGATTTGAAGTCGTTGGAGGCATTGCTACGCTACCCGGTGGTGAAATTGGCATTCCGCAACAAGGCCCTTTAACGTGGTTGAACTGGCAAAATCCCAGGTCACAAAATGATATGCGAAAGATTATGGAAGATACTGCCCCAATCTTCGACACCTTTATCGTTGACGACTTCTTCTGTACCAGTGATACAAGTATGGAATCAAAAGCCGCTAAGGGAGAGCGTAGCTGGTCGGAATACCGTCGGGCACTTCTAACAGAGGTGGCTCAAAAAGTAATCATCAATCCTGCAAAAGCGAAAAACCCAGCCATTAAAATTATCATCAAATATCCGCAGTGGTACGACCGGTTTCATCTCTTTGGTTATGACGTTTCGACAGAGCCAAAGCTCTTCGACGGAGTTTGGGTGGGGACTGAAACGCGTGGCCAGTATACCCAGCGCTACGGATTCGTCCAGCCCTACGAAGGGTTCATTAATTACCGGTGGATTTCGACCCTTGCCGCTGAGAAGATCGGTGGGGCCTGGTTCGACCATGGCGACTGTACCGATATTGATTTTATTGAACAAGCGTGGCAGTCGGTGCTTGCCGGGGCAAAGGAGCTTGTGATTTTTAACTTCGACAGCTTTATCTCCGGTCATCCGGGGCACCATCTTTTACGACAGAATTTTAATAAACTGGCTGATCTGGCTAACACAATTGCATCAAATCCGGTTAAAGGAGTCACGGGATATAAACCTGCAAACAGCGACGCCGGAGGAGATTTATACCTGATGGATTATATCGGAATGTTCGGAATTTCACTGGTCCCGGAATCGAAATACCCCGATAATAGTGAGGTGATTTTCCTGCCGACACAGGCGGCTACCGACAGGGATATATTACCAAAAATTATAAAATCATTGGATAAAGGGGCCAAAATAATCATGACTACCGGCTTTCTCGTTAACGCAAACGGAGGAGTTCAGCTTGCCAGGCTTGCAGGGGTTCACTATTGTACTACCACATCATATAAAAGTATTGAATCTGTTATTTCAGAAGGATATAATAAATCTTTAAAGTTTCCTATGAGTATGGATTATGAGGTGATACCGGATGGGGCTAAAGTGCTCCTTGAGACATCCGGGAAACACCCTTTCCTGGTTCAAAATAAAAACCTCTTTGTGGTTAATACGCACACTTTTTCGCAACAGGATTTTGACGCCGTTGGTGAGGTTTTACTTTGTCCGCGTCAGATTGGTTTACTGGAACTTCCAAGGTCGTGGATGAATACAATCAGGGAAGCTTTTTCCACAAAAGATGAACCTGTTTTGGATGCCATATCGCGTGTCTCGATGCAGCAACTGGGTGATCACAGTTTTGTACTTCACAACTATAATCAGGAGGCAACAGTGATCAATCTGAAGCTTCCAAAGGATGGTTCTTATGTTGATGGGTTTTCAGGAAAACCGCTTCCTTCAACGGGTAAAAATATGCACCTTGACCTGGCGCCCCGATCACGCATCTGGGTTAAACGGAATGGAGAAAACTGAAAATTGCAGGATTGCAGAGACACTTGGCCGTGCGTTTGCCGGTCGTGTAGTTAAAAGTCTATAAATAAGAAAATTCAAATATATCACTAACAATTCGAAGAGTATGACAAATTTATCGCGCAGATCCTTTATCGCCAAATCGGCAGCAGTTGCAGCAGGGGCGGCATTCCTTCCCGGACTGGCTTCATGTAAACCGGGAAAAGTAAATATTGCATTCATAGGTGTGGGTGGACGTGCCCAGGATCATTTTATTGATTGTGCAACAGAAAATGTAGTTGCTTTATGTGATGTTAGTGATTCAGCTGCTGCAGAAGGATTTAAAACCTTTCCCAAGGCAAAAAGATTTAAGGATTTCAGAGTCATGTTCGACAAGATGGCCGGTGAAATTGATGCGGTAATCGTAGCGACTCCTGATCACGTACACTTTGCCGCAGCAATGGCGGCAATGCAGTTGGGGAAACATGTCTATGTTGAAAAACCACTGGCACACAACATCTGGCAGATTCGCACCTTACGTAAGGCAGCAAAACACTATAACGTGATCAACACAATGGGAATACAGGGTCATGCCACGATGGGAATACGCTATGTCAAAGAGTGGTATGAAGCGGGTATTTTAGGTGAAGTCAAAGAGGTGTTCGCATGGCTTGAAGGGCCACAATTTGATCCCAAGGGTTACTTTATCAAACCCGACAGCTACCCTCCGGTTGGAGAACCTGTACCGGCAGATTTAGACTGGAATTTATGGCAGGGACCAGCCAAGGAAAGGGCCTACAGCGCTAAATACCTTCCAAGATTCTGGAGAGGGTGGTACGAACTGGGAAATGGAGTTCTTGGCGATTGGGGTTGCCACACTCTGGATGCCCCAAATTGGTCTCTTGAACTTGGATTGCCTATATCTGTAACTCCAATACTCCGACCTTCCTCACCCGACGGATTTATTCCGGATAAATCATCCCTGAAATTTGAATTTGCTGCACGTGGCAGCAAGCCTCCGGTAACACTAACCTGGCTTGACGGTGGAGAGAAACCTCAAAATCGGCCTGAATGGGGACTTAAAGAGATGCCGGGAAGGGGAATGATCATGGTTGGATCTAAAAATTCGCTGTTAACCGGCGGTAGACCTGCAAATCCAAAACTGCTTATTCCCGATGCAGAATGGGATCATTTTACCAAAAACCTTCCTAAGGAGACGATTCCACGTGTCGAGGGTGGTCCGGTTCTGGAATGGATCAGGGCTATAAAAGGTACGGGGCCAATTCCAGGTGCGAACTTTGAATATTCCGCTCCATTAAGCGAGTTAAATGCGGTCGGTATACTGGCGCAACGCTTTAATACAAAGATTGAATATGACGCCGTAAATATGAAGGCGAAGGGGCATCCAGAGCTGGATCAGTTCATCAAGGAACCAGTCCGCGAAGGGTGGTCTTATGGAGAAGATCTTTGGAAAAGCTAGCCAAAAGAGAAACTTAAGAAATTAGAAATATATTGAAATATTATTATCTCAAGGATTATGACAAATTTATCACGCAGAACATTCCTGAAAGCAGCTTCAGTCGCCGCTTCAGGAACACTCTTGATTCCAAACCTGTTTAGTTGCTCACCAAATAACAAATTAAACATTGCCCTTATCGGAGTCGGCGGCCGGGGTGAGGATAATTGGAAAACATTATTTTCAGATGAAATGGGAGGCTCAGATAAAAAACCCTCCGGACAAATTCAGAAGATTTTAAGAGAAAATGTTGTTGCGCTGTGTGATGTCGATGATAATCGTGCTGCCTATGCATTTCAAACATTCCCAAAAGCCAAAAAATACAGGGATTACCGGGTAATGTTCGATGAGATGGCAAATCAGATAGATGCTGTTATCGTTTCGACTCCGGATCATTCGCATTTTGCCGCAACAATGATTGCGATGCAGCTTGGAAAGCATGTCTATGTTGAGAAACCAATGGCGCATAACATCTGGCAGTTACGTACGATGAAAAAGGCAGCCAGGCATTACCGGATTGTTTCTCAGATGGGAAACCAGGGGCATACAACAAATGGAATCAGGCAGATCAGAGAGTGGTATGATGCCGGTGTGCTCGGACAGGTCAGGGAGGTACATGCCTGGTTTGGACCTTATGACTTCTCACCTGGCGGTTATTGGACCAAGCCCGATAGCTTCCCACCATCGGGGCAACCAGTGCCTGCAGGTCTCGACTGGGATCTATGGCTGGGTCTGGCTGCTGAGCGTCCTTACAATAGTGCTTATTGTCCCAAATCATGGAGAGGTTTTTACGATTTTGGAAATGGTCTGCTTGGCGACTGGTCTTGTCATACTCTGGATGCTCCTTTCTGGGCGTTGGATCTTGGAAAGCCGCAAACAGTCGAGGCCACGGTACCCAATCCTGTGCCGGATCATAGTTTTATTCCCGATGAATCGGTAATTTCCTACCAATTTGGCGCACGCGGCAATAAGGCACCTGTGAAACTGGTTTGGCACGAAGGTGGTTCGAAACCGGAAATCCGTCCGGAATGGGGTGTTAAAGCGTTACCGGGATCAGGTATGGTGATGATTGGAGATAAGAAAACCTTAATCACGGGTGGGAGACCTAACCAACCCCGTCTGATGGTCTCTGAGGAAGAATGGCAGGAATTTCTGAAAAATCCTCCCGCTCAAACCTTTAAACGTATTGGCGAAGAACAACCACAGCAGGAGTGGATTGATTGCATTAAAAACAATACCCTTCCGGGTTCTAATTTCGAATATGCTGCCGATTTATCTGAAATGGCGCTGATTGGTGTTCTGGCACAGAAATTTGCTGCCAGAATTGATTATGACGCTGCCAACATGAAAATTACAAACCGACCCGATATTGATGCTTTCATCGATGTACCCGCCCGCAAAGGATGGGAATACGGCCGGGAACTTTGGAAAAGCTAAAAGAACAGAAATAAGTAGAAATACTTGGTAACAAAAAATCTAATCGTCATGTCTGAACTATCCCAAAGATCATTTATTTAATCGCTAAATAGTAATATAAAATGAACTACAGAGAACTTGTTGTTACAGTATTTTGCATCCTTACCTTAAGTATTACATCATATGGGGCAAAGCTTAGTGCCAGTGTTTCATCAATCGACATTACCCCGCCGCTGGAGATGAAATACACTCTGGGCGGTTATGGTGAACGGATGAACAAACCCGCAGAGGGTATCCATGATCCAATTTGGGCAAAAGCTATTGCGTTGCAAAAAGGAGATAAAAAGTATCTGATTATCACCCTCGATCTTTTGGGAATTCCCTCCAATATAAAGAGTGATTTGATTAAAAGGATTCCTGGAATGGGGTGGAGCATGGAAAACATGATGCTCCTTCCGAGTCATTCCCATGGAAGTCTTGAGATGGCCGCCTTGAACAGTAAAAACCTCCTGAACAATCCAAACCTGGGGATTTTCCAACCGGAGCTACTCGAATTTATCCTTCAAAAACTGGAGGTACTGGTCAGGAAGGTCGACAAAAACTACCGATCGGTAAAAATTGCAACTGGAAGCAAAATGCTCGAGGGTTTAAACCGTAACCGCCGTAAGGACCCTGATATCGACAAGGAACTTATCGTTACCCGGATCGATTTAAAAAACGGAAATCCACTGGCCGTTCTGGTTAACTGGACTGCCCACCCCACATTTCTGGGTGGAGAGGATATGCTAGTGTCGGCAGAATGGCCCGGATATCTTCAAACCAATCTTCAAAATCTAATCGGCAAGGGAGTGACGGCCATGTATTTTAACGGATCAGAGGGAGACCAGTCAACCGTATTAAGCAGCGACAAAAAAGGGTACGAAAAAATTCAGATCTACGGAAAGATCATTGCAGATCAGTCTTTTGATTTATATAATGAGCTCAAAACACAGGAGGTGAGGGAGTTTGATTACAGTTACCAAATCGTCCCGCTTCCGGAACATGCTGCTCATCCATCCTTTATGAAAACGGGGGGCGAAGAGTATGGTTTAAATGAAAAAACAGTAAAAATCGTAATGGATGTTTTAGGTCCGAACGAGGTTGGAATGGGAGCATTGAGAATCGGCGATTTATTAATCTCAGGTATTCCAGGGGAGATGACAGCTGTCTTGGGTCAGAAGGTGAAAAACACGCTTAAGGCAAATGGGATAAAATATGTTGCAATAGGCGGCCTTGCAAATGAATGGATCGGTTATATCCTAAGCAGTGACCAATATCTTCATGGCGAAGGATACGAATCCAGTATGAGCTTCTATGGCCCCGATTTTGGTGAGGTAATTTCGGCAGGAGCCATAAAAACAGCGACTACCCTGACTCATCTTAAATAAGCGATCTAAAACATAGACAATTATGGAGAGTAAAAATTAAATGGTACAACAGGAAGAGAAGAAGTTGCCAATGAGCAGAATTGCCTCCCTCGATCAATTCAGGGGATTTGCAATCTTTGGAATGATCGCAGTCAATTACCTTGGCCACTTTGAGGCTATTCCCGGCACTTTTAAACATCCGGACTACGGAATGACATTTGCCAATACAATCGCGCCATTCTTCCTTTTTGTTGTAGGGATGGGTTTCAGGATCTCCTTGATAAACAATATCGGCAAATCCGGAAGGCCAAGAAGCTTCCGGAAGGCTATAATCCGCTACTTAACGCTGATTCTAATCGGAATAGTTATTTACGGGCCCGATCCTAAACTGGGTATGTGGGATGCCCTTGTTGACATCGGTTTTGCGGGTTTAATCACACTCCCTTTTATCCTTTCATGCAGATGGATCAGAATTACAATGGCATTGATTCTGCCGCTTATATACCAATATCTGTTTACATTCACACGTTATGGAGAATGGACGATGAATCACAGCATTGACGGTGGGCCATTAGGCGTACTGAGCTGGGCTTCAATTCTCATATTTGGAACATTGCTAATGGACGATTTAATAAACTTAAACCATAGCAAATTTATCCGACGTTCCCTTACCTATGGTGTGATCCTTGTGGCTGCCGGACTGGGTTTATCTTATTTGGAACCCTCCCCGTTGTGGGAATTTTCGCAACGCAGTATGACGATGGCCTATCCCCTCTTTGCTACAGGCTTATGTTATTTCGTATACGTATTCTTCTTTTGGCTCTCAGACCTGAAAAAGATTGAGATTCCACATCTTTCTGTTTTAGGGATTAATTCCCTTGTCCTTTATTTAGTCCAAAATGTAATCATTGAGTTACGGGGTAACTTATTGGATCGTAAAGCTCCACTTTGGCAGGCCCTGGGCGGAGGATTAACAGTATACCTTATTTGTTATTTTGTTGCACGTTATCTGGCCCGCAAGAAAATAATCATAAAAATCTGACAAGCAATTTAGATCAACCTTTCAAACTAAATAACACGGAGCTAATCTTTAAAACCAGATGAAAACAAAATCTTTTAAAAAAATAAAGATGAAAAAACAATATTTTGCATTCCTCTCTCTCCTGACCATGCTTCTCCTGTTTCTCCCGGCTATAATATCCGCCCAGCGTTTGGATTTAGGCAAAGCATTTATTTTATCTGATGCGAATAGTGATAATACACGTAGATATACTGCTATTCGCACATTGCAGGAAGAGGTTGCCAAACGTACCTCCATAAACCTGAATGCTTTTTCGCGTTGGAAAAATGGAACAGCTATTGTTTTAATTACCAATTCAGAAGCTGAGATTAACGGAGTATCAGTTCCAAAGCGGACAGGTTCGGATTTACCTGAATTAAAGAAAGAGGGGTATCGGATTGTTTGTGATAAGCACAATGGCAAAGATGTAGTCTGGATTATTGGGGCAGATGAGCGTGGAATACTTTTTGGAATCGGAAAACTGCTTCGAACGGCCAATTTGACCAAAAATAAAATTTGCCTTGACGAGCATTTAGAGTTCGCCAGCGCACCTATGCAATCAATCCGTGGGCATCAGTTAGGGTATCGGAATCATGCCAATTCATACGATGCGTGGGATGTGGGAAAATATGAGCAATATATCCGCGACCTGGTGATTTTCGGAACCAATGCGATTGAGACGATACCTCTTGGAGACCGGGATGACAGTGTGCTGTTTCCTATACCACCGGAAGAGATGAACATCCATATCAGTGAATTATGTGCATTGTATGGTATTGACTACTGGATCTGGACGCCTGTTTCCTGTGACTTGTCGGATTTGGTAAAAAGGGAAGCTGAATTGGAGCGGGCAGAGGCGTTTTATAAAAAATGTCCCAAACTTGACAATGTATTTTTTCCGGGAGGCGATCCAGGTGAAAACCATCCCAAAGATGTGCTTCCATTTCTCAGGGAGTTAAATGACCGGTTGCAGAAATATCATCCGGGTGCAGGAATATGGATTTCACTCCAGGGGTTCAACGCAGAAAAAATCGATTATTTCTATACCTACCTTGAAAAAAATAGCCCGGACTGGCTCCGTGGAGTTGTGACTGGACCTGGAAGTCCGCCAATGGCCGAAACGCGATTCAGGCTTCCGAAGAAATATATGCACCGCAATTATCCCGATATTACCCATAATGTAAGATGTGATTACCCGGTTCAGAACTGGGATCAGGCTTATTCACTAACGATTGGAAGAGAGGGGTGCAACCCCAGGCCAAACTTCTTTTCAAAGGTTCTGGGAGTCGCAGCTCCGCTCACCGATGGCTTTGTTTCTTATTCAGACGGATGCCACGATGATGTAAATAAAGTGATCTGGAGCATGAAAAGCTGGGATAACGAGTTGGAACCAAATGAGATTCTAAATGATTATTGCCGCTATTTTTTCGGTGCAAACCTGGCAAAAAAAGGTGCCGATGGAATTAATGCCCTCGAGAACGATTGGGTTGGCCCTATAAAATCAAACGGAGGGATAGAAACTACCTTTGAATTCTGGAAAAACCTAGAGAAAGAGAATCCTGCTCTTTTAGGAAACTGGCGCTGGAAATTGCTGGTGTTTCGCTCTTATTACGACACCTATCAACACCGGAGAACGATTTATGAACAAAAATTTGAAAAAGAGGCGAATAAAATTCTGTCAACAGCCAAAGAGACAGGTTCAGAAAGAGCCATGAACCAGGCATTGGAGATGGTTAACCGTGCAGACATAAAACCGGAGAACGAGGGAATGCACCAGGTAATTGTCAAATACTGCGATGACTTGTTTCATCTGATTGGGCTACAGACTGATGTCGAACACTATCACGCGGCCAACTCCCAGCGAGGTTGCATTTTACAGTTTGTTAATTATCCACTCAACAACCGCTGGTGGCTAACAGATGAATTCAGGAAGATTTCAGCAATGGATAGTGAACAAAAAAAGCTAGACAGGCTTGAGGTGATACGCAAGTGGGAGAATCCAGGCGCTGGGAGCTACTACGATAACATATCCAATATTGAAAAAAGTCCCCATGTTCTTACATCATCCTATGACGGAACTGATGTAGCCTGGTGGAACGGTGGAAACAGCCGTGAACGGCTCTCTTCACAGCTGTTTCAGATTGACCCCGTTCTCGAATACAGCAATCTTGATTTTAACGGCAAATATCTCCTTCGCGTTTCTGGTTACGGGGATGCGTTAATCAGAGTTGATGGGGAACGGCTGGAACCAACGCTCTATAACAAAGGGATCGGGGAGTTCAAGGAGTTTGTGGTCCCAAAACCATTAACCCAGGATGGTAAAATAAGGGTCACCTTTGACCGTCCCGAAGAATCACAGATACGCTGGACTAAATATTCCCATATTTCGGAAGTTTGGCTTATAAAACAATAAAACAACCAATATAAAAAACAATAAAAATGAAGATTCAACCGCATTTCATCCGAACAGGTTTCATCGCCTTCTTTCTGCTTTTCACAGGAGGTTTGTCAGCTCAGGAGGTTAACTTAAGCAAAGCTTCGATCATTGCCACCAAATCTATTCAATCTCCGTTAAGGGAAACGGTAATTCGTATCTTACAGGAGGAGGTCTTGAAGCGAACAACAATAAGCCTTACAGAGGTCTCAAAATCAGATAATTCATCTCTTATTGTGCTTGCTTCGTTAACGGACACGGTAATTGATGGCCTGAGAGTTCCAAAGCGGCAGGGTGACAATCTTCCTGAGGCAAAGGGTGAAGGGTTTCGGATAGTGGTTGAAAAAACAGGGAATCATGAGATCCTCTGGCTCATTGGGAAAGATGGACGGGGAGTGCTGTTTGCGACAGGGCAATTCCTGAGAACAGCAGAACTATCCAAAAATAAAATTCAATTCAATAAGTCCAATGAAATCGCCACCTCCCCCGCTTATCCGATACGGGGACATCAGATTGGTTACCGTAATACGGCAAATTCATGGGATGCCTGGAACCCGGCACAGTTTGAAACCTACTTCCGTGAACTTGCCTTATTCGGAGCAAACAGTATCGAAAACATTCCGTTTCATGATGGTCCGTTGGGTCCAAACATGAAATTTCCGCGCGATTTTATGAATAAGAAAATGTCGGAAATCTGTAATAATTATGGACTTGATTACTGGGTCTGGACACCCGCAGATGTAGACCTGGCTGATCCCGCAATATTCAAAGCTGAGGTTGAAAAACATGGCGAGTTTTATAAAAGTTGTCCGCGACTTGATGGCGTATTTTTCCCCGGTGGCGATCCCGGAAGCAATCACCCGAAATATGTTATGCCATTCTTAAAGGAGGTTGCCGACGCGCTTCACAAATATCACCCAAAAGCGGGGATGTGGATTTCACTTCAGGGATTCAGTGATGAGCAGGTAGACTATTTTTATGATTACCTTGATAAGAACAACCCAGACTGGCTTGAAGGTGTAGCCACAGGCCCAAGCAGTCCCGACCTGGCAGCCACACGTTTCCGGTTACCAAAAAAATACAAGCACCGTCATTATCCGGATCTGACCCATACGATTCGTTGCCAATATCCAACCGAGAACTGGGATCAGGCGTTTGCTTTGACAGAAGGTCGGGAGATTTGCAATCCTCAACCCTTCTATTATGCCAAAATTCACAACCGTTATGCCCCCCTAACCGATGGGTTTCTCTCCTATTCAGACGGGGTTCATGATGATGTAAATAAGGCAACATGGAGTCAGATGGCGTGGAATCCGGAGAAGGATGTTCGACAGGTAATGGTCGAGTATTCAAGGTTCTTTTTCGGATCATCCGTTGCGGAATCAGGCGCAGACGGAATTCTTGCACTCGAACGCAACTGGGTAGGTCCCGTGGAAGAAAACGGCGGTATCGAGACAACCTTTGCCTTCTGGCAAAACCTGGAAGCCAAACATCCTGAATTAAAAGGAAACTGGCGCTGGCAGCAGCTTGTGATGCGCTCCTATTATGATACCTATGTTAAACGGAGAAAAGCTTATGAACAGAATCTTGAAAAAGAGGCCAACCAGATTCTGGGTCAGGCAGCTAAAACAGGTTCAGATAAAGCCATGAAAGATGCTCTAATTCTGGTTAATAAAGCAGACAATGAACCAGTGTATCCCGAATTAAGAAACAAAATTGTCGGTTATTGCGAGGCACTGTTCCAATCGATCGGAATGCAAACGAGCGTAAAAAAATATAACGCCAGCGGCGAAGAGCGGGGTGCTATTCTCGACTTTCTGGATTATCCCCTGAATAACAGATGGTGGCTGACCGACGAATTCGCCAAAATCGGTAAAATGTCAACAGAGAAAGAAAAACTTGAGAGGCTGGAAATTATCCGTACATGGGAAAATCCGGGTCCGGGAAGCTATTATGACAACATTTCAAATATTTCAAAAGGGCCTCACGTAAAGACCACCACTGAAGATGCCACCGATTTTGTCTGGTGGGATGATGGAATGAGCCGCAAACGGCTCTCGACCCAGCTCTATCAAAACTTTCCACGACTCGTATATACAGACCTTGATCCTAACGGTCATTATACGATACGGATTGCAGGTTACGGCGATGCCTTGTTAAGAGCTGACGGAGAACGGATTGCACCAACTGTTTATAACAAGGGATTAGAAGAGTTTAAGGAGTTTCAGCTCTCACCAAAATATGTAAGTGATGGAAAACTCGAAATCACGTTCGATGTACCTGAAGAATCTAAACTCAACTGGCGGTCACAATCGAAAGTCAGCGATATCTGGTTACTGAAAAGATAACACCGATCATCCCAACCCTGACAGCGATTTGATTCCTGTCAGGGTTATAAATCGTAAGATGAAAGATCTCTGCCCCTTATCTGGCATTGTCGCTGTTCCAAATAATCCGTTTAAAACAGATAAAACGATGAACGGTTAACTGGGATTGAAAACGAAATAAGGGCGCATAATGATAAGCCCCATTGATTTAGGACCAAATATGAAACAATTAATCAGCTATATTGCCCCGGGAGCACCTGCCACACGTCGTCCTGAAACGGCTGAATTGCCCTTTCTCAGACCCGAGATCGGGTTTACTCCCCGATGGTACGCAAAATCGCTGGGCATTGACTTTGGAGAAAAATGGCACATTGATCCTTCTTACCGACACCAGACGCGGATTGAAATGAGACTGGAACTTGACAAACGATTTCCAGGAACCCAGATCGGGAGAAATAGAGAAAATACATCAGACACACTTACAGGCACTTATGGCGCTTCAGCTATAGCAGCAATTTATGGTGTTCCAATCAGATATGATCGTGAACAATGGCCCTCCTCTGAACATCACTATTTCTCAGAAGAGGAAATTGATAATCTAACACCACCGGATCTGGACCAGAATCCGTTTTTTCAAGCTTTGATGGACCAGGTTGACTGGATTGGAGAAAATGAAGGAAAGATTAATGGATTTATGAACTGGCAGGGTGTTTTGAATAATGCACAACGACTTCGGGGACAGGATATCTTCATGGATATGTTTTTGGCACCCGAAAGAACGATTCATCTTCTTGACTGTGTGTGCACAACGATGATTGATGCAGCAAAAAGACTCCATCAAAGACAGCAAAAATATGGAGAGAATCCTTCGTTTTTTACAGTCAGCAACTGTCTTGTCAATATGATTGATCCTGATCTCTATGAGCAATTCATCTTACCCTTTGACCAGAGAATTGCAGAAGCTTTCGATATGATCGGGATTCACAACTGTGCATGGAGTGCAACCCCCTATCTTGACCAATATGCGAGGATTCCGGGGGTGGCTTACATCGATATGGGTAAAGATTCAGACTTGCCAAGGGCAAGGGAGCTTTTCCCTGAAACCAGACGTGCAATAATGTATACTCCTATGGAGCTTGCAAATAAACCACTCAATGAAATAAGAGGAGATCTGGAACGAATCGCTTTTGAATATGGCCCCTGCGACATTGTTGCGGCCGATATTGAAGAGGGAACACCGGATAGCAAAGTAAAGGATTTCATTGAAATATGTAATTTCATATCCAAAGTACATCAATAAAACAGTTTTTTAAATACAAAATGAAAGTTAATTATGGAACGAATAAAGTTAATTTTACCCGTTTTGATCTTAATCACCTGGGTAATTCCCTCCTTTGGACAAACAATTTCCGGCATAAAATGCGGCAACTACCTTCAGGAGATAAAAACTGAAATCAAACTTCCAACGCAAGCACAGACACCTGTTGTGAAATTATTTGGTGGCAGGGATCAAATTATTGCAGTAACCTCCAATGGCGTTTTCCGGAACATCCATGGACAATGGAGCGGAGAAACCTTTGGCTCAGGATGGCGTGCTGCCACGATTGATCCTAAAAATAAAGTCTGGCTTGCCTCCGCAAATTCCATTCAACAGGAGGGGGAACTTAAAAAACTTGACTTGCCGGAATATGCAAAAAACGACACCATCCTCTGCCTGTTGTGGGAAAATGAAAAATTGCTTCAGGTGGGAACGACGAAAGGGTTGCTGACCTACGATGGAAACTGGACGACAAACCCGGTTTCAGCAGGCAAACGGGTAAATTCGTTGCTCAAAGATTCGAAAGAAGATCTTTGGGTGGCAACCAATGGCGGATTATTACGAAGGATGAACAGCAAATGGGTTAATCTCGACGATGAGATGATGGCCTACGGACTGAAACGCACCTATTTTGCACTCGAAAGCGGTAAAACAAAGGCCGATGTTTTATTTGGTGGTCTATTCTCTGTTGGATGTATTGCAGGAGATGGTAATCATTGGCTCTTAAGGGGATCGGATGGGTTACCTTATAGTCCTGTAAAGATTATTAAGATGTCAAAAGGTGCGATGTGGCTGGGAACCGACCGGGGTGCAATAAAAAAAGATGGAGGTTGGCATTATTACAACGGAAAACGGTGGTTGTCTGACAATAAGATCAACGACCTTTTGCCGGTTGATGATCATACAACCTGGTTCGCCACCCCAAAGGGGATAAGCCAGATCCAGCAGGTTAAGATGACCCTTGCCCAAAAAGCGGTAACTTTCGAGGAGCGGATTAAATTGCGGCACGACCGGTACGGCCTGGTGAGTGATGTCAGCCTGACTCGTCAGGGAGATCTCTCCACAAGCAAACAGAGCACAAATGATAATGACGGTCTTTGGACATCTATCTATCTCGCGGCCGAATGTTACCGGTATGCGGTAACCAAAGACCCTGAGGCGAAGAAAAATGCGTTAAAAGCCTATGAAGCAATGGAGCGGCTCGAAACGATTACCAGTATCCCAGGGTTTCCTGCCCGCTCACTTGTAGCTGCCGATGAAAGTACCGGACAGGGTGGGGAATGGCACCTGACAGCGGATAAGAAATGGAAATGGAAAGGAGATACCAGTTCGGATGAGATTGTTGGTCATATGTTTGCCTTTCCCCTCTTTTACGACCTGGTAGCTGAGGGGGAGATGAAGGACCGTGTTAAAAACCTCGTTCACCGGATCATGACTCATATTGTCGACCATAATTTCCAGCTTGTTGATCTTGATGGAATCGCAACCCGTTGGGCAGTTTGGACACCCGATTCAATCAACTTTTCAAATAACTGGTGGTATGAGCGCGGGATCAATTCGATGCAGATACTCGCTTTTCTGAAGGCTGGTTTTCATGTCACCGGTGATCAGAAATTTGAAAAAGCCTATCAAACCTTAACCCAAAAACACCACTATGCCGAAAATATGGTTCAGCAGAAGATGTATGGACCATTCGATATCAACCACTCGGATGACGAGCTTGCCTTTCTCCCTAATTACACCCTGATGCGGTATGCCAATGATCCTAAACTTCTTCCGATGTATATCAAAAGTACGCAGCGGAGCTGGAAGGTGGAACAACCCGACCGGATTCCGCTGTGGAATATTATTTCAAGCAATGCCCTGAAAAAAGATTGCGACCTGAAAATCGCACTGGAAGAGCTTCAGCAAATCCCAATGGATCTGATCACCTGGAAGATGGAAAACAGTCACCGATGGGATTTACCCCAGGACCAAATGTCTGACCGTTTCGGAAAGGCACAGGCGATCCGCCCTATTCCAACGCCGGAAAGGGGAATCTCGAAATGGAACAGCAATACCTATATCTATGACTCAGGCTCTGACGGGTACGGAGAGGATGACGGCGCATTCTTTTTACTCCCCTACTGGATGGGGAGATATCATGGCTACTTTATTGAAAAATAACGATTACCAGTAAATAAACATCATAACAAAACAGAGTGCAAACAACGATATCGCCCAGAACCTAAAATCGTTATAGAACTTTACATTCTTGTACGCCAGGGCCTCATCACTGAAAAACTGACGGGTAATAACATTCCCCTGAACTTTCTCTGGTGGCGGAGGAGCTGTCATCAGACTCACAACGACCATCACCAAAGATACAAAGGCGAAATTTATCGGGGCCAGATAAAGCCAATGCAAGGGGGCTCCGGGATTTTGAACAGACTGAATGAAATGCTCCTTGCCATAAAAAATCATAAAAAGGGCCATCACAAATGTCGAAAGAAGCCCTGCAAAAATCCCCGTTCCATTAGCCCGCTTCCAGAATAATCCGAGCATAAAAGCGGCAACGATTGGCGGGCCAACATACGAAAGCATCTCATTGTAATAATTTATTAAAGTCCCAAACTTTTGAATCTGCGGGGCCCAGAAAATCCCGATAATCAGCACAACCGATGAACAGATCTGGCCTACCCGAACCAGTTTTTTTGAACTGGCATTTTTATCAATCTTCCGATAGAAATCCATGGTAAAGAGTGTAGAAACCGAATTAAGACAGGCGCTCAGACTTGCAGTCAAGGCTGAGATCATCACTGCCAGCATGATTCCAAGAAAAATCGTTGGCATCCATGTTGTTACCATTTTCGGATAAATGCCGTCCGGGGGATTTACATTTGGAAAGGCGGCAGCGGCCTGCATCGCCGGGATAAAAATAAAATAGAGGGTAAGCATAGTCAGGAGACCGGTCAGCAAGACCCCTTTTCGACCATGATCGACCGATTTTGCAGAAAGAACCCTTTGCACCAGCTGCTGATTATTTCCCCAGAAATAAAATCCCAGGATTGGAAGCGAAAGGATGAGGGCAGGCCATGGAATGGCAATATCGTTGGCACTGCGAATCAGATGAAGATAGACCGTATCGTGAAACCGTTGCGACAATACGGACCAGCTGCCCACATTATGCTGAGCAATAACTGCCAGTAAAACAGACCCTGCTATAAGGATTACGGCCTGGATTACCTCTGTTTTGATTACAGAGTTTAATCCTCCCGGAATGGTATATGATGCCACAATGAGGGCAGCAATAATTACAATAACCTGCAATTCCATCTCTGGAAAGATAATCTTGAAAATCATTGCACTTCCATAGAGGGTGGCAGAAACATCCATGAAGATGCCGCCAAAAACCGAAATGCCTGAAAAATAGTATTTGGAACGGTGATCAAACCGTCGTTCAAGAAATTCAGGCATCGTATATACGCCCGATTTAATATAAAAGGGGAGAAATATCCAGGCAAAGAAAATCATAACCAGAATTGAGATCAGGTTATAATTAAAGATCACCATCCCATATTGATAGGTGGACCCCGAATGCCCGATAAGCGTAGAGGTAGATATACTCGCTGAAAAGAGAGAGAGTCCCACAACGATCCAGGTCATATTCCGACCCGCAAGGAAATAGTCATTGGAAGTCTCATTCTTTGCATTCCTTAATCCCCACCAGGTAATTCCGAAAATATAAATAATGATAATTAAAAGATCAGCAGAATTCAGATTAGTTATAAATGACATTTTTTCAGAAATTGAAGGTGGTATACAGGATAAAACTTTTGGCCGGAACATCTACGCTCAGCTCTTCACCCGAAAGATGAAGAGAACCTGTTTCCTGTGGCACCGGAAATCCACTGCCATTTACAGGCCTTACATTATTACTGTAAATAAATTTTTTATACCGCTTTGAAATTAAAAATCCATCAAGTTTCAATTGAAGTTTTTGATTAAGAGATCCATTGTTTACCAAGGCAATTGTAAAGGCTTTCTCTTTAACACCGGCAACCATTCTGACCCCCTCAATTGCGATACTATCAGATTTTATAATGTTGATACCATTTGGGAAGTACCGGCAAAGGAGCGACCAGGAATAAAACCAGGGACGGATATTCTCATCGGCAGGTTTGTTGCAGATTTCGGTTCCCAGACTATTCCAGAAGCCCCATCGTTTAAGTTTGCTCTTATCTCCTTTATCGCCCAGGGTATGCATCGCATCATCGAGATCCCATGCTGCAGCGCCGGAATAGCCGGAATTCATAATCTGAATGGCTGCATCCGCCATATCGATTCCATAGCTAAAATCATATACAGACATTTGACTATCCTCGCTGGCATATTTATCAGTTTTGACCCGCTTCTGATTCTCATCAGTCATTTTATCAAAACCTATTTCCCCGAAGATGATCTGTTTGTCAACCTTCTTTGCAAGGTTTGCAATGCCACCATAGAATTTGGCAAAATTACCGCTTCTCACCAGATCGTAATCGGTATATGCATGAATTTCGTAAATCCCCAGATCTTGATTTAGCTGACGGGCTGATTCTTCCACCCACTGGATGCCAGTATATTTGGAAGCAGCATTATCGTAGGCTGCAACTGCATCAGGGCCGGCTATACTGATCTTATTGGCGAGTCCCGCTTTAATCAGCGCTTTATTTAACATCTTAATCCCTTCGCTCCATTCTTCCCAGTTCCCTTCCGTGGAGGCCCAGTAACCATTGGGTTCATTGACCAGATTATAATATTTAAGACAGGAATAACCTTTGGTATTAATTAAAAAATCAAGGTATTTGACAATAATATTTGTCCATTTTGGATCGTTTGCCCCTTTAAAATGACCCGAAGGTTCAGAATTTTTAATCTGAGAGGGGCACCCCCATTCTCCAAACAGCACAGTGATCTTATTTTTCTGGCAATAATCAAGCAGCTTCTCTAACGTCTTAACTTCTGGTGAGTTAAAATCAAGAATTGGCTCTCCCTGAGCGTCGAATCCTTTAAGATACCTCCAGTTGGCCTGATCCATAACCCGAACCAGCTTAGGTTGCATATAATCAAGGCGGTCAAAAATCATTTTCCATTTTTTGGGGGTCATAAGATCTCCCCATTCCGAGTCCGGGGAATCTGCATGAGGATAGGCTGACCATTGAACACCATTCCCAATATAACAGCAGGTGATTACCTTGTCAGGGTAAATTCCTATCGTCTTGGAAGGTTCCTTAGGATATCCATGTATGAATAAAAACAGGAAAAACAGAATCAGGCTGTACTTCATTTCAGCTTTTTTTTATTTGATCCAACAACTCATTCAGAGGACAGGTAGCTACACCCACATACTTGTCTGCACCGCCGTAATATACAAATAATGTATCACCTACGATTACGTTCCCGGTTGGAAAAACACACCCCTTGTAAAAGCCGTTGATCTCATAATCGAACTCAGGTTCAAGGATAGGATTTTTTGTTCGCCCAATTATTTTTGTAGGGTCATCCAAATCAAGCAAAACGGCTCCAACCCTGTAATAACCAGTGCCACCATTCTCGACACCGTGATACAGCACCAGCCAACCTTCCTCAGTCTTGAGTGGAGGTGTGGAGCCTCCGATTTTCTCTTCCCATCCCCCACCAATTCCTTGCATGAGTAAGTGACTGGGCTCATTCCAGGTTAGTAAATCATCCGAATAGCATAGCCAGATAGCCGGGAATGGGGGTCCCCACGGCTCACCAACCCACTCCTTGGGACGATGAAGCATGGCAAATTTACCATTTACCTTTTCAGGGAAGATTATCACATCCCGATCATCGATATTGGATTGGGTAATTCGTCCCAATCTGATCCACACTTTAAAATCTTTTGTCATGGCAAGAGCCGTATTTGCCATGTTATTTTTCAGAAAGGCGGGGGCATTTGAGCCAAAATCCCAGGTTAATACCTCATCATGCTTAAAATTCCAATACCGGCCTGGTGAGGTTGGGCGAAAAGCATAGGTAACATAGTAATAATCATCAAATTTCACAATCCTGGCATCTTCCACACAGCCACTATCCGGACCCTCTTCACTGGGTCCAAAAGCAGGTGTATCACTTTCCCTTGTAAAATTAAACCCATCCTCACTTATCGCGAGTCCAAAGCGAATCACATGTTTTTCATCGTCTCCGGCAGCCCGGTAAAGCATATAGAACGTGCCGTTTTCATACCATACTCCCGGATTACAAACAACCAGATTCTCCCAGTCATTTAAAGGGTTAGGTGATAAAATCGGATTGTTTTCGTATTTTTTTAAGATCATTATAATAATTTTGTAACTATTTCTATTAAATGCATTATTTTCAATCAGATATGTGAAGAAATAATACTTACTTATTTGATATTGGTAAAAAGTAAAAATGATTTGCCCGGAACGGTTATCGATTTTCCATTCCCTTTTTGAAAGTCCACAGAAATATTGGATTCCTGGGCCACCGCAAATCCGTCAGCATCAATCTTTCCGGTAAAAGAGGCCCCGGCTCCGGTTATATAGGTGTAATAATTCATTGAAGAAATTGCGGCTCCGCTCTCCATCTTCAGATTGATGTCATAGCTTACGTAGCTCGAATTAACGATCGCAATGGTATAATTCCCCTCTTTTTTCCCTGCCACTGCCTGAAGCCCTTTTTTATCAGGTAAAGCAACATCATAAATTTCAGAACCTTGTGGAAAATATCTGCAAAGCAACGACATTGGGTAAAACCAAGGACGGATGTTCTCATCTGCTGCGCCCCCGAATTTTTCGGAACCCAGGATATTCCAAAACCCCCATCTTTTTAACTTCGTGGAACCTCCGCCATCAATGTTGTACATTGCATCGTCCAGATCCCAAAGCAGCGACCCCGAGTACCCGGAAAGCATGTTCTGGATTAGCGCGGCAGCCATATCTATCCCGTAGAACGATTTAAAGATCATCATATTGCTGTCGTCAGAGGCAAAAGGGTCGGCTGCGATCAGCCGTGCATTCTCCTTGCCCAAATCAGATGAGGCATCATATTTAAAACCCAGTTCTGTCACAAGCATCTCCTGGGCGGCCGGAGCGACTTTCCGGTAAGCCCTGACCATACTTTGATATGTTCCCTCCTGAACCTGAACATCTGTAGGGTACGTATGAATATCGTAAGCTCCGATTTTAGTTCCCAGGTCAAAATTCGCGTTGATGACCCATGAAGTGAGATTGGCGTCCCAAACAGCAATGTCGGGACCAATAATTTTAATCGCTGAAGCAATTCCTTTTTCGGTAAGTTTGGCATAGAATTGTTCGATAAGGTTCTTCCAAAGCGCGTAATTTCCGTTAATGCTTGACCAACTTCCGTTAGGCTCGTTAACCATATTGAAATATTTTATACAGCTATACTTTTTTGTATTCACCAGGTATTCCAGAAATTTGGCAGAATTTTCAAGCCAGGTCTGATCAACCGATAATCCACCGGAATGGCCCCACTCACCAATCATTACTGAAATCCCCTCCGTCTGGCAGAAATCGAGGATTTTAATCAGAACAGGGTCACTTTTTGAAGGGTCAAAAACATTATTAATCATGTAATTCCAACCCGCAGAAACCATGATCCGTACAAGCGGAGGGCGCATAAACCGTACCCTTTTGAACAGCTTGTCCCAGTCACTCTGGGATAGTGTCGGACTACCTGTCCAGTAATTTAATGCATCATATCCGCCCCACTGTACGCCATTGCCAACAAATGAGGAGGTTATTATACTGTTTTTAATAGTCAGATCATTTTTTGTATCAACAATTACCTTATCCGGGCCTGGGTCCTTTTTACAGGATAACGATAAATTAAATAGCAGGATCAATATCAAAAGTCTCTTCATCAGCAGACAATTTACGAAATTAGTGATTGGCAGAACACCCATAATAGCTTCTCTTTTTTAAGGAGGGAAGAACTATGGGTGTTTTTAATGATTTATTGTTTCTTTAAGACATACCAAAGCAGGTATACCATCTTCAGCTGGTTTTCGGTGCTGTAATAATCGTTCCAGTCAATCGTCCATATTTGGGAAGTATTCAGACTGTATGTCATTGTAGCACCATCTGTTGCAGTTGATCCTTTGGAATTATACTTTTTAGTATTCCCATCAATAATGATAAAAATTGTATTATCAGCATTGATATAGTATTTCCCCTTCCCATTGGGCAACTGTCCGAGCAGATTACTCCAGTCATTTCCCAAAGGAGAAGTGTAAGTTGCAAAGGATCCGTCAGTACCGCTGCCCCTTTCGTAGGCGCCGTAAAAGGCACCTGACGTTTTATCGATTCCATCGATACCGCCAAATGTGAGGATATCATCCATTCCTTTAGCCGCAGAGCTGATTTTATCTGCCACATTCGCTTCGCCGCTGAGGCCCCAGCCATTCCAGTCGTCCCACTTCATTCTGAATGTTTGAATACGCCAGGTTCCTTTATAAGGGTTGACATAGGAGCCTGCTACTATTTTCCAGACCAGGGGAGCTCCATTGGCAGGTGTCACCGTAATCGTGGCCGTCTTTTCGGCGTTATTGAAATTGAGTTTGTCGCCAATTTTAACTGAAGCGCTGGCGCCATAGGATATTTCAAGTGAATTGATCACAATATTGCTAAAATCATCTGCATAATCCAGAAAATTGATTGATGCAGCGGCTCCATCTCTTGCAATCGTTGTTTGACCGATTTGTCCATCAAAGGAAATTCCGATGATGTTGCGCTCCTTATTCCATCCCCCGTCTTTTATTTCAGACAAAGGATCCTTCTGACAGCCAAACAGTGTTACAAGTGTAAGTGCCAGAAATATAAATTTATACCGTTTCATAACTTTCAATTTTACATTATTATTGATTGGATAAACTTGTATTGAGATCTATTTCCATTTGCGGTATCGGATAGAATGCAGCATTGGCTTCGGAAATCCCGGATGCAATAGCCCTTGGATCTGTTTTTGTCACAATCGCTTTTCGTCTCAGATCGTATAACCGCTGACCTTCAAAAGCCAACTCCCAGCCTCTCTCCTTTACTACTGCATCTCTGAAGGCTGCTTCACCCAAACCCGATGTCAGATTGGGCAGACCGGCACGGGTACGTACATTGTTGATCCACAGATACCCGTCGGCGGTAGGTCCCACCGATTCGGCAAAAGTGAGGGCGACCTCTGCAAAACGGATCAGATAGGGGCGCGCACTTGACTTCTGACCCACAAACTTTGGATCCACATATTTGCGGGTAAACGGATAACTGAATTTGTCACCCACGGAGGCTGCAAGTTTTCCGGTTGCATCATAAATCTTTGTAACCAACAGATCGGTTTTCCGTTTATCGGTGATGAAGAATGTATTATAAAATGCGTCGGTAGTTTTAAACACTTCCCAGCCGTTTGTGGTATAGGTCAGGGTATTGTCCGCATTTTTAATGTAATACGGTACTCCGTCCACCCAGGGATGAAACATCATCCCGATTTTTGAGTAGTTCCCTTCGTTTAATCCCGTACGATCCTGCGACATGATGAAAATATGCTCCGGTCCATCGGGGTAATCGACATTGTAGATATGCTGCAAATCGTTATCAAGACTGTAATGCGATTGGTCGTACAACACCTTTCTTGAGTAATAGGCAGCGCTGTCGTACATTGTTTTTACATCTTTTGTCATTTGAGCATATTTGGGAACCCCACTCTCTTTTGAAGAGGCAATTGTAAGATATGATCTGGCAAGCAAAGCCTGAGCCGCTACTTTATCGGCCCTCCCAACCTTCTGATTAATTTCGAGAAACGAATCGGCCAGTTTGAGATCGGAATTGATAAAATCATAAAGTTCATCCATGTTTTTTGCCATATTTGGCGAAGTTTGCGAGATTGTTTTAACCATGCTTCGCTGGATCGGAACAAGCCCATACACCCTGGCAAGATTAAGGTAGCTGTAGGCCCTGAGAAAATGAGCCTCCCCGAGGAGCTTGTTCTTGATGACTGGTTCAAAAGTGCTGTTTACAATATTTTCGATTACCGCATTGCTTCTGTTTATTGCGATATAGCAATATTTGAAGTAATAGGTTAATGTTTCATTGTTTGCATCAGCGGCCCAATTGTTTAGTTGCTGAGATCCATAGCCTTCATCTGCTTTCACATCACAGATATCAGACGCCAGCTCTCCGATATAAAAAATCCCCCTTGAGTATTCGATAAATGTAAGCGCATTATAGGCGTACATTAAAGCTGCTTCGGCATCGGCAGGAGTCTTGTAAAAATTAGCTTCTGAGTAGAAGCCATAAGGGTCTTCTTTAAGGCTGCAGGAGGAAAGCGCCAGGCTAAACAGAATAATAATTGAGAATATCTTCGTTTTCATACGTCTTGTATTTTTAGAAAGTTATATCGATTCCAAATGTCCATTTCCGGAATCTTGGAATTCCGCCCCAATAGATACCATCGGTTCCAACCTCCGGATCATACCCTTTGAAACTTGTGAAAGTGTACAAATTTGAAGCGTTAACATAGACTCTCACACTGGAGAACCATTTAACACCTTTGGGATGGCAGGTATATCCCAGTGCGACATTCTGAATTCTCAGAAATGAGCCATCCTTAACAAACCAGTCTGAGAGATAATAGGAGCGATCCTGACGCAAACTTGGGTATTGATTCGTAGGGTTATCCTGAGTCCAGCGCAATGGCGAAGTCGAAGCGCTTCCCAACTCGTTCTGGAATAAAACATCATTTCCGTAAACACCATTTAGAAATACCTCTGCATCAAAGTTTTTATATTCAGCGTTCAACTTGAGGCTGGCCATAAATTTAGGGTTCGGATTGCCAATTACAGTCCGGTCCTTATCGCTAATGACTCCATCCCCATTGAGATCAACATATTTGAATTCCCCCGGTTTGGCCAGTAATCCGGATAGGCCGGCTGCCAATCCTTCGGCGTTCGTTTGAACGATTCCTTTAACTTTATATCCGTAGAAAACGTTAACCGGCTGACCGATAGCCAAAATATTGGGGTTCTGTCTGAACTGTGACAATGATGATCCCCAGAACTCATATTTCATGCCGGTAATGGCATCTGTATTTAATCCTGAAGTTACAGCATTACCCAGACTTGTCACCTTATTTTTATTTTTCGAGAAGATCAGTGAGGCAGAGAGTTTGAAATCCTTCTTGCTAATCAAATCGCCATCAAGGGTAAGTTCAAATCCCTTGTTCTGTATTCCGCCGTCATTTACCCACATCCGGTTGTAGCCCGATGAAAGTGAAAGCAATCGCTCCCGTAGTAAATCGGAGGTATTTTTGACGTAGTAATCGGCGGTTACCCGTAAGCGCCGATTCATAAAGGCCATATCCAGACCGAAGTCGGTTTGTGTAGTAGACTCCCATTTCAGATTGACATTCGGGATGCCTCCCCACATTTTAAAACGGCCGTCATCGCCTTCGTATCCAACTACATAACCGGGACCAATTGCAGTATTCCATTTGCCGTTATCGTAATATTGCTCTACCCCGTAGTGACTAAGCGTCTGGTAGGGGGAGATCCCCTGGTTTCCCGAAACACCATAGCTTAGCCGCATCTTGAGTTCATCGAAAACATTCATCGATTTGATAAACGACTCATTCTGAGCTTTCCAGCTCACCGCTCCCGAGGGAAAATAGGCCCATTTGTTATTCGCGCCAAATTTGGAGGATCCATCAGAACGCATCGTGGCGGTAAACAAATACTTATCCATAAACGTATAATTGAGACGTCCGTAATAGGATAGAAGCTTTGTGCTGGAATATCCGTTGGAGTGGACATTTTTCTGTGGATCGCCAGCCCCCATATTTTCGTTTCCGAGTGCCTCATTCACAAAATTATAAGAAGCCAGATTTGAACTTCGGGCTGTGGCCGATTCGAAAGATTGCCCGACCATAACGGAGAATCGATGGTTCGTACGGAAGGTCTTTTCATAATTTATGTAAGTTTCAGAAACCATATTTTCGCCCAGCCAGTTGCTTAAATATGCGGCACCATTATTAAAATCGCCATCCTGGGTATAAATTGTTGGATTGTAACTGTCAGAAACAGAATTGCCTAATTTATAATTGAATTGCGATTTAATGCTTAATCCTTTTATAATCTGATAATCCAACATCCAGGATGAGATGTAATCATAACCGGTGTTTTTGTTGGTTACATGATCGGTCAAGGCTAACGGATGGCTGTAATCATTCTTGCCTGCTACAAAATAAGTGCCGTCCGGGTTGAAAACAGGCCACAGCGGGTTTCTGTAATAGGCAAGCCCCCCATTGTTATTCCTGAAACTTTTAGAAAAAAGATTTGAGGTGCGAATGGTTAAATTGTCAAAAATCTTGTGATCCACACTTAATTTGATAATCCCTTTCTCAAAATTATCGCGGATGTAAACCCCATTGTCGTCAAAGTAGTTAAGACTTAGGTTGAACGACGTTGTCTTGTTGGCGCTATTTACAGAGAGTGTGGAGTTGTTCAGAACTGGACTATTCCGAAAGACAACCTTGTCCCATGCGGTGAACGAGGGCCATGTTCCATTTTGAATCTCACTTACCGAAGGGTAATAAACCCCGTTAGAATTGGTCGTTCCATTATAAATCGGAGGTAAACCAGCATTTGTACGATCTTCGTTACTTAGCTGAGCCATTAAAACAGGATCAGTCCACATGTTCAGCTTTGATGAAAACTGAGATAATGTGGTTTGATGTTTGAAACTGATTTTCGTTTCACCCTCTTTCGCCCGTTTGGTGGTGATCATGATTACCCCGTTAGCGCCTCTTGAGCCATAAATTGCAGCTGATGAGGCATCTTTTAAGACTTCAATAGCCACAATATCATCCGGATTAATCTGTTTTAGGTTACCTGCCTCGCCAAGCGGAAAACCATCTACAACAACCAGCGGCGAATTGGAACCCTGTAAAGAGCTCCCACCACGAATCCGGACGATTGAACCTGCACCCGGATCTTCTGATGAGTTGATAACCTGAAGACCCGCAGCCCGACCCTGCAATAAGCCATCAATTGAATTTGAAGGGGTATTTTGAAGCGATTTAACTCCAACGACGCTAACTGAACCGGTAAGATCTGACTTTTTAACCGTTCCGTAACCCACTACCAATACCTCGTCAATTCCCTGAATACTCTCTTCAAGCACAATATTCAACGCTCTTTTTCCATTCAATCTGGCCTCAATGGTTTTATAACCAACAAATGAAAACACAATAATAGGATCAGCCGTCTTTAAATCCAGTTTAAAATCCCCTCCATTACCGGTTACAGTTCCGTTAACAGTTCCCTTTTCGACAATACTGACTCCGGGTAAAGATTCACCCAGCCGGGAAACAACTGTTCCCTGAATCTTAGTCAGCTGCGCATACAATGGCGACAATGCCAGGTTAAAGAAGATTGTTGAAAGGATCAATCTAAATAACCAATTCCATTTTTTCATAAGCATAGTATGTAAATTGTTAAAATGATGGAACAAAACTAATTCTATTATTACATCCCAAATTGACTTAATTAGCCATATACAAATATTATTATGAATATTATAATTTTATATTTAATCTA
>CAIXCY010000017.1 GCA_903918045.1 uncultured Bacteroidia bacterium
ATTCGGTTTGGTTACCCTGACTTTCTCTGTAACCTTGGCAACTGCAGCCGAATCAAGCCATGTTGCTTTCCCGTCGAGGAAATAACGCTCGGCAATCTCGACAAACAGTTTGTCCATTCCCATTACCTCCGAAGTTACTGCAGCATTGAGTCTTTGAAGAGAAATATATCGGAACATCTCCTCATTGGCTTTTGACATTTCAATAACCGAAATGGTTGGTTTAAGCATAGAATCGGGAATTTGCAACAAGGTATTTTTAAAGTAATTATCCAACCGGCTATCAATCAGAGGCGTTCTGATCATTCCCGGTTGCGCAAAATTAAAATTATCCCAGTAATGATCTTTTGTGAAATTATATTTCATCACCCATTTCAGGGAGTCAGAATACTTTGAATCTTTGGGGACTACAAAATTAGGTGGTTTGGGATAAATCATTGATCGGAGAAAATCGGCGAAGAAGGTTCCCTGATTTTCAGCCGATTTACTTTCCCAATACTTATCCATCTCACTATTTAATTCGTCAATGTCTGAATTGATGATTTTTACTGAATCTGTATTGTTTTTATGAAGCTCAACCTCCTTTTGTAATTTCTGCTGCTTGGTTCGCTGTACC
This sequence comes from uncultured Bacteroidia bacterium, assembly GCA_903918045.1. GTDB lineage: Bacteria > Bacteroidota > Bacteroidia > Bacteroidales > Prolixibacteraceae > JAAFHB01. Next base: position 614 of record CAIXCY010000017.1, read on the forward strand.
GTAAGAAACTCCTGATATTGCTGAAACATCTCCGTTTCGACGGCGCCTTTAAAAATTCGCTTTGCTTGGGGTCCAAAGGAAGTTCGGATTGAAAATTGCTGGTCGGCGCCAAGTAAAAAATCAAAGTAATTATCTTTATTTAAGTAGATTACATAGATTCCTTTGGTGCGAGCCTCCTTGTTGATAAAGAGTGCGGTTCCGGATTTATCCAGCCGGGCAGAATCGATTCGCAATATCTTCGTGCCGTAATAATGGGCCAGGTAGATATTGGTATCTTTCAAGCCATCAAGGGTAACTTTAATTTGAAAGGGCTGCGCTTTTGAACCTGCAGAAAATGCGAGTAATCCAATATGCAGAAGGAATATATACTTAACAAAATACTTCATTGCACTTTTTTTCTCAAATTTAAGAACTACTCCTTAAATGACAATATTTTCCTACTTTTATTCACTTCCAAAATCCTGAAAAATGAAGCTTAGATTTGTTTTGTTATTTTTTATAACCTCATTAATGACCGGTTGCCAGTCAGATTATTTTTCAAAAGAGGATTTTCAATCAACACCTAAAATTGATACCCATATTCATCTCGATAGTGATCGTGGGCTGTTTGAAAGGCAGGCAATTCAGGACAATTTTAAATTAATTACAATCAATGTCGATGTATCAGATTCTGCGTCAGTCAACCACCAGCACTACCTTGCACTTTTATCAGCAAAAAAATTTCCGGGAACGGTCTTTTATACCGCTACTTTCCATTTTGATACAGTAGGTTGGACAAGTCCGGAATGGAGTATAAAAGCAATTTGTAATCTGAAAAGGGCTATTGCGGGAGGTGCTATCTCGGTTAAACTCTGGAAAAACATCGGAATGACAGTCACTGACCGAACCGGAAAATTCATTATGGTGGATAATCCGGAAATTAAACCGGTTATTGATTTTATTCAGGCAGCTAATCTGGCAGTCACCGGACATCTTGGTGAACCCCGCAATTGCTGGCTGCCTGTCAATCAGATGACTGTCAGGGGTGATAGCAACTATTATGAAAAGCATCCGCAATACCACATGTACAAACACCCGGAATACCCTTCGTATGATCAACAGATTGGTGCCCGGGATCATTTACTGGAGCTCCATCCGGATCTTCGATTTGTGGGTTGTCATCTGGGAAGTCTCGAATGGGATGTAGACGAGCTGGCCAAACGGCTTGACAAATATCCCAATTTTGCAGTTGATATGGCTGCCCGTATTTCCCACCTGCAATATCAGACTGTAAAGGATCGAAAAAAGGTGCGTGATTTTTGTATTAAATATCAGGACAGGATGCTTTACGGAACCGATATGTCGGATGAAGGAACCCAGAGCGGAGAGGAGCTTGTCCGGACTACGCATAGAATATGGGCTGATGATTGGAGGTACTTCACGTCTGAGGATGAGTTAACCTCACTTCACTTTAATGGGAAATTCCAGGGACTCCACCTTCCACGGGTGGTTGTTGAAAAGATTTACAGCAAAAATGCAATCCGGTGGTATCACCTTCCGGTTAATATATAAAACCATAAAACTCTGTGATTTTCCATATATTCATTAAATAAATGGAGAACCACAGAGTGAATTTAGGATTATGCAATTAAAGTTCCTCTGCCCGCATTATAAGAGATGATCAAAATAGTCTGGCATTTTATCCAATCACAGGGATCATTCATGACCAAATTAAACTGATTTATGGTACCAGATTAACAACGCCATAACTTGTTTCAATACGAACTGTTGAGGCTGGATTTTCAGTGGTTCCAATCGTACCGGTTACCTGATAATTAGCATTCTCCCTTATTTTATTAAGTTTCCCTTCCGGATGATTAATGCTGCTGAACCTGGCGTTGCCTGTAATTTGGTAAGATGCACCTTTATCGATTCCCAGTTTAATGCCGGCATACTTATTTTCAATTGTTATACTTTCAAATGCGGATGGAATGTGTCTGATTGTAAAACCTCCGTATCCATTGACCAGATTGAGTTTTTTACTGAGTTTTTCAATTGTGCAACCGGAATACATCGCATTGAAAACTAAATTGTTAATGCTTCCAATCGAAAAATTGTCATATTTGGAATCGCCCTCAAGTTGATTGCACTCCGAAATACTGACTCCTGAATAGCGGGCTTCAATTTTGAGGTTATTCCCGGTTTCGAGTTTAAGCTTTGAATACCTTAGCACAAGATTCAAGTCCTTTACCGCTTCCAAATTGAGCTTGCTGTATGCGACATCCATAGACAGATCAGAGGAGATGAGTTTTTGGCCGTTCAGCTCACCATACTTGATCTCAAAGGTCCCCTTACCGGTGAGATCCTTCAGATTGACAGTTCCATATTTTTGTACAACGGCTAATTCACAATCAGCAGGAATTGCAATGTGGTAATCAATACTGAATTCAGTATTCCAGTTGTTCATATTATCGATATTCGTAGCAGCTGAAACTGTACTGCCACTCTGATTAACGGAAACATTAATGCTGTTAAGAATACGTTGTGCCTTGTCAGAATTACCTTCGACCCAGATATCTGCCGAGACGATTACCGAATCGGTACGGTTATTTTCTATATAGATATTGCCGTATTTATTATTCAGCTCGAGTTTCTGAACACTTGCAATCGGAAAGTTTTTATAGACTCTCTTCGAAAGTCTGACGGCATTGACATTAAATGATATAAGGAGTGTCAATAAGATTAAAATGTTACATTTCAGTGTTTTCATGTTTTTTATTTTTTAAAATTTTTACATTTTCCAAATCAGTCTTTATGGTATTCACAATTTCGAGCTTGGTTTGATAATATTCGATCATCGCGTTGATGATTCGTTCATCAGTTGGATTGGCCTTATATTCCTGTTGAAGATTTACAAATAAGCTATCCATTTCAGAAAGCTCCTGTTTAATCTGAACGATCTCCTTTTTAGACCCGATTCCTTCCCCAGCCATTTTCTCAAGATCCCTGATTCCAGTATTTATTTTACCTGTATAATAAAAGGTAGCTTCACCCAGATCACTTTTCAGCACCTGCGTCTCTTGTAATTGAAGTCCTGATTTTCGAAAATGGACTACAAGATCACCGGAAATGAGGATAATGATCACTACTGCTGCAATTTTCAGAAATAGAGATTGGTGTAGTCCAACCTGTTTTTTATTCAGTTTACTGAGTTTTGCGTCGAACCTTTCAAGATGACCTTCGCTGGGTTCCTCGTCAAATTCAGCACGATGGTCATTTATTATTTTATCCAATAGATCCATAGATTCCCTCCTTGAATTGTTTATTTCTGGTTTTAATCAGGATTTCCCTGAGTTTATGGCGTGCCCGGGAAAACTGGGTTCTTGAAGTGACATTTTTTATCCCCATAATTTCACTTACCTCGTCATGATCGTATCCCTCGAGAAGGATCAGCGACAGAATTGTCCGGTAACCATCGGGGAGCAGGGTGATGGCGGATTTAACCTCTTCAACAGTGATCGGGTCCATTTCCTGTTCCTGTTCATCGGCCACCGGAAGTTCAGCATAGAGTTCCTCAAAAACCACCTTCCTTTTTCTTAGAATATCCAATGAACGGTTTATCACGATTTTTTTCAGCCAGGAACCAAAACTCACCTCTCCGCTAAATCCTCCAAGCTTTTGAAATGCTGTTAAAAACGATTCCTGCATAATATCCTCCGCCTCTTCCGGTATACCCACAATACGCAGGCTTGAGTTATACATCGACTTATAATAAAGCCTGTAAATCTCAAATTGTGCACTTTTGTCACCTTCAAGGCAACCTTTAAGCAAATCCTGATGAATGTTAATATACTTGTTTTCCAACTTAACTGATTTCTGTCTAAAGGACGAAGTTATAATTTCTTTGTTGCATATATTTTATACTTTTAACAAAAATCCAATAACCCGATGAAGAGCTATGATCCCCAAATGCATACAGCAGAACATATTCTGAATCAGACTATGATTCGGATGTTCGACTGTGAAAGATCATTTTCAAGTCATATTGAGAAAAAGAAATCAAAATGCGATTACCACTTTGATCGCTCTCTCGACCTTGATGAAGAAGTGGATCTGACAAAAAGTATAAATGAAGTGATTGACAGGAATCTGGAAGTAAAGGAACACTTTCTTTCACGGAATGAGGCTTCAGCAAAGTTTAATCTTAGCCGCTTACCCGAAGGAGCTGGAGATGAAGTACGCATCGTCACAGTTGGCAACTATGACGCCTGTCCCTGCATCGGACCTCATGTTAGCAAAACCTCTGAAATAGGTATGTTTCAACTGATCTCTACCTCTCATGAAAATGGAATCTTACGTATTCGGTTTAAATTATCCGGGTTAAGCAGGTAAAACCTGATTTTTAGACTTTAAATTTATCATTTATCATTTTTCATTTTTTTTGATGTCCTCACTCGAAATCTATAAAGCCTCTGCCGGATCTGGAAAAACATTTCAGATTGTGAGGGAATACCTGAAAATGGTTTTTACCCGACCCGAGGCATACAAGAATATACTTGCCGTTACATTTACAAATAAAGCGACAGGTGAGATGAAAGACCGCATTCTGAAAGATCTGGCAGCGCTGGCTTCAGGAATTCCCTGCGGACATCTGGAGTTTCTAAGAATTGAATTTCACCAGACTGACGACCAGATCCGAGCTACTGCGGGCAAGATTTTAAAATTAATCCTTCATGATTATTCGCGGTTCTCAGTAAGCACAATTGACAGTTTCTTTCAGCGCGTTATCAGGGCGTTTTCGCGCGAGATGCGGCTTAATGCCTCTTATCGTACGGAGCTCGATGCGCAGATGGTTCTTGAGGAGGCCATAGATCGGTTGTTTTTAGATATTGACACCAATGCCGGTCTTAGAGGCTGGATGCTTGAATATGCCGACGCGAATCTCAGGGAGGGGAGGAGTTGGAATTTCAGAGAAGACCTTACTGGTCGTGGAAAAGAGCTTTTTAACGAGGACTTTAAGCTATTTAGTGAACCTTTATTACAGAAACTCGCTGACAAGAGTTATCTGATTCGATATAATCAGCAATTAAAGAAAGTATTTGAAGATTATGAGCAAAAAATGATTGCAGCCGGTAAACAGGGTCTAGTTTTAATAGCAGGACAGGGATTAAGTACAGATCAGTTTAAAAATGGAAAAAATTCATTTGCCAATTACTTTAATAAACTTGCAGGCGGAAACCTTGAATTACCCGGCGTACGCCCTCTTGAAGCCCGTGATAATCTGGGAGTATGGTATAAAAAAGCAGACACTCCCGATTTAAAATATCGGATTGAAGCAGTTTATAATGAGGGGTTAAACAGGTTATTAGTTGATTCGATTGAGCGAATGAGAACCGAGGGAGTTCAGGCCAATACAGCAAAGGCAATCCTGGCTAACCTTTTCTCCTTTGGACTTCTTACAGACATAGCACTAAAAGTTCAGGAGGTTTCCAAGGAGAAGAACCTTGTTTTGCTGAATGACTCGACCCAAATTTTGCGAAAGGTAATTTCGGGAAGTGATTCCCCTTTTGTGTACGAAAAGATGGGTTCAGTTTATCGCAATTTCATGCTCGATGAGTTCCAGGATACTTCCCGTTTACAATGGCATAATTTCAAACCCCTAATTGAGAACTCTTTGTCTGAAGGTAACCGAAATGTCATTGTTGGTGATGTCAAACAATCGATCTACCGTTGGCGAAACGGGGATTGGAACCTTCTGGCGACTCAGATCGAAACTGATTTGGCGCAATTTGGCGCTTCAGTTATTTCATTGGATACTAACTGGCGAAGTTCAAAAAAAGTGATCGATTTCAACAACATCCTCTTTAAAGAATCATCCCGATTACTGAATGCAGACTTTGAGTCAAACCTTACCGATTCAGGCCATACTTTCGAGGAATTTCCAGGAATGAAGGGGATCATTGAGAAAGCCTATGCTGATCATTATCAGAAATCCTCCGGAAAGATCGTGACCGAAGGCTATGTGAAAGTGCAATTTTTTGAGTCTGAGGATACACGAAGAAAGGGGGCTTTTCGTGAACAGGCTCTTGAAGCATTGATTAATCAACTTGAAACCGTTCAGGCCAATGGTGTTCGTCCTTCCGATATTGCCATTCTGGTAAGGGGCAAGTTTGAAGGATCGCTGGTTGTAAAGGCCTTGCTCGATCGTAAAATAACCAATGAAGGGAGTCCATTTTGTTATGATGTTATCTCGAACGATTCCCTGATTATTGACCAGTCACCTGTTGTGCGGTTTATCCTCAATTTCTTCACCCTTTTCACTGAAGAAGTCAATGACATTGTAAAGGCCAACTTAATTTATGGTTATTTTAATTATCTGGCACCACTGATTTCAGGAATTGAGGTTACAGAACAAAGTGAACAATATCATACCTGGTTTGGTGTTAATCAGAAAGTTCCCGACCAATTTAAATCCTGGTTAAGATCTTCAGCAAATGATTGTTTCGATCCATCACTTCTGAGCCTTCCGCTTTTCGAATTGGCAAGCCTGATAGCCTCCGATTTTGGACTCAATAAAATAAAAGGTGAATTAGTTTATCTCGAGGCTTTTCTCGACCTGGTGCTCCAATATGGAAGAGATGAGGCCGGAGGAGTGGCCGGATTCCTCGACTGGTGGAAGGGATCGGGAAGCAATAAGGCTATAACACTTTCGGAGGGGCAGAACGCCATTTCGATTTTAACAATTCATAAATCAAAAGGACTTGAATTCCATACTGTTATGATCCCTTTTTGTGATTGGGAGATTGTTCCGTCAGGTACCAAAGCTCCCTACCTGTGGTGTCACCCGGATGATCAGCCCTTTAACCAGATGGATCTTGTACTGGTAAAATACAATTCAGGTCTTCAACACACGCTATTCTCCGGATCTTATTTCAGGGAGATGCTTTATAGCTCTGTGGATAACCTGAATCTTCTTTATGTTGCATTTACTCGTGCAATTAACACATTGATTGTATTTTGCCCCTATGCGTCAAAATTGAATAATCCTTACAAAAGTATATCATCGCTTATTCAGGGGGTAGTAGAAAATTTTCCGATGCTTGACTCCATTGATCGGGAGAAATATATTGATCTTCGAGATTTCTGGAATACAGACACAAAATCATTTGAAACAGGAGAACTTAAAAAAGTGTTTTATTCAGCGCAGTCTAAGGTTCTTGAAAATAGAGACCTGGATCGTTTAATTCTTGCAGGAAAGGGAGACCGGTTGAAGCTCAGGATTCATCGCGAAACATTTTTTGATCTTTATGATAACCAAAAATCTGACAGTATTGAGCACGGAAAATTAATGCATGAATTATTTGAAAAAATTGCCACCATTAGCGATGTCTCCATCTCCCTTAAGCGGGTGGTTTCCGAAGGGAAAATTAACACTCAAACTTCAGCCGAATACGAACAGCTGATCTACAGGGTCCTTGAAAAGGAACCCTTTCGTTCATGGTTTAGCGGTGAATGGGAAGTTCTGAACGAGCGGGATATCCTGCGCGGCGAAGATAAAAGACACCGTCCCGACAGGGTAATGATCCGGGGAGATGAATTAGTCGTTGTTGATTATAAGACTGGCGCAAAATCAAATAGTCATCATACGCAGGTGAGTGGCTATCTTAAAGATTTTATCACAATGGGTTATGCCACTCCCAAAGGTTATCTGTGGTATTTATCGGAAAATGAGTTAGTAGAAATTTAATACAGATCAGAGTGAGAAAAATACAAAATCCATATGCCAAATCTGGCAGAGCAGAATATCAGTGCTTTGGTTGTTCTCCAAATAATCCAATCGGACTGCAGCTTGAATTCTGGAAAGAAGGGGAAGGTGTTGTTACCAAATGGATTCCCCGCAAATTACTGGAGGGGTTTACTGATGTATTGCATGGGGGAATCCAGGCCACACTGATGGATGAGATCGCAAGTTGGATCGTTCAGACACAATGTAAAACCGTGGGGGTAACTTCCTCTATGGATATCACTTATCGCCGCCCGGTATTAATCAGTGCAGGAGAGATTTCACTCAGGGCAACCATCAGAGAGTCAGGAACACGAATGGCAATTGTAGATACAGAGCTATTAGGGAATGATGGAAAGTTATGTGCTTCGGCCGTTGTGAAATATTTTCTTTTTAATGCAGAAAAAGCGACAGCTGACTATTTTTATCCGGGGGCCGATGCTTTTTGAGGAAGCCTAAATTAATTTCCCTACTTTCAGAATAAAGGTTACCAAAAATGGAACGAGAATTGTAAGGATGATGCCGTTGAAGAGTGAAATAACGGTATATTCTTTTCCTGAATATTTGCTGATAACGGGTAAAGTGGTATCCATCGAGGTTGCACCTCCGGATGCAATTCCTGCAAGATTTCCAAAGTATTTCACAAGCAATGGTACAGTCAGCAATGTAATCATTTCCCTGAAGATATTTGATGCCAGGGCAACTACCCCAAGGGCTTCGCTGTGTAAGTCGGATATGATGATACTTGATAGGCTGTAATATCCGAATCCGGCTGCCACAGCCAATATTTCACGGAGGTGAAGTGCCGGGAGAAACAGAGAGCTCACTGTTGCACCAGCAAAGGTTCCGATGATAATTCCGGCAGGTACTAAAAATATTTTAACATGCATTGCACGAATCAAATGCCACGATTTCCGGTCGGCGCCTATTCCGATTCCTGCCAGAAACATCAATACATATAGCGCATAATTGCTCCATACACTGGAAATCAGGATGTGGGGTAGATTACCCGAAATGCCAAGCAGAATACCAGAGGCAAAGAATGTAATCAGAATAAGAGTCCCTTTCATTTGAGCTGAAAGAAGGCTTTATATATTACATAGCAAAATGCTACACTACCTGCAATGGCTCCAAGGCTTATAATAAATCCTTGCAGACCAATACTGTAAAGGTTGGCGATTATTTTCTCATTGGACCCGACTGCAATACCCAGCAGCATAAGTAAAATACAAATGGCGACATTTAGTAATTTATCGTTGATTTTCAACGTCAGAGGGTACCTTCCAAATACAATTCCGAAGATTACCCCGGAGAGCATAATCAATAAGATAATTACCATTGAAATGTTTTAAATAAGTAGATTAAACAATACCAACTTTATAAACGATTTTCCGGACTGGTGAATTGCATTGTTCGTCAATTACTGCTGTATGAAGGTCTGTTGGAAAATAGATCGCAAACATACCTGGTTCAAAACGGGTATAAGAGGCATCGGCTTCATAATTTCCATAATCTTTTTCTTCATTAAAAGGTTTCAAAAGAGGCTGCGATTCGAGTGGAGCATATCCCATCAATTCTGATCCGCTGACCCAATATTGAAGATCGATATTTCTTCTGTGCCCCTCCATGGTTATCCGATCGGTATTTGTTTGAAATGAATCAAAAACCAACATCCGGATCTTATCTTTTACTATCGAATAACTGCCTGGCGAAAATCCTGACAAATCGTTATTTTTAAGGTGTTCAAAAGCTTCGGCTATTTCGTTACCAAGCGCATAATAAAGGGAAGCATTTTCAATTCGGTCAATAATCATTTTGTATAATTTTGATATTCAAAGCGTTAAAAGTTTTTCTGATATTAAAAAAATCCTCTCCGAGTCAACGAAGAGGATTTCTATAAATTTTATTTTCGGGCTAGTTTGCCGTTAAACGGGCAATATATTTATCAATCGTTCTTCCTTGTTCGCTGTCGGCATATTTTTCTTTGATAACCTTATAAGCCTCCAATGCTTTCTCTTTTGTGCCCAAAGACTCATAAAGATTACCTGCTTTCAGGTAATAAACAGGAGATGTAAATGCATTCGGATTGAGTTCAGCAGCTTTCATATATAATTTTACCGCTTTCTCTTTATTTCCAAGTTCACTGTAGGCATCCCCGGTAGCTCCGATAGCCACAGGGCCAAGCAAAAGGTCATCAGACTTGAAATCTTCAAGGAAATCGATGGCTTCCTTATATTTGCCAAGGTGTAAGTTTGAAATACCTGCATAATAGCGTGACAATTTACCAGCTTTGGTACTCCCGTAATCGTTAATGATGTCCAGAAATCCCGGGAAATTTCCATCTCCGTTTAGAGCAAGCTTAAATGAGTCTTTCTCGAAATATTGTTCTGCAGCAAATATTTGCTCTTTCGCTTTAGCTTCTCTGGGCAGGGAGTAAAAGCGATGAGTTGCAAGAAACAGCAGTGCAATAACTACTGCAGCTCCAAAAATCATCGTAATAATCTTTGAGTTTGTTTCAAAAAATCTCTCCGCAGTTGTCAATGCATTTTCAACCTCAGCTAAATTTTCAGTCGGTTTAGGTGTCTTTTCCTTAGTCATAATATTTTATCTCTGTTATTTTGCTTTTTTTCAATTCGAATGCAAAAATAAGCGTTTTTACTAAACCACAGCCATTTTTATTTATAAAAATTCTTTTCTCTTCTCATATCAATGATTCAACGGTTTATTCCGTTTTTCAGAGCTGATTTTAAACCCGAATTGAACACCTTTTTCGCAGCGCAAAATAAAAAGGTTAAATTTGTCACAGCTAATATCAAAATGCACCGATGTTTATCCGAAATCTGGCAGTTGTTAATTATAAGAATCTCATTCAGGCTGATTTACAATTCTCTCCCAAGTTGAATTGTTTTATTGGCAATAATGGAGTAGGAAAGACAAATCTGCTCGATTGCCTCTATTACCTCTCGTTCTGTAAGAGTTGTTTTAATCTCCCTGACAGTCAGAATGTCCGTCATGCTGAGGATTTCTTTATCATTCAGGGGAAATACGATAATAGTGGAGAACCAGAAGATATTTACTGCGGGTTCAAATCCGGCCATAAAAAGATATTCCGTCGCAATAAAAAGGAGTATGAAAGGCTCTCTGATCACATTGGATTGGTGCCGTTGGTAATGATTTCTCCGTCAGATTCTATTCTAATTCAGGGAGGAAGCGAAGAACGACGCCGGTTTATGGACAGTGTGATCTCCCAATATGACCGGCAATACCTGGATTGCCTCTTGAAATATAACAGGGCTTTACTGCAGCGAAATAACCTGCTTAAGTTTTTTGCAGGGAATCACCAGTTCGACAGAGATAGCCTCGAAGTTTGGGACGAGCAACTAATCTTTACGGGTGAAAAAATCTACCGGAAGAGGGTAGAGTTTCTTGAAGCGTTACTCCCTGTTTTTCAAAAATATTACGATTTTATCTGTCAGGGAAACGAGAATGTAAACCTTGAATATCAATCGCAACTTAAAGACCAGGATTATCGGAAATTACTTCAGGAATCAGTCTCAAAGGATTCTGCTCTTCAATATACTACTACGGGAATTCATAAAGATGATCTGGATTTGAAAATAGGGGATAATCCAATAAAGAAACTGGGATCGCAGGGGCAAAATAAAACTTATCTGATATCACTTAAATTCGCACAATTCGACTTTATCCAGTCTGTAAATAAACTTAAGCCAATTTTATTGCTTGACGATATTTTTGACAAATTGGATAGTTCTCGGGTCGGACAAATTGTTAAGTTGGTTTCAGACCATAATTTTGGTCAGATCTTTATTACAGATACCAACCGTGAACATCTTGATGGGATTATTAAAGAAGTCGGAGGTTCTGATTATAAGATATATATGGTTTCTGAGGGGCAAATTTCGGTCATGTAATTATTCGAGAGAACGATATGAAAAGAAGTGAATTTCAATCTTTAGGTAGTGCAATCCAGGATTACTTAAAAAAGGAGAAGATTGATGGTAAATTAGCTGAAATTGAGGCGGTTAATATGTGGGAATCCATTATCGGTAAACAAATTTCGAGAGCAACAACTTCAATTTTTATCAAAGATGGGGTGCTATATATTCACCTGAGCTCTTCTATCGTTAGAAATGAGCTATTTATGATGCGGAACGAGATTATTCAGGCAATAAATATGCGTATTGGACGCAGAGTCGTTAAGGCTATTATTTTGAAGTAAGTCATAGCAGTGTTTAAGCATTAGACTTATAAGTTATAGGATAACTGAGTTAGGGTAGAGTGAATTTCTGATTATTAAAGACCTGAATGTTAATACCCTGAAAACATTTTTAATTGATAATTTCTTATATATTAAACAGTTCAAAATGCCAATTGATTATTCAAAAATACCCTCTCCTTGTTATATTCTTGAAGAAGAGTTACTGCGTAAAAATCTTCAGTTGATCCGTTCAGTAGAAGAGGAGGCCGGTATTCGAATTATTCTTGCCTTCAAGGGGTTCTCGATGTGGAAAGCTTTTCCCATCGTGCGGGAGTATATTAAGGGTGCTGCAGCAAGTGGAGCCTATGAGGCAAGATTAGCAACTGATGAGATGAATACATTCGCTCACACCTATTCTGCAGCATTTCAGGAAAAAGATTTCAACGAGGTAATGAAGAATTCATCTCACATATCTTTTAATTCGCTGACTCAATTAAACCGGTTCTTACCTATAGTGAACAAATTTTCACGTAAAATATCGCTTGGACTAAGGGTAAATCCTGAATTCTCAGAAGTGGAGACTGCTCTCTATAACCCTTGTGCCCCAGGTACAAGATTAGGGATTCTTGCAGAACAGCTGGGTGATGCTTTGCCGGAGGGTGTCGAAGGTCTCCATTTTCATACCCTGTGCGAATCAAATGCTGCAGATCTTGAGAAAACTCTCGCCGCTTTTGAAGCGAAGTTTGGCAAATACCTCAATAGCGTTAAATGGGTAAATATGGGTGGTGGACATTTAGTGACCCGAAAAGGATATGATACCAGCCATTTGGTTAATACGTTAAAAGCCTTCCGGAAAAGATGGAATGACATCGAGGTTATTCTGGAACCCGGAAGTGCTTTTGCCTGGGAAACAGGTTTTTTACTGGCAGACATTGTGGATATCGTTGAAAATAAAGGGATTAAAACTGCAATATTGAATGTCTCCTTCACGGCACACATGCCCGACTGCCTGGAGATGCCCTACAAGCCCAGAATTCGCGGTGCGTATCATGAGCCCGTAGACGGGAAACCAACTTACAGAATGGGGGGGAACTCCTGTTTGGCGGGTGATTTTATGGGTTTCTGGTCATTCGATGAGGACCTGAAACCTGGTGACCAGATTATATTTGAGGATATGATCCACTATACAATGGTTAAAAGTTCGATGTTTAATGGGGTGCATCACCCTTCGATCGGTATATGGAATGAAAATAATGGATTTAAACTACTTCGGACTTTTGATTATAACGACTATAAAGGCCGGATGGCTTAATAAATACTCCAATCACCTTTAGCTTATAAATCCAACTAATCAACCTGATTTGAACTACCTGTCGCATATCTATTTGTCCGGTGAGTCGGAAGAGATAATCCTTGGAAATTTCATAGGAGACTATGTGAAAGGGCAGCAATTTCTAAATTACCCGGATAATGTTGCTAAAGGGATTGTACTTCATCGTCATATCGACTCATTTACCGATTCACATCCTGTAATTATTGAGTGCATTGTAAAGTTGCGACCCGCATTTGGCAAGTATGCAGGAATTGTAATTGATATATTTCTTGACCACTTTCTTGCAGTGAATTGGCGCAGCTATTCATTTGAAAAGCTCTCCGCATTTACTAAACGGTTTCATGCCGTGATTTTAGCCAATTTCTTTCAATTGCCATCGCCAGTTAAACTATTTGTTCCGTTCCTTATTCAACATAAGCGACTACAATCGTATGAATCATTTGAAGGGGTTGAAAAAACGCTCCGGATTATGGCCAGACACACCTCACTTCCGGCTGAGACCGAATTTGCACTTCAGATCCTGGAGGAGGAATATCTGTTTTTCAATGATGCCTTCAACACCTTTTTTCCTCAAATTATCGACTTTATTGAGCAAAAAGGGGAGTTTAAGATTGAGCGACCGATAAAGGAGAGGGAGTGGGTTTCAGAACCAGTGAAACGGAGAGGATGATCAGGTATCGGGGCACCCATTAGCGCATTCAACCTGAGAATCCCTACCTGATATTTTCTGTCCTGCTGGCATCCAGACGCAGGAAGATAAACAAAAGAATTGTAAATGACCAAAGCGACGACCCTCCATAACTAAAAAATGGGAGGGGAATTCCAATCACAGGGGCAAGTCCGATGGTCATAGAGATGTTTATGGCAATATGGAAAAACAGGATACATGCGACACCGTATCCGTAAACCCTGCTGAATTGCGATCGCTGTCGTTCTGCAATGTTTATTAACCGGGTTAACAGTAATAAAAATAGTCCCAGAACAGCTGTTGCCCCGATAAATCCCCATTCCTCCCCAACGGTGCAGAAGATAAAGTCGGTGCTCTGCTCCGGGACGAAGTTGTACTTGGTCTGCGTCCCTTTTAAGAATCCCTTTCCTATTATTCCACCCGAACCAATGGCAATTTTGGATTGATTAACATTATACCCCTTGCCTAACTTATCTATTTTAATCCCCAGTACCTGATCGATCCGATCACGCTGGTGGGGTGCCATCACATTCTTATAGAAATAGTTGACAGACATGGAGATGCCAATTGCAAAAATAAAGAATAATAAAATCCGCCAAACTTCGCCGATTCGGCGGATAATTCCGTAAATAATAACAAGAATGGCAATTAACATACTTGTTATTGTTAACAACTCGAGAGGGGTACCATCAAGGCTAAAAATACTGTTAATCAACCAAATTAATCCAAGAGCACCAATGATAGCCAGAAATCCAATAAGAGGCTCTTTAATATTTTGCCGGAGTACACCGTAAGCCGCAACCGAGATAGTGAGAAGAAAAAATAACAATTTAAACTGATCCAGCAGCAATGAAAGGATGAAGAGTGCTGCAGCTGCGAACCCCCAAAAGAGGACCATTCCATTCAACCCCTCTCTATAGAATACAAATACAAATACTGCAAATACCAATGCTGATCCGGTATCATTCTGCATAATAATGAGCACAGAGGGTAGTAAGATTAATAAGATCAGGATAATGTATGACCTCATCTTTTGTATTTTAAAGTCAAATTGACTAATACATTTTGCCAGTGCAAGATTTGTCGCAAATTTACCCAGTTCTGCCGGTTGGAGTGCGATGTTTCCAAATTCAAACCATGCCCTTGCACCGTTTACTTCTTTCCCAAGAAATAGAACAGCTATGAGCAGAAGGATCGTAATGGCGTAAATATGATAGGCAAAAGCGGCATAAAACTTACTGTCAACAGAAAGAACCATAATGGCCAGGACAATTCCTGCAATAATCCAGATCAGTTGTTTCCCATATTTTTGCCCCATGTCCATAATGCTTTGATGATCATCGCTATAGACTGCAGCATAAATATTTATCCAACCCAGGAATACCAGTAGCAGGTAGAGCAGAACGGTTGTCCAGTCAAGATTAAACCATATGTTATTACTCGTTTTCAATCTCCTCCCTCCAGTTTCATTGTGGATATCAAATTTGAATTAATCATTGCATCTTCGAAATGCTGTCTTCTCGAAGCAATTCTTCCCTTGAGGTATTTTTCGATAATCAAACTCGCAATTGGGGCGGCATACCGGGCACCCCATACACCATTTTCGATATATACTGCAATAGCTATTTTAGGATTTATTTTAGGTGCAAAGGCCACAAAGGCAGAATGGGCCTCTCCGTGTGGATTTTGAATTGTGCCTGTTTTTCCGCAAATAATCAGGCTGTCAATCTTAGCCGATACTCTGGCTGTTCCGGATTCTACGACCTGCTCCATGCCCTCTACGATCATTTCGTAATTATCGCGGCCTGCGTCAATTGTATGTTTGTCGTAGTGAAGTGTATCCTGAGTACCATCGTATTCCTGAATACTTCTTACCAGGTGAGGTGCAATGTAATAGCCCCGGTTTGCGATTAGGGATACCATATTGGAAAGCTGCAGTGGCGTCACAAGCAATTCCCCTTGTCCGATTGACAGTGATCTGATAGTCATTGAATTCCACCCCCCCTGGCCGTAAATTTTATCATAGTACGAAACTGAAGGGGCATTACCTGAGTTTTCAGCGTAGAGATCCCCACCGATCTTCCTTCCGATTCCCATTTCAAGCAAGGAATTTCGGAAAGCCTCCAACCCTTCGGTAGGGGTTGAATAGTGGTTGATTTCGGATCTGAATGCCTGCCAGAAAAATGAATTGCACGATTCCCGGATTGCAGAGATTAACCCAAGTGGTGTTTCATGATTATGTGTACATACTATGGGAGTGGAGGCAGGTCCGTTACATGAATACCGAACGGTTTGCAATACGCCATCTTTAAGGCCGATCAGGGCATTTGCAATTTTAAATGTAGAACCCGGAGGATACGAAGAGGTGATTGCCCGGTTAAGCATCGGCTTATTGGGGTCATTTAACAGTTTGGCATAGTTTCTTCCCCGTTCGCGTCCAACAAATAACCCCGGATCAAAAGTTGGCGAGCTGGCCAATACCAGTATCTCTCCAGTGGAGGGTTCAATGGCTACGATGCTTCCAACCTTTCCACTTAATAATTGCTCTCCGTAACCCTGAAGATCTGCATTAAGGGTCGAAATAAGGTTTTTGCCTATTACTGCCGCAGTATCAAGTCGCCCCTGCTCAAATGACCCTTTGATCATCTGGTGAACATCAACCATTTTATAGGAGATTCCCTTGACCCCCCGGAGCTCATTTTCATAGGCGCGTTCAATTCCACTCCTTCCGATATAATCGCCATTTTCATAATACTTGTTTGCATCGATCGCTTTTTGGTCCACCTCACCCACATAACCCAGCACATGAGCTGCAATTTTGGCAGGATATTGTCTTAAAGTACGTGCCTGAATATAAAAGCCGGGATATTTAAATAACTGCTCCTGAAGTACGGCATAGGTTTGTGAGGAGAGTTGTTTTATAATCGGAGAAGGTTTATAACGGGAGAAATTCTTTGCCTTAATTATCTCATTTATAAGTTCTTCTTTGGCAACTCCAACAATACTGCAAAATGCGAGGGTATCAAATGCTTTTACCTCTCTTGGTGTAATCAAAACGTCATAGGCAGCCTGATTAAATACCATTAGTTTGCCGTTTCTGTCATAAATTACACCTCTTGCCGGGTAATTGATTTCACGGCGCAAAACATTGGTAGCAGCAGAGATCTTATACGAGGAATCAATAACCTGGATATAAAATAAACGAACCACGATTATCAGGGCAGTAAGCGAGAATAACCCAATAACCAAATATTTGCGTTTACTAAAGACGTCCACTTTTAGAATGAGTTAACCGGTTAATTCCGGAAAATTAGAAATTGGCTCAATACGATTAAGATAATCGATAATATTGAACTGAGAATTACCCGAAGCAAGGTAATGAAGAAATCGTCGAAGGTAAAAGCCTCTACAAAAAAAAGAAAAAGGTGATGGATAATTACAATAAAAGTAACATAAGTTGCAAACCATTGGAATCCCATGTTCTTTACACGTGGAGCGGTAATGGAATCAAGAGTCTCTCTTGAGGTTAATATTCCAAGAATTCCGGGTCTTATAAATCCTACAAGTAGAGAGGCCGAAGCGTGTACCCCTGGTGTATTAGTGAAAATATCAACCGTAAATCCTAAGGCTAATGACAGGAATAACAGCAGAGAACGAGGAGTATCAAAAGGGAGTAGGACGATAAACAGAATATAGAAAAATGGCGCTATTATTTTGGCAATCAATAGATTGTTGAATATCAGCACCTGTAATAAAACAGAAACTACAAAGATGAGCAAATATTTGAACGTATTAATTCCCATACTTATTCAGCGATTCCAATTGTTTTATTTCATTGATCTGTTTATTTTCAACAAGTCCGACAATGACAAGGTTTTTAAAATCGGCTCCAAGCATAACCTCAATTTTGTAGAAATTACTTCCGGTGCCAATTGAAAAATCGGAGATTGTCCCAATAATAAGCCCTTCAGGAAAACTTGAAGAGTATCCTGTTGTCACAACGGTGTCCCCATTTTGTACAGGCACATGATATGGCATCTCATTAAGCTGAACTCTTCGGTAATCTTTTCCATCCCAGGAGAGAGAGCCAAAATAGTTGTTTCTTTTGATTTTGGCACTTATTTTCCATTTACTGTTCAAAAGGGAAATCACAGTACTGAAATTTTCTGAAACATTTGTCACCAACCCAACCACCTGACCATTGGCAATTACGCCCATATCTGGTTTTACTCCATCATGCCTACCCTTATTGAGCGTGATAAAATTATGTTGCTGGTTTACCGAATTGTTGATTACCCGGGCTGTAGTAAACCGGTAAACAGCCTTCATTGAAGAGTCTTTTGCTATTCTTGGGAGGTAAATTGAATCGGAGGAGTTATAGGTTCCGCGATTAGATTTTAAAAGCATTTGATGTAAAGCAGATCTTAAAACGGCATTTTCCTCTGCCATTTTAAGATTTACCTGTTTAAATTCAAATACCTGAAGGTAGGATGAAAATTTTTCAAATATTGTACCACTCAGAAAATTGCTCGAATCAAAAAAAGTAGCACGCTGATAACTGTTATAGGTCACCACCATTGATAACGAAAGGGTTTCCAAAAGTATAAACAGAAATACAACATGATACCTGTAGATCAGCTTAAATAAATTCTTCATAGGCAAATTGGGAGATGATTATGTCCTTCCTGTTTGCTGTATTACCGAAGTAAAAATGCGAATTTATCAACGTTCTTTAGCGCAACACCGGTTCCACGGGCTACTGCACGCAATGGATCATCTGCGATATGAAATGGTATATTGATCTTGTCATACAGTCGTTTATCCAATCCGCGTAGTAATGCTCCGCCACCTGCCAGCCAAATCCCTCTGGTAACAATATCGGAATACAGTTCCGGAGGAGTCTGCTCAAGAGCACTAATAATCGCCGTTTCAATCTTGGAAATCGATTTATCCAGACTATGCGCAATCTCCTGATAAGAAACCGGAACCTCTATTGGAAGGGCAGTCATCTGATTCGGACCACGGACAATATAGTCTGCTGGTGGATCATCAAGCTCAGAAAGGGCGGCCCCAACATTAATCTTAATATCTTCTGCGGTTCGCTCTCCGATCTTTATGTTGTGCTGGTGCCTCATATACTCCAGAATGTCGGCAGTAAGGTCATCGCCAGCAATTCGGATCGACTTATTTGTAACGATACCTCCCAACGAAATAACGGCAATTTCGGTAGTTCCACCACCAATATCAACGACCATATTTCCTTCCGGCGCTTCAACATCAAGACCGATGCCAATAGCTGCAGCCATTGGTTCATAAATCATATAAACATCGCGTCCGCCGGCATGTTCCGATGAGTCACGAACCGCTCTGATCTCAACCTCTGTTGAACCGGAGGGTATACATATAACCATTTTAAGTGCAGGAGAGAACCACCGCTTCTTGGGATTGATCATTTTAATCATCCCGCGTATCATCTGCTCCGCAGCATTGAAATCCGCAATAACCCCGTCCTGTAACGGACGAATGGTTTTCAGATTGGCATGCGTCTTGCCCTGCATCTGCCTTGCTTTTTCTCCTATAGCAACCAGTTTGTCAGTTTTCATATCAATCGTAACTACCGAAGGCTCATCAACAACAACTTTTCCATTATGGATAATGATGGTGTTGGCTGTACCTAGGTCGATAGCTATTTCCTGAGTTAGAAATGTAAATAAACCCATATCAACTTATTTAATACTAAATTTATAACAGTGATTAATGTTTGAAATGTCTGAATCCTGTAATAACCATTGACATATTATTGTTGTCACAGTATTCGACTGAAAGCTTGTCCCTGATCGATCCGCCTGGTTGAATGACTGATTTAATCCCTTCATTATTTGCAATTTCAACACAATCGGGAAATGGGAAGAAAGCATCGGATGCCATTACTGCACCATTTAGGTCAAACCCGAAAGATTTTGCTTTTTCGATAGCTTGTCTTAAGGCATCAACCCGTGAAGTCTGTCCAACTCCGCTTGCCAATAACTGTTTTTCCTTTGCCAGTACAATAGTATTCGATTTTGACTGTTTAACCAAACGATTGGCAAACAATAAATCATTAATTATTTCGGCGTCGGGTGTAATAAGGGTTACAGGCTGCAAATCAGCTATGGTTTCCCGCTTCAGATCCCGGTTTTGTACGATGGTCCCGTTAAGCACACTGCGGTATTGGAAGGAAGGCAAAACAATCTCTTTCCGGATCAGAATAATTAGATTTTTCTTTGATTTTAATAACTCTAACGCATCAGCATCATAGGAAGGTGCAATAATCACCTCGAAAAAAATCTTTCCTACCTCTTCGGCAGTTGCCTTGTCGATTGTTCCATTCGTGACAAAAATGCCACCATAGGCAGAAACCGGGTCACCGGCTAAGGCGGCAAGATAGGATTCATATACGGTATCACGCGAAGCACAACCACAGGCATTGTTATGTTTGAGAATTGCAAAGGTTGTTTCTGAAAATTCATCAATCAGATTAACTGCAGCATCTATATCAAGCAAATTATTATATGAAATCTCTTTCCCTGCAAGCTGGCTGAACAGCTCATCAAAATTGCCAAAAAATACACCCTGTTGATGTGGATTTTCTCCGTAGCGTAATTGTTTTGAAGTATTGAAACTCTGACGAAACTGAGAAGGCCAATCCCCTGCAAAATAGTTGTATATCGCAGAATCATAATGCGATGAAGTAGCGAATGCTTCAATTGCGAATTTTCTTCGCTCTTCAAGGGAGGTAAATCCCTTGGCAGATTCTAAAAGTTCACTCAGCGCCGCATATTGCCCCTGGTTGGAGATAATTACAACATCATTAAAATTCTTGGCTGCTCCCCTAATCAGGGATATACCACCGATATCAATTTTTTCGATGATTTCAGCGTCGGAGGCTCCTACGGCTACAGTTGCCTCAAATGGATATAAATCAACTATAACCAGGTCAATTTCAGGTATTTCATATTGAGCAAGCTGGGCAAGATCACCTTCGTTCTCACGTCGGGCTAATATTCCTCCAAAAACTTTTGGATGCAACGTTTTTACCCTTCCGCCTAATATTGACGGATAGGTTGTAAGCTCTTCAACAGCTGTTACTGCTACATTTAACCCTTCAATGAAATCTTTTGTCCCTCCGGTTGAATAAAATTTTACGCCAAGTTTATCAAGTTTAGTAATAAGTTCGTCCAGACCATCTTTATGGTATACAGATACTAAGGCCGATTTAATTTTTTTTAATTCACTCATTATAAATTTCTTAATAATTTTTTGCAAAGCTAATAAAAACCTTTAATTTTTCAGCCGTTTTTTCAAGATGGTTTTGTCATTTATTCTCAATTGCATAAGTTTCTCAGTGATTTATGACAAAAAAAACCTAATTTTAAAAGATAATAAAACAGAGGTATGTTAATTGTTCGTCTGATTCTTGAAAGTTTCAAATTTGCTTATAGCTCATTGGTCGTTAATAGGTTAAGAACTTTTCTGTCGCTCCTTGGAATTACGATAGGAATTTTCTGTATCATTTCTGTGTTTACAATTATTGATTCCCTCGAGCGGACTATCCGCGACAGCATGTCTAAACTGGGCAGTAATGTAATTTATGTGCAGAAATGGCCCTGGGCCCCCCCTGAGGGGGAGACGGAATATCCCTGGTGGAAATACCTCAACCGACCGGTCCCTAAGCTCTCTGATGCCCAGGAGATCCTGCGCAGGTCAGGTCTTTCTCAATATGCAGTATTTAATTACGGGTTTAACAGAACCATTAAAAGTGGTAGCAGCAAGGCTGAGAATGTTGAGGTTTTGGGAGCTTCAAATGGATTAATTGAGACCTGGAGTCTTAAAATAATAAGCGGAAGGCCTTTAACAGAGGAGGAGTTTAGCTCTGGTTCAAATTTTGCAATGCTGGGATCCGACATCGCTGAGCAACTATTCCCAGGGGTTTCACCAGTGGGAAAATCGATTAAAATGCAAGGATTTAATATTCTGGTACTGGGTGTTTTTGAGAAAATGGGGGAGGATGTTTTTGGAACCAGTATGGATAAGCGAGTCCTTATTTCTGCGAAATTGGCGGCACGAATGGTCGATCCGTTAATGGATATGGGGCAAAGTATTATCATTAAAGGTAAGGCCGATGTTCCGGTCACCCGGCTGTCAGAGGAACTTGAAGGGATTATGCGTTCAATCAGACGAATTAAACCTTCAGGTGAGAACGATTTTGCGTTGAATGAGGTGAGTGTGATTTCTGGCCGGCTCGACAGTGTTTTTGTTGTCTTTGATATCGCAGGTTGGATTATCGGCGGATTTGCAATCCTTGTGGGTGGTTTTGGTATTGCTAATATAATGTTTGTATCTGTAAAGGAACGGACCAAGATAATTGGGTTACAAAAAGCCCTGGGGGCAAAAAGCAGATTTATTCTCCTTGAATTTCTTTTTGAGGCCAGTGCCCTCTCCCTGATTGGAGGGGCAATCGGATTGCTGATTATTTATGCGTTAACCTTTGTGGTAAGCCAGGTATTTGATTTCAACCTCGTTCTAAGTATTGGAAATATTGCCACAGGGTTGATTATTAGCATTGTAATCGGCCTGATTGCGGGGGTGGTA
>CAIXCY010000018.1 GCA_903918045.1 uncultured Bacteroidia bacterium
CGACCTGGATATCTTTGGGCTTTCCAACAGGTGTAAAATAGGTTCGTGTAATGGGAATTATTCCCTGAGTGCCCTGCCGCACCCGGCGCAACATCTCGGGAAGATATTCACAATTATCGAACCAGTCATAAAATCCCCGCAGCAGAGGAAATGCTTTTTTGTTGCCTGCATATCCGGCTTCGATAAGACCCTGTGAAACCCACGACCGGGTATATGCTCCATTTTCGTGGTCGAACATTGCGTGTTTTGGAAATGCCATCAGATAACCATCGGGCTCCTTGCATTGATCAATCACGTCCACAATATCATCCATTCGTTTACGTAAACCGGCATCCTCGATCCAACGAAGCGTGTTTCCTGCACCTGTTAGAAAGCGGGCTGCCTCCGAACCGGGAAGAATCTGAAACCACATATTTTTAAACCGTTCTTCGAGCGGTTCCACAGGAAATCCACCTTTGACCCGAAAATTGCGGACCAGCTGATCGAAGGTAAATGAATTCATCAGGTAGTTGATGTTATTCTCCATGGTTGTTTTAAACAACCCTTCGCCCAGCAGAACCCCTTCCATCGGAGTTTGAGCCTTATAGGAAACGGGTTTCCATGTTCCTTCAGGCATAACATTTGCAGGATTATTGGTTGCCACATATTCACCCTGAGGACGCGGCACACGCGTAAGTAATTCTACATTAGAGTCTTTTGTGGGATTCGATTCAGTAGCCTTGCATCCCTCTGCAATATCCTTGCCTGCTGAAAGGATAATGATCTTTGTCATTGCCAGCTTGTTGTCGCGAAGTGATGTCGCAGTAAACCGGACATACCGTCCTTTTACTTCCTTTGAGGCAAAGGTACAAACGGCATCTTCGGGATTGGGGTATTCTTCCTTCAACGTCCAGTCTTCATACATGATGGAGTGCCTGAAGGTTGAATCATTTGAAACCTCAATTCTAAAGTGCGAAGGAAATCCTCCGGATGCAGGACCCCACCCCTGAGCTCCGGGCAATAACTTTATTTCGTCGATCGGTTGTTCGCTGCCGAGGTCAATCTGAACCCAGCGGATTTCATTATTACTTCCCGCCCTGTTCGAATAAGCAGGAAGGTAATATCTGGCTACCCGCTCTACTCCCATGTGTGCTTCGCGAAGTTCGTTGGCAGCCACGTATTTTACCTGGGCATTTGCCGGATGAATGGTCAGAACCAATACGAATAAAAGTGCTTTACAGCCAATTTTGGTGGTTTTAAAGAAAATAACGAATTTAGTTTTCATTGGTCAAAAAATTCAGATAATTCATGGATGTAATCACATCAAAGCGGTGGTTGGGGTATGCTACTGAAAAGGATTTCGGAAGTGTAACTTGTCTTTTCTGATTCCACTTAAACTCAAAAGCACTCAATAAACCATCTTTTTCTTCCAATAAATCGATTTCTTGCTGTGTATTTGTCCTCCAAAAATATATTTTACAAAAGTTTCTATTGTATGAATTAAATTTAACTCGTTCACTAATCATGAAATTTTCCCATAAAGCACCCACATCTTGTCGCAATAACAAGGGCGAA
>CAIXCY010000019.1 GCA_903918045.1 uncultured Bacteroidia bacterium
GTGACCACACCCGCGCCTATTGCGGTAACCCCGGCATTGGTGAGTGTTACATCTCCCGTTGGGGTTACTGCCGCAGCAAGGTTCGAGCCATCACCAATGATGATTTTTCCTGAGGTGAGTGCAGAACCGA
Organism: uncultured Bacteroidia bacterium; assembly: GCA_903918045.1. Classification (GTDB taxonomy): domain Bacteria; phylum Bacteroidota; class Bacteroidia; order Bacteroidales; family Prolixibacteraceae; genus JAAFHB01. The sequence continues at coordinate 131 of CAIXCY010000019.1, forward strand.
CCGGTGAGGTTCCTGTGATCGTGGTATTTGTAACTCCCGTAACACGTCCTTTGGAATCAACTGCAAAAACCGGGACAGAGGTTGAACTTCCGTATGTATTTGCAGAAACAGCAGTATTGGCTAACGTGGTTGTATTCCCAACAGAGGTGACATCCCCCGTGAGGTTGGCATTGGTAGTAACAGTTCCGGCAGTCAGCTCAGCAGCTGTGCCTACAATATTGGTGCCTATCATAAGAGATGGGGTGCCCAGGTCGGGATTAATCAGCCTTGGCGATAATGAGAGTACAAGATTCCCGGTTCCTGTTTTAGTTGTAACTCCTGTTCCTCCATTTTCCACCGGTAAAATACCGGCAACTTTTGTAGCCAGGTCTATTCCTCCTGCAAGTTTGGCATTGGTAACATTGCCATCCGCAATTTTTTGTGTGGTTATTGCATTTATCGAAATAACCGGTGTCGCAGCGGTGGTGCCGGTACCGCCAAGATCACCCGCAAGTCGTATCGAACCGGTTATTGCGGTGGTGGCATCGGAGGTGGAACCAGGATTAGATCCGATAATCTTTGCATCGACATAGGTCTTTACCGCTTTTACGGTTGGATATTTGATGTCTGAAGTTCCATCAGCAGTGAGGTTAATGCTTTTGTTGACCCGCAACTCCTTGGTTGTATCAGCAATAATATGGTTATTAAGCTGCGTATTAAGTAATCCTTCAGCATTTTTTGAACGGGTTGTTTCTGCCGCTAAATTAATCGTTAAAGTGCTGTCTGATGATTTTGATCTGGCGATCTCAACGGCTACCAGGGCAGAGTCGATATCTAACCCAAGATTATACCTGGCTTCTGTAACATTTCCGGCTCCGGTTCCACCATGTGAAATGGTGAGCTTACCTGAGATATTTTCAGCCTGACCGGCATAAAAAGCAAAGGGTACACTCAGTAATTGTGCCGTTCCAACAATCGAATAACCGGGATCACCCGACAAACGGGTTTCCGTCTTGAGGTAAAACGGACCTTTTGACCAGTCGATAGAACTCAGATCTCCCGATACAGGTGTTCCAGTGCCAATTTCAAGCGATACCAAACCACTGTTGTTGGTGGCGGGTGTCTGTGTTTCCACATAGAGCGCAGTGCCGGAGTCAGAGCCCTGTAAAACAGAGATCCGCATTCCGATTGTACTGTTAAACATCAGCTTACTGGAGGCATCCCGAATGACAGCCTGATAACTCAGCTTAAGCGGAGCTTGTGCCCTAACAAAGCTAAAGGCAAATAAAATCAGGATTAGAAAGATTGCTTTTTTCATATTATTAATTTTTAATGATTTTGAATATTTTAACCACTTGCAGCGAAGAATTAGTCAAAGGCCAGACCCCTTTTGTCTCTATAATTCTTAAAAAATAGAGCCCTCCGGTAAGATTACCCATGGAAATTGTTGTTTCGGAACTCACAATTTTAGCAGATTGCAAAACCTGACCCTTGAGGGAGTAAAGCTGATAAGCTAACGGATGGGGATAATTTTCTTCTACCTGTAAGGTCAAATCGGAGATTACCGGATTAGGGAAGACAGAACAGGTGAGGGTAATGATTTTGGCCTCATCAACACTTAAAAGAATTGAGATCTCATAACTTTGCTGGACCCCTTCGGAGACCGTACCTCCCGAGGAGGATTTGGTGGTATAGACCACCTGTCCTACAGTATAACTGGCAGATCCTCCCGATCCCGATGCATTCCCTCCTGCAGCAGAAATGGCCTGCTGACCGTAAACGCTATGGCAGACTACAACTGATAGTAACGCAAAAAGTATTTTTGTCAGGTTGATTTGATCTTGTATATTCAATTTTACTTGCTTCATATCAGCACATTTATATTGTATGATTATTTCTTAAACGATAAATACTTTCGCAGAATAGTGACTCATTCCAATTGTTTGCAAAAAGGGATGGAGGTGTAGTCTTTCCCATGTTATTGTCTCCAGTTGTAATTGTCGCGAACGGTTATAAACTGTGAACGCAATGCGTTTAATCCCAAAAACGTCGCAAGGCTTTTTCGCAGCTCCTCCCAAAAAAATGGTTGTCGCTTTAGAATATACCCGATCAGAGGGTGTGCCGAACGGGGGTCGTTAATAAGGGTGAGCGCTACCGCGGCATCACGTTGCAGATACTTGTCGGGGTGGCTTAATAACCGGATCAACGGATCAACGGCGGCAGAATCGCCAATCAGACCCAGAGCCTGGGCCGCTTCCCTTCTGAGGCTTTTATTTTGACATGTAAGTTGAAAAACTAAAGGTTTGACCGCCTCCGGATCACCGATCTTTCCAAGCCCTTTTGCCGCGGCACAACGCAACGAATAATCGCCTAATTTTAAATATTCAATTAGTGTTGCGGTTCCCCGGCGGTCACCGATATTACCCAGTGTTGCAAGAACGAAACGCGCAGAAGAAATCTTGTTTCGCCGTAAACCTGCTATCAACAGATCAACTGCCGGTGCCCCGACACGAACCAGCTCATCCCATGATCGGTTTTTTATCAACAAATTAATCTCGTCTTCACTATAAAAAGTCTGCATCATCTATGTCTAAATTGGTCCTGGATTTTCTTACTTATGCCCAAAGAGCTTTTTTCAGAGAAAGGGACAAACGTAGAATTAACAGCGCTTTTAAAATCAAAAAGAGGGAACAACTTTGTCCGAAACGATCGTTTCGGACAAAGTTTCAGGAAATAAGTACCCATTGAAGTCATTGGGTACCATATTTTAGGGTATTCTACAAAAAAGATTAATTAAAAATCATAGGGGTGCCTTTTGTGAATGGGGTCACCAGTTACAAAAGGCAACAAATAATTTAACGCTTTCACTACGAAACAGAATACATTATGCTTTGTGCAACATCACGCATGCGGTGAAAATAGCCGGAACAGACAGGTGATATTTATTTAAACCTTCGTATATTTGTATAAAAACAGCTAAAATGCGTTATCTGGATCCCAAAAATGATCTCACCTTTAAAAAGGTATTCGGAGAGCACCCCCGGTTACTCAAAAGCTTTCTGAACGCTATGCTGCCACTTTCTGTGCCAATAAGGGACCTGGAATACCTGCCCGCAGAGCTGGTTCCCGAGGTGCCGTTGCTGAAGTTTTCGATCGTGGATGTGCGCTGTGTCGACGAACAGGGGAGGCAGTTTATTGTGGAGATGCAAATGCTCTGGACCGACAGTTTCAAGACCAGAGTGCTGTTCAATGCCAGTAAAGCATACGTACGTCAACTGGACAAGGGAATTGAATACAAGGAGTTACAGCCTGTTTACGCCCTGAGCCTGGTGAACCAGGTGTTCGAGCACGA
>CAIXCY010000020.1 GCA_903918045.1 uncultured Bacteroidia bacterium
GTTGCTGACAATGCCACAAATTTTTGTATCGCTGCCTTTCCAAAGACAGCTGTTTGTTCACTATCCTGATAGATGCCAAAATCGACATATCCGCCACCGATACGATTTTGGCAGTGGGCTGCGATCACATTTTTACCGTCAGCAACAAGGAGCTTTCGTAATTCCCCGGTTAATGGAAGTACAACATTGTTCTTCCAGGCGTAACCTGTATCGATTATTTTTTGACCATTGAGGTACAAAACAAAATCGTCATCGTGTGAATAGATCAGATAAATTGGTGCATCAGAAAGGTTACCATTTAATGAAAATTCGCGACGTACCCAGATATCTTTGGTTTGCCATATGGTTGCCAGAGCTGGCATTTCGGGTGTTCCAAATGCCCCTTTCCCTGCAATCCATCCTGAAGCTTCAAATTCCGGTTTTTCCCACCCTTTCCCTGGATCTTTTAGCCGATAAATGCAATCCCAGGAGCTATGATCTGCCATTGGGAGTATTGCTTTTCGTGGAATAACTTCCTTTCCCATAAAGCGATAAACCTCACCATCCACACGCAGGGCGCCGATCAATCCGAACGGTTTACCGGTCCAGTGCCTAACCACATCATCATATAAATGGTCGGACACTGACCATGCACTTGTATAGGGATCGATTGTTATCAGTGGGTAGGCTGGTGCCCGCAGGTTTTTGGTAACGGTTACTGGTATGGTGGTTTTTTGGTTATGACAGGCTGTCATAACCAAAAAAAGAACAACAGTAAGTAACCAAATCCGGGTTAATCCCATGGGAATATGAGAAAGGGTAGATTTCATTTTAAGTTTGGTTTAGTTTACTATTTCGAATTGACAGAGCCAAAAACACGTTTTAAAATGGTCGTTACCCGCGCATTGGCATTGGTACGGATATCCTTTTCCCGCTCTGCAATTTTCAAAAACAAACCCTTCAAGGCTTGCTGGACGATATAATCCTCGAGTTTTACTTCAACGACTTTCATTCCTGTGATTTGTCCCAATGTGGAGCCGGCTAATTTATTCCAGTCTTTCGTTAATTCGTTCCACGACTGTTGGGTAGAGATTCCGGCAACGAGCCCTTTGTTAAGTGATTCCCTGATTTTGGGTCGGTAGAGTTCTCCTAGTTGCATCGAGGTTTTCTGTTCAAAATAGTGTGTCGCTGCATTATCAGGGCCTTTGAGGATCTGAAGGGCATCGGCAAATGTCATATCCCGGATGCTGTTCACAAAGATCGGTTTTGCCCCTCTGGCGGCATCTTCAGCTGCACGATTAATTCGTAGGATTACATCGTTAACCAATTTAGAACCGCCCGGAAGTTTTGACAGGTTCTCGGTAATTGTTTTCGCCTCAGGGGGAAGCAGTATTTTGATAGTCAGATCCTTAAGGTACCCATCAACGGCAGATAAATGGGTTACTGAACTGTCCGTTCCTACCAGTAAGGCCTCCTTAAGACCATTAATTATATCTGAATTGGAAAGTGGCAGGTTCTGGCTTGCTACCGTTTGCGCAACCTGCGTCAGCTCAGCGCAGGCATTTAATACAAACAGCGATAAAACGAATCCAAGAATTTTCATTTTTGACATAAGTGATTTTTATAAAGGAAGAAAGCAAAAGTAAAACAACCATTGAATTTAGACTAGTGCAGCGTGTAAAAAACGATTTTTTTTAAAAAAAAGGAAACTACCTCAAAAGTAATCTTATCTTGAGATAGTTTCATCCAAAATTTCCCCAAAAAACTCAGTTTTTCGGATCAGCTAGTTGTAACGATCCACCTTATATTCTTAATTGGCTATAAAATTTCTTAATTCGGCATAGCCCTTCAGACTATTAAAGTTATCGAGATAATCCTGACTTTCTATTCCTCCTAAGGTTTTGACTCGGGTCCAATCTTTTAACGCGCCCTCCTTATTCCCAAGTTCGAATCTGGTCAATCCTCTTAGGACCAAAAGCGCCTTGTCATTAGGTATATAAACCATGGCATTATCAAATGATCTTAACGCTTTCTTCGGATTAGAATTCTTGAGCAAAGCCCTTGAGCCATCTGCATATAAATGCTTGGCCATTTTTGTGAAATTATTGCCGGCAAAATCCCCGATTTTAAATATGATGGAAATCTCTTTCTCCATCGCGGCTGGCTTGTCATCATTATACCCCGGCTTCCACATCCCGTTTGTGGCTTCCAAAGCTTCAATTATCGCTCTATCAATGCCATTTGATACACTGTTGATGATTTTAATGTCTGTAAGATTTCCTACAGGTGTGATAAAAAACGACACAACTTCGGTCCCCTGGTTATAATATCTTAGATCTTCCTCAGGATAGGTAATATGATCTATAAGGTATTGCTCAATGGCAGGGAATTTTCTCTCCACAAGAATTGGTACAGCCTTATCAATTCCTGTAAATTGGGGTGGGGTACATTTTATCTCCTGCAGTAAATTCTGGGTTCGATTTTGGCCGAATGTGATGATAATTCCAATCATGCACAATAGAAAAACAATCGTTCTTTTCATACTCTAATTTTTAAGGGTTGATACTCCTTTTCGTATTCAGGGATATTCTTTTATAGGTGTAAATTTCGCGAAAAACGGTGGCCCTGGAATAGCAATTTTAAAGATGAAAACTTTCACTATTTTGTTGTTTTATTTCAATTTATAGCTTTGACATTCAAATTTTGAATAAAACTTTAAATTTTTTAATAGAAACTGGCAACTACTTAATTAGAGAGTGGTAATTTAACTTAGGTAGCGGGATCTTTCCTGAAATATTATTTCTATAGCGAATGCGCGAAACCTGGTTTACGAGCTAATTTTTTGAAGTCGAAACCTGGAGTGACCATTGCTGGTGTTATATTCTAATTAATCAGATAATTAGCTGATTGGCAAAGTCTTTAAATAAATTAACCTTTACCACAGCGCTATTTAAGCACGTCACACTCTCTTTGCGATTATGTTCAACCACGGTTGTTCCTGAATTCAGCGAAGCTTTGCCGGAATTTAGATGGAATTGTATAGTCAGATTGCCCGAATTGCCCTCCTCTTCTGTATTTATGATAGGTAATTCAGGATAGTCTTTGTAGCTTCAAAAGCAAAATAGTGCTTCTCCCTTAATTCCCCCATTCTTTATTTGGCTTATCACCCATCTGCAATTCAAGTGTACCTCCTAAGGTAACAGTCTGATGATCAATCCAGCAGTTATTGTAGGATTGATTATTGAGTTTGGCCGACTGAATATAAATATTTTCGGGGGAATTGTCTTTTGCAAGAATTGTAAATACTTTTCCTTTCGCATATTTCGGATCGGGATAGAGATCAATACGTTCGAAGAGCGGACTCGTTATCTCGTAACGGTTATTTCCCGGGCATACCGGATGCAGTCCGCTTGCAGCTAGCACATACCATGCCGACATCTGGCCTACATCTTCATTTCCTACTAATCCCTCGACAGTATTGTGATAGGCCCTCTTGCAGATTTGACGGCTCCAATACTGAGTCTGCCATGGTGCTCCCAAACGGTTAAAAAGAAAAGGGATATGATGCACCGGCTCATTGGCCTGATTATAGTAGTTATTCCACATCATGTTATCGGGTACCTTACTGAAAAGCTCGGTTAGATCAGCAAGAGCTTTCGATTTACCCCCGAGTAAATCACACAGGCCATTTATGTCCTGAGGTACAAACCATCCTTGCTGGTAGGGATTACTCTCCACACAACCATAGTCTTGCTTTAATCTCCCCTCTACCGGCCATTTTTCCCAACTGCCATCATCATTCTTTGGGCGAAACCAATTTACTGTTGGGTCAAATATGTTTTTATAGTTTTTGGAGCGTTTAAAATATTTTGCAGCATCCTCCTCTTTTTTCAGACTATCTGCAAAGATCGATAAGCACCAGTCAAAATAGGAATATTCCAGGGTGGCTGAAATCGAACCGGTGTTTCCGTGTTCATTAATTCCAAATTTCTCACAACTGTTTTTCGCGTATTCATAACCTTTCTTAATATCAAAGGTGCGTATCCCTTTATTGTACGCATCGACCATTACTGCAACGGCAGGATTTCCAATCATACAGCCGCTGTAGGCATTGAGAAATTCCCACCGCTCAAGATATTTTTTACCGCTTTCATCAGCAAGTTCAATCAACGAATTGATCATATCGCTTACAACTGCAGGGTTAATAATCGTCTGCAAAGGAAACTGACTTCGAAAGACATCCCAGCCACTAAAGATTGTCCGCTTAATGAATTTGCCGGTCTTATGGATTTTCCCATCTCCTCCCGGATAACGACCATCGACATCCGTAAAGCAGCGGGGATCAATCATTGTATGGTACAGTGCAGTATAAAAAATCGTTTTATTCTCTTCATTGGAATCTGTAACTTTAATCTTGCTTAATGCTTTATCCCATAATTGTTTGCAATTTTTCATTATGCGGTCAAAACCGAAATTCCGAATTTCCGATTCGAGGTTGTTCTTTGCGCCATCCATACTCACAAAGGAGATTCCAGCCTTTAACAGTACCTGTTCATTATTTTTAGTTGGAAATTCAGAAAAGAATCCAAGGTGTTTTCCCCTTTTCTCACGACACCCTGGCTCTATTTTTGCCATTGAAATGAGTTCACGATAGCTCTCACTTTCGATATTCTCGCGCTTTCGCTTTTGGTTTTCAGGGATAGCAGCACTCCACACTCCATAGTTTTTAAGTGGTTTGCTGAACTTCGCATAAAAATAAACCGTATAATTTGGCTTGCCATCTCCGTTTCCCCAACCGCCACCTTCTTCAGTACACTTCATCCAACCCTGGATGGTATAATCATCCACAACTTTTACATACTGTTCGGTCGAGGTTCCTCCGACCCTGCGCGCCAGGTCAATCTGAATCCGGGAGCGCTCATTTTGAGGGAAAGTGAAACGAAGTATACCACTATGAGGCGCAGCCGTAGCCTCCGCCCTGATTTTATAATCGGTAAGGGTGGCTGCATAATAACCAGCTCTGGCAATCTCATCCTCCTTTAAATAGTGGGAGCGGTAGCCTTCCCCAGGGTGATCGGCCCTTCCTGATGAAGTTTTCAAATCTCCGGTAGTAGGCATAACCAGGAAATTTCCCAGATCACCATACCAACCGATACCGCTCATCTGTGTGAAGGCAAACCCTTCAATTGTTGTGTGTTCGTAACTGTAACCAGGACCGTTGTCGCCCCCCGTAATGGTGTTCGGACTAAGCTGGACCATACCGAAAGGCGTTGTTGCGCCCGGAAAGGTTTTGCCAAGACCATGAAGCGCTCCGGCTTTCTCTACATTGGTACTGGCGCCAATAAACGGGTTTACATATTCTGCCGGGGACTTTGTCTGTGAATTACCAGGATAGGACAGAAGCAGTAAAATGGATATAATGAGATTTTTCACTGGTGGAAATTTAATTTATGGAATATTCGTAACCAACTATGACCTGTAATATCCGGCATTAAGTGCGCCTTAAACGCTTTTGGTTTCAACCCTTTCTAAAGACAAAAATAAAAAGATTATTGAATTTTTTATAAAATCTTTCCTCCATTTGCCACTCTCTCCTTTGTAAAGGGCCGGGGTGCGATAATATTTAACTATTTTTATAGTTAAATAATTCTCCAAACACTTGCATGACTATAAATATAGTCGTATATTTGTCATGAAGGATTGACAATTAAAAACTACAGCAATGCAATTAACAAAAGCAGAAGAACAGGTGATGCAGATCCTGTGGGAGATGGGAGAGGGATTGGTCAAGGACGTCCGCGACCGGTTCGATGAACCAAAACCTGCAAGGAATACCGTATCAACTGTGATCAGAATACTTGAGAAAAAAGGTTTTATCGGACATAAAGATTACGGAAAGGTGTTTGTTTACTATCCGCTGGTAATGAAAAATGAGTATTCGGGGAAGCAACTCTTCGGGTTGCTGCACGATTATTTCAACAATTCATTCCCCGCGATGGCATCGTACTTTGCCCGCGAAAAGGACCTTTCGATCAAAGATCTTGAGCAACTGCTGGAGGATACAAAGTTGGAATTAGCGAAACGCAAAAAAACCGAATAGTATGGAAACATTTGGCATCTACCTTTTAAAATCGGCCGTCTGGCTGACTGGTTTCACCCTCGTTTTTCTAACAGTTTTGCGTAATGAACGGTATTTTCAGTTGAACCGGATCTACCTTCTTTCGGGGATTGTTGCGTCTCTGGTATTCCCATTGTACACCTGGCATTATGCTGTAATCATTCCTTCCGAACCCGCCGGAAATATATCCCTTTCTGGCATTTCGGCCCAGGTTATTGACACTTCAACCCAATCAATACCAATTTATTATTGGTGTTATGCCGTTGGGATCGGGTGGCTGGCTTTCAGGCTGATATGGCAAACGGTAAAGGTTATCCGGAAATTGCGCCAGGCCGGCTATGAGGTCTCCGGCTCGGTAAAGCTGGTCCGCACTCCCGATTATGCTGCCTCATTTTCATTTTTCTCCTACGTTTTTGTCAATCCTTCAACGTCTGATGTTGAAACGAGGGAGATTGTGAACCATGAGCGCGAGCATATCGAGCAGCGGCACTGGTTTGATCTGCTGTTTGCAGAGATCCTCTGCCTTGTACAATGGTTTAATCCTTTCGTTTGGGTTTACGCGCACCTGATCCGTCAGAACCATGAATATCTTGCCGACGAGAAAGCGCTTCAGCGCACTTCAGATCCTGCAGTTTATCGGGCGACACTCTTAAACCAGCTTCTTGGGGTACCGGTGATCAGCCTGGCTAATTCGTTTAGTTATTCACTCAACAAAAAAAGATTTAAAATGATGAAAAAGCACATACATTCCCCATTAAGAAAATTTAAGGTGTTGCTTATATTGCCGCTGATGGCACTGGTTTTCTATGCGTTTGCGAAGCCGGAGTATATTACATCCTCGGACCTAAAAGCAAAATCAGATTTTGTTAATCTGATAAAAAGTGGTCAGGATAATAAGTTAAGCGTCACAGGAAAAGTTGTTAATGCCGATGGAAAACCTATGGCAGGGACCTCCATAATCCTCAGAGGTTCGACTATGGGAACAACTACCGACGAAAATGGAGATTTCAAGTTAACTGATGTCCCTCAGGACGGAGAACTGGTGTTTTCGTATGTCGGGTATGAAACCGTTCTGACCAAAGCCGACGGTGAAAACCCCCGGGTGATTAAAATGGAAAGAACATCCGTTAGCATTGACAAAGTTGTCGTTGTTGGTTATGGTGAACAAAAAACAGCGTTTTCACCACCCTCTGAAATGAGTCTTATTGTTAATCCCCCTTATCATTATGAACTGGGAAAACAAGTTGCTCAGCTCGAAAGGGATTTTATCAAAAATAGTTCCGATAATCCCCCTTTAATATTTCTTGATGGTGAGGTTATCACCAAATCAAAAATGGAGTCAATAAATCCGGATGATATTGGAGTTATTAAGGCACTGAAAGATCAATCTGCGACTAATAAATATGGAGATAAAGGGAAATTTGGGGTCATAGAGATTGTGTCCAAAAGTAAAATGACAGGAGAGGAAAATGGTAAAAGTGCGAATTCAATCACTTTTGATGATCCTAAAAAAGAGCCGTTAATCTATGTGGATGGTAAAATTACTGATTATAACACGATGCGGGCGATAAAGTCTGACCAGATTGAATCCATCAATGTTTTGAAGGATAAGATGGCGACTGATAAATATGGAGATAAAGGGAAGAATGGTGTGCTAGAGCTAACCTTGAAAAAGAAAGCCATACCAGAGGGTGCAGAAGTTAAATATGTTGTTGGTTATCCGATAACGAGTCATATTAAGAGTTCGGCGTCTCCAATGGATGTTAATGTACCGACTAAGAATCCAAAATATCCGCCATTATATATAATTAATGGACAAATCGTTGACAAGGCAATGGCGGATGTTTTAAATCCAGAAACTATTGAATCTGTCAGTGTTTTAAAGGATAAGTCAGCGACTGATAAGTATGGTGATAAAGGGAAAAATGGTGTAATTGAGATAAAATTAAAAGTAAGTAGTCCCGATAGATTTGCTAATAAAAAATCGGATTTTGGTTTTGTTGATTCAAAAACTAATGATACAATCAGAATGTCCGCATATGGAAGTATGGTATTCGAATCCGGAAGAAAAGATTCACCTGCACTCTATATATTAGATGGTAAGGTTAAAGATATTAGTGAAATAAACAAAATTGACCCGGAATCTATAAAATATATTACTCATTTACAGGGAAATGATGCAATTAAAAAATATGGTGAAAATGGAAAGAATGGTGCGATCGAGGTCACTTTAAAAAAGGGAACCACTGCAGGTGTCCCTGAAGATAAATACTTCGTTGGTTATCCGATAACCAATCATCTGAAGACTCCACATTCCCTTGTTGATTTCAATTCACGAACTAATGATTCCAAAAATCCGCCTTTGTATATTTTAGATGGCATCATTATCGACAAGGCTAAGATGGATGCAATAAATCCTGAAACCATTGAATCGATTAATGTTTTAAAAGATAAGTCAGCGACTGATAAATATGGAGATAAAGGGACGAACGGAGTAATATTAATCACTTTGAAGAAAAATGGGAGCACAAATCAACCAGCAAAAATTCTTCAGTTCGAAGACAAACCTTTGAGTGAAGAGGCTAACCAACCCTTTATGATGGACGAGCAAATGCCGGTCTTTCCCGGAGGTGAGCGGGCAATGATGAAATTCATTGGAGATAACGTTAAATATCCGAAAGCTGCCAAAGAGAATGGTATTACAGGGACTGTTATTATTAATTTTATAATCAACAAAACAGGCATAGTAACCCGGACAAAGGTCGTTCGCGGGATTGGCAGCGGATGTGATGAAGAAGCTGCACGCGTGATTGCCCTTATGCCCAAATGGAGTCCCGGAATGCAAAACAATAAAGTGGTTGATGTCTCCTATACTATACCTGTAAAATTTGCACTCGATGGGGATGGTCTGAAAAAAGAGGTTGAAGATCATCTGAAAAAGTCAAATGAACCCTTTGTAATGGTTGAGGAGATGCCTCAGTTCCCGGGAGGGGAAGCGGAACTCATGAAATTTATCGGAACCAATGTCAAATATCCTGCTCAGGCAAAAGCCGGGAATGTTCAGGGAACGGTAGTTGTAACCTTTATTATCAGGAGTACCGGAAAGGTTGAAGAAGCAAAAGTTGCAAAAGGGGTTCAGGCAGACATCGATGCCGAAGCGCTTCGGGTAATTGCACTTATGCCCGACTGGCTCCCCGGGAAACAACACGATAAAGCTGTTGATGTGGCCTATACAATTCCGATTCAGTTTAAGTTAAAATAAAATCCTGCAAGGCGGCACCAAATGGGCACCAAAAGTTTTAAATTTGGTGTACCTTGGTGTTTTGGAGTCTTGGTGGCATTTTTTTGTTTTTAAGATTTCCCCAAAGATCTACTTGTGTTTAGTAACAATATTAGTTACCTTTGTATCAGTAATATCTTTTCCGTGAAAAGAGTATTTAAAGTCAAGGAGGTTATAAAAATACCAGTTGATCAGGGGTGGTATTTGGCCAGGCAAAATGGGACTAGCCACCGACAATTTAAGCACCTTAATATCCGACGAACCACTACAATTGACGGTAAACTTTCTGAGGATATCTCAATCGACAATTTAAAAAGTATAGAAAAGCAGACAGGATTAAGTTTTAAGGGTTTTGCGAAGTAAGAGATGTTGTAAAATTGCGTAAAATGAAATTGTTAAAAGTGATAGTTAGTTGTACAGACAAGGGTGTTTCAGCACACTTACCTGAAGTTGGTGGGTTCATTACTGCCCGTGGTTCAATCGAAAAACTTAAACGTGATCTGCCCGATGGTATCACCTTTCACATCGATGGATTATATGATGAGGAGCGGGCTGCATGGATGAATGAACCATATACTTTTGAATATGTTTTCCATGATATTTTCTCCTTACTCGAAGGTAAAAAAATGCTCGAAAGTTAGGTTTTAGATAGCGACCGGGTGAATTTTCAAATCATGGACATTCACCCGGTCACTTAATTTCATAGGGTTACTCCCCCTCATTTGCAACTGCCGGCCCCGATCCTTCGGGGAGGGGTTCGTCGTGAGTAGTTACTAACGACAATTTCATTTTGTTATTCCCCACCGTTCAGCATCGTAATTTTTATGAGCCTTAGTGTTGATCACCATTAATAATCCGTGCGCCCAAAGTTCGCGGTACACAGTACCCGGCACATATAAATTGTATTTCTTGGATTCGAGATGTTATTGGCCAGATGATGCTTCATCCGCCCGCCCGCCATCATTCCCGAGACGGAGATGATCACGAAAGGTTTCTTGATCTTATAAATTTTGAACTATCTAACGCATATTTTTGGTTTTCAGATTCATTGTGTTCAATTACCTGATTGACCTTGAATCTGATTACGCACCGAGAGACACCTCCTAAATTTAAGAACGGGTTAAAAACTGGTCAATTCATTCTTTGTTTCAGAAAAATGAAATTATATCATAAATTTGTGGCGTTAAAATTCACAACTCATTTTGTTGAATATCACAAGATCATTGTATAAAGTCAAATGTTTCGGATGAAAATTATTGCCTGTTTAGCCTTACTCCTTTTTTATCCGTTTTTTTCATGGTGCACCACTACGATTTCGCTGCCAGGCGATAAAATAGTAACAGGCCCTTACATAAAAAATGATAAGTATTTTGTAACTGAATCTGTTAATTCTCAGGATAGCTATACTGAAGCAGTTGATACCATCTCCAATGGGGATCGTTCAAACCGAAAGCAGATAGATCTTACTCCATGTGAAATAAAACCTATTATGGACCTTTATGTGGCTTTTAATGTTTCGCGCACCTCATTGGATGTGAGACATCAGGAGCTTACCGGAGCAACTCCTATCCATCCGGATATTATAAGTTATGTTTGGGAGATGGGTGATGGGAATACCCATACCGGCTCTGAATTTGTCCACAACTATAATATTACAAATAAACCCGGAGAGTATACAATAACACTCACAGTCACAAATGATGTGGGTTGCACCAAAACAGCTTCTAAAACAATACCTGTTGACTCGTTTATTCCCAATGTATTCACTCCAAACGGGGATGGAATAAATGACCTTTTTATGCCTTCGGTGGCCTTGCAGGTTATTGACCGCTATGGAAGAGTAATTTACAGAGGAACAGAAGGGTGGGATGGTACCTATAAAGGAAAGATCGCCGATCGGGACACCTATTTTTACCTGATTGATTTTGTGGGCATGAATAACAAGGTGCAAACCCATAAGGGGTATATTACCTTAGAGAAATGAACTTATAAAGATGAGGTACTTAATTGCATATTTGTTTATCATTGTCAGTATGGTTTCTGAAATGAAAGTGATGGGGCAGTCTGACATCAGTACTGCAACGCATTGGTATAACCGGGCAACATATAATCCCGCGTCGATTGTTCGGACCGAATACATCTATTTCTCTTCCACTGTTCGTCAGCAATGGCTCGGGGTGGAGGGCGCTCCGACTGTCTTTAACGTGCAGGGATCCGGATATATTCACAAACTTCATTCCGCCTTTGGATTATCGTTAATTGGGGAGAAGATTGGGGCGGTTCAGGTCTATAATCCGATGGTTACCTATGCTTTCAGAATTTCGAATAACGAGGATTGGTCGCTTGCCATGGGGATTGCCGGAGGAGTATTTAACCGTTTGGTAAATGGTTCCCTCTTTCAGGCAGAGACACAGGTCGATCCGTCAATCCCCTACGGAAAAGATTTGTATTCTTCGCCTGATGCCAATGTCGGATTTGAATTTCAATCAAAATACCTGATATTTAGTCTTTCATCAACCCATATTCTTTCAATCAATAATTCGGACCAGTTCTTCCTGAATTCAAATCATCGGTACGGGGCTTTGATTTATAAGAATTCGGATCCGGATTTATTCAATTATCACATTGGATTACAGGTTGTAAACCGAACAAACCTCACCGTTTATGAAGGTAATCTGAGTCTTCGGTTTAAACGTCCCACCTTGCTCCAAAGTGGTCCGAGAGAGCTTTTCGATGTCGGATTAACCTACCGCTCCACACAGCAGATGACCATTTTGTTATCGATGAACGTGGCTCACAATTTCAGGGTGGGATATGCCTATGACCATAGTTTTATACCCGGATACTCCGCTTCCGGTACCCACGAATTATTCCTTGAAGTCCGTATCCCATCCAATGCCGCAGCCACTCATGGTCAGTTTGCAACTCAGGAAGATTGGTACCACTAATTCCTTACTAATCTTAAATAGACCCGAAACCTGGTAAATCACATTGATAGGCCCCCCCCCCAGAAAAATAATCTCTGTAAATAATATACCTTTATGCTGCAATAAAAACTTACGTCAGTGGAAATATATTACGTCTTTTGACCTGGGTTTATAAGAATGTAAAAATATATTTGACTGCTAGTCTTTTTTTTTTAATTTTGAGAAGAATATGTGACTTAGGAAGAAATATTAAAAACTAACACCCAATTTACTGGTTTATCCCATTTTAAATCAGCAGAAAGTCTAATTTGTCCAGATATGAACTCCTGAATTTATAGAAATCTTTACTTTATTTTCACATCAACAGCAAATAGAATGGACATTCTGAATCATGAAGACATCGATGTAGGATCTCAACTAAAAGAAGATCAGTTTATTCCTTTGATTACTATTGAAGAATCGCCCATAAACCAGTTAATTGAAAATTTAGGTAAATTACGTTCGAGAAGGGTCTGCCTTATTATAAACGAATTGGGTGAAACAGGCAATCCTTTGGCTGTTTCACCATTAGTAGGCTGTTTAGAGAAAAAAAATAAGCAGATTCAACGAAATGCAGCATTAGCGTTGGGCAGGATCGGTGATTCTTTGGCGGTCGGACCGTTGGTAAAATGTCTTCAGAGCAGGGATAAATATTTACGTCGTAATGCGGTTATGGCATTAGGAATGATCGGCCATTTGTGGGCCGCTGAATCTTTAATTAATTGTCTGACTGATAAAGACAAATATGTCCGAAGGTGTGCGGCCCAGGCATTAGGGGAAATCGGCGATCCTTCGGCTGTGGTACCGTTATTGGACTTATTGCAGAATTCCGATAAACAGTTTCATTTAGCTGCTGCCGAGGCACTAGGAATGATTGGCGACCAAAAAGCAGTTGAAGATTTATTGATTTGTCTGAACAGTAAGAAAAGTGCATTTAGTGAGACAGTGAAGGGACCTATTGAAAAATTATTTAAACTGAGGGCTGTCGGAGCACTTGTTATAAATCTAAATGATCAAAGGGAATTTGTTCGGCTAACCGCAATTAGGTCATTGGGTGGGAAAAAAGACAAGAGAACGGTAGATCCTTTACTTATCTTTTTAAAGGATCCTTCGGAGCTGGTAAAGTGTACAGCTGCAACCTCATTAGGTCAAATAGGTGATTCCAGGGCGTTAGATATACTTAAACACTCCCTTTTGGATAGAAGCGAGCTTGTTCGTATAAATGCATCGGAAGCCATAAGACTTATTGAATCCATACAGTCCACTCTAAATAAGCCATTAACTGTAATAGATTCAATTGGCGAAAAAGCAGCTTTAGGCTTTGTAATTCCTGAAGCCAGGATTAAAAATCACGCTGCACCCAATGATGAAATTACTCCCAAGAATAACCCACATTCCGGATCAAAAATAAAATCTGTGGACTTACCAGCAGCACAAACCGATAAAATAATTGCTACCAAATTGACCTACGGTTATGAATCCGACATGTTTTATAAACCAAGATTATTAGAAATGGAGTCAGTCGAGGCTGTTACTGGAGGCGCAATTTCAGATAACGATAAACACTACCTGAATGATATGGTAGTGAACGAAGAAGTCATTGATATTTCTGTCCATAATTCATTAATAAAATTGGCAAAATAATGGCCTTTATTCTGAAACTCCTTCCTGAAATTTTCTCTAAATATCTTGTTGCCCGGGTAATTGAATAATAAACATTTCAACTTATTGATCCTCCACTTTAATCTTCCACGCTACAAACTCGACAGTATATTGTTTTTGGTCTGGTGAACCAGCTGCCAGGCCTAGATTAATCTCTTTTTGGAGGCCGGGGATCAGGTTTGTTTGACGACGGATCATCCAGTTGTTCCCATCGAGGCTGATGTAACCTGTAAACCGATCGCCATGACGCTCCAGTTTAATCCATATCGGAGTGGGGGAGTTCTCCGGAAGGTTTTCGCTGGCCGCCTTGTGCATGCAGCCGTTTCCAAATTCATCATACTCGATACCTGCACGTCCGGGGGTGGAGAACATAAGCACCGATCCCAGACTCCCTCTGTCCACATCAAAACTCCTGCTGATATCATTCCGGACAAACAGACCTGTCCGGAACCACTCGCTTGTGCGGTTTCCAAAGGAGGCAATTTTGACTGTCGAAACGAAATCACCTTTTATTTTTTTGAGGTAAACAGTAGCGTAGGCATCCTCTGCATGGTAAAAATCCCACCCGCTCGCCTTCAAAATATACCTGTTCTCCTTTTGGACAAACTCAACGCTTGAAGGTTTCGATTTAGGTGAAATATAGGTATTTAATTTTTGTTTTGTTACATCAATTTCATTGCATTTCAGGACTGTGAGCATTAATTCGTCGCTGTTTCCTATCTGTATTGGATAACTTCCCACTTCGGGTAAAATATCGAACGAGACCACTTTTGACTCCTTCCCTTTTAACATAACGGTCTGACTATTTAGAACCTTTTCCCTGGAGTTCATCTGAATTTCTGTTGAGACCTCTGAGCTCTGTAAATTAGTGGCTATGGCAGTGACACGTACTGTTTCGCCATAAAGCACACGGTCCTCAGAGAGTTGAATCTTATCAACCGAAATTTTCGGAATTTCGCCCTGAACGACAATTGTTTGGGGTGTTGTTTCCGCTACAGAAATATCCCGACTGCCCGGATTGTTTAGCCGAAGTTCAAATTCAATAGTACGTGAATTATTACGGATAACCGGAAAGGACTTTTCTTCGACCGTTTTGCGGTCGGATAACAACGAAACATCAGCTACTCCGGAACTGCCCGTGTTAAACACATCAGCTTTAATTTTAATCAGTGATCCGGTAGGAACCGGCCCGTTAACAGGTTTTCCATGCAGGGTAATCTGCAAATTTGAACAGGCAAAATCGGGTTTTCCTTCGATGAATTTCTCCGGCAGATTCTTCGGCGTTTCAATAAGGAAATTGTCTGAATAGTCGTTGTTGATCAGATAGGTTCCGCAGGTCTTCATATCCCCCTGCTCAAGATCGAAATAGATATTCTTATTGACATTCCAGTTGCTCGACATGTTATCGAACCAGAAGGCGACATTGTCGCTGAAGAATCCGCGATGTACACGGTGAATAATATTATTTCGGACAGAAGAATTCGTGGTCATTCCGGTAACTACAATAACTCCCGCATCATCGGCATCATTCTGAACATCTTCAAAATGATTATATTCTACGACAACATCGCCGGTTATGGTCCCTTCCAGACCGCCGGAACCAATGTCAATCGTATAGGGCCTGCCAGACTTTGTAAAATAGTTGTGCGAAATAGTTGTGTGAATTGTCCCGCCGACCCCCAGTGTTATTCCCCCGCCCAGTCCACAGGAAGAAAAAACATTGTGATCAACCAGTGTTTCGTGATTGATCTGGCTTAGCTTTCCGTTTTTTAAATCTCCGGTTCCGCTTATATTTAATGCACCTTGTTCGAGACCGTCAAAGGTAGAATTGAAGATGCGTACGCCATAGCAGCCTGTGCCTACAGACATTCCGACACCGCCACAGGCATGTAATTCGGAGTGGGCAAATTCACAATCTGTTGCAAAGTCATAGGTTATGGCAACGCACCCCTGAGTCGGTTCGTAATGGTGCGGATAATTTCTGAAATTCTCTTTCGCCCCTTCAAACGTTAACCCATAAAATCGAAGGTTGCGTACTGGATTATTTTCAGCTCCCTGCACCTGAACCAACCTGTTAATCATCGGAACAGAGATATTGGCCAAATTTGGATCAGTTAACCCTGCCTGTGGTATGTAACTGATTTCACGATTTTTTTTATCAAAAAACCATTCTCCCGGGGCATCCAGCAGCTCTTTGATGTTCTCCATATAGTACCGGGGGGGAACGACAAGTAAACCGTTGTTCTTTCCGGGGCCATCCTCCGGTTCTTTAAGATAGGCGATTTGATGCTTCTCGTCAATTTTCGCGACTGAGTTATAGGCTGTTCTCCACCGTAGCAAAATTACGATACGATTATCCTCCATCTCCTTCCAGGACTTCAGATCACCGGCTTTAAATGGTATTTCCGATGTCGAAGCAGGCGTTTTTCCCAGGGTTAGATAACCTTCGTTTGGATACCTCGCCAGAATCTGTTTGGTGCTGTTTGAATTGAGGGAAGAAACCTCGTTCTGATCAAATGGTGCAATCCAGACATTTCCATTTTTTTTCCAATTTTTGACGGGAACTGCACCTGAAATAATAGGCTTTTCACCTGGATAGGCCGCGTAGGTGACATAGTTATCCCGTAAATGGTGCCACTCAAATGCACCAGAGGGAAGATTGGTCTCCACCCGTTCACCGCCATCTTCCGGGGTGAAGATTAACGATTCGGTTAGTGTGTAAAACCCCTCACGAATATAGACTACGATATCCTTCCCTTTGCCGAAGGGGTGGTCAGATCCGGCATATCGGGCATCGATAGCCTTGCCTTTCGGAAGGTATACTTTTGATTTCAATTCTCTTACGGCTTTTTTAGCTCTTGGAATTGTTGCAAATGGACCATCGGTATGGGTAGCGTTTGGAGAATCGAGTGTGCCGGACCAGCTATCATCCCCTTTGGGCGATACAAAGAAGTCACCATTTGCCTTCTTAGTGTCAAATGGTTGCCACAGTTCACTGCGTAGTAACTTACCATCCCTTGGAATTACACGAATATATTTTGAATCATTTTGATTTACAGGATTTTGACTAAAGATTCGTTCCGGACCAACTAAAAGGAATCCGTTCAACAGCGTGATTACAAACAAGTTTAAAAATGAATAGTTAAAGGCCTTCAATTTCATAATTTTGCTGGATTATTTATATTATTTACCTATTATTCAGGATTTTAAATATGTCTGGGATAAGGAAAAAATGTGCGGCAAACCTACTAAACGAAAGAGAACTTTCCAAAACATAGTTGCTAAAAATAAGCCTCAACGCATTAAAAGAGTATTTCAACTTTAATAAAAAGTAAAATAATCACCTTGTTTATTTTACTTTTTATTAACATTAATAATTTGGAAATCACTGAGAACGACCCTATGTTTGTATTACATTTTTTTTCATAAGTTTAGGTTTAGTTAGGTTAGTTAGTTTGGTTAGTTTTAGTAAAAGGATGGAGCCGCCCGGTTTCATCCTTTTCAATTATAAGGCATAAAATAAGCCGCCCCTTAACGAAGATGACGGCTTATAATAGGATTGATTAAAATGGTTATTCTTCTGCGTGTTGTTCTGCTTCATAAGCTTTGAGCAGCTCATCCTGAACTTCAGCAGGGACCTTTTCGTAGTTTGAAAATTTGAGTGTAAACATTGCGCGACCCTGTGTGATTGAACTCAACGAGGTTGAATATTTGTTCATCTCTTTGAGAGGAACCTTGGCTATGATTTTCTCAAAACCTTTCTCAGAACTCATCCCCATGATTAAGGCACGTCGTCCCTGAAGATCGCCCATGACATCGCCCAAACGATCGGCAGGGACTAGGACTTCAACATCGTATATTGGCTCGAGGATTTTAGGTCCCGCGCTTTTAAATGCGGCGCTGAACGCGTTGCGTCCGGCGAGGCGGAATGAGATTTCGTTCGAGTCAACCGGGTGCATTTTCCCGTCGTAGATGCAAACGCGGATATCGCGGGCATAAGATCCTGTGAGCGGACCCTCCTCCATCTTCTCCATGATCCCTTTGAGGATTGCAGGATGGAATCGGGCGTCGATGGAACCTCCGACGATGCAATTACAGAAAACAAGTTTCCCTCCCCATGGAAGTTCAGTCACTTCTGTTCCGCGTAAACTTATCTTCATCTCCTTCCCGTCAATCTTATACATATCCGGGGCTGGCATACCCTCTTCATAAGGTTCGATCACCATATGCACTTCCCCAAATTGTCCGGATCCGCCACTCTGTTTACGATGACGGTAATCTCCCGGAGAGGTTTTGGTAATGGTTTCCCGGTAAGGGATTTTTGGTTTCAAAAATTGAATATCAATTTTATAAATATTGTCAAAATACCATTTTAACGTATTAATATGGTATTCACCCTGGCCGTGAAGCAGAATTTGTTTAAGCTCCTTCGAATATTCAATCACATAGGTTGGATCTTCTTCTGCGAGTTTATGGAGGTATTCACCCATTTTCTCCTCGTCAGACTCATTGGCCGCTTTGATTGCAGTGGTATAGCGCGGAGCCGGATAGGCTAAAGGTGGGAAATTAATCTCTGCATCCTTATCACATAAGGTGTGGTTATGTTTAACGTCTTTCAGTTTTACGGTGGCTCCTATATCGCCAGCGTGCATCTCGGACACTTTGGTCCGGCTCTTCCCGGCAACTGCATAAATCTGAGAGATCCTCTCTTTCGAATTTTTGGTAGTATTTACAAGATCCATACCCTCTTTCAGAATTCCCGAGATCACTTTAAAATAGGTAACCTCACCAACGTGTTGTTCGATGGCTGTTTTGAATACAAAAATGGAGGTAGGGCCGTGACTGTCGATTTTCACAAATTTTCCGTCGACTGTTTCAACAGGAGCAAGTTCTCCCGGATGCGGAGCCACATTGATTATAAACTCCATCAGACGACGAATTCCCATATCGCGCGCTGCACAGGTGCAAAATACAGGGAAGAGACTCCGGTCAAGCATTCCGAGTTTTATCCCCTTACGCATTTCGTCCTCATTCAGATTCCCCTGCTCAAAGAAGAGTTCCATCAAAGCCTCATCGTTTTCGGCAGCCATTTCGACAAGCTGGTTGTGTACCTCCTCGGCACGTTCAAGTTCAGATGCAGGTATGTCAAGTATTTCGGGCGCTCCTCCGTTTGGTCCCCATTGGAGCATTTTCATCTTCAGTACATCAATAACCTTATTATAGGCAGTACCCGGATTCAACGGGTATTGGACGATGGCCAGCTTGTTTCCAAAAGTGGTCTTCGCCATTTCAATTGTATTGTCCCAGTTACTATTCTCGTGATCGAGATGGTTGACCACAAAAATTAGGGGTTTGTGAAACCGCTCAGCTTTCCGGTTGGCAATCTCCGTCCCAACTTCGACGCCATTTACGGCATTAAGCAACAGAAGTCCGGTTGCCGCTACGCTGAGTGCAGGGATTACGCCTCCAACGAAGTCGTCCATCCCGGGAGTGTCGATGATGTTAATCTTGCAGCCATCAAATTCGGTATAAAGCACCGTCGGGTGTACCGAATTGCCATACTCCTGTTCTACAAGGTTGTAATCTGATGCAGTCGATTTGCTTTTTACATCGCCTCTTCGACTGATTATACCACCCTCAAAGAGCATCGTCTCAATAAGGGTGGTTTTCCCGGCGCCCGAATTACCA
This sequence comes from uncultured Bacteroidia bacterium, assembly GCA_903918045.1. Taxonomy (GTDB): domain Bacteria; phylum Bacteroidota; class Bacteroidia; order Bacteroidales; family Prolixibacteraceae; genus JAAFHB01. Next base: position 19,694 of record CAIXCY010000020.1, read on the forward strand.
ATTACAGTAATGTTTCGGATCTCATTAGTTTGAAATACTTTCATGTGATAAAATTTAGATAAAAATTTAAGAATCTATATTCGAAACTCAATTTAATTCATCAACACTCATAAATTGAGACCTGTAAATTCAGGATCCCAAATACAAACAAAACTAATAAACGATTAATAATCAAGCATAAACAGCACGATGGTTCCGGAGGAGATCACGATCTTCCGGGGCTGTAGTTCTGACGTTAAGCGGATAAAAAATAATAGTGTCCGAAAAAAACGTTATCGGATTATATCGGTCTTAACTGGGATGATTATTTTACTATGACACCAAAAATAGCAATATTTTGAAAATTTCCAATTTTACGCACCAATTGTAACATTTTTGTAATATTTTAAAATATTGGATAATCTGTTTTTTATACCGTTGATTTATAGCGAATAATAAATTTTGAAAAAATATTTCCATTTTTGGAGGATTGGAAAAACATGTTTTAGAATATGTTTTTTTATCTGCAGGCATTCTTGTATTGGGAAGAAATGGCGCAAAAAGGGAGCTAAAAAAGGTTTTCAATAAGGCAATTTATAAAACAGGATTAAAACCTTTAACTCATTGCCACGTAAAACTTTTGAATAATATTAGTTTTTTTTCAACCAAGTGATTGTTTTATTGTGAAATTGTGTACTTTTGCAGTCCATTTTGGGGAAGATCCGTCCGGTCGGAATTGATCATAACGGAGATCTCTACTTGAAAGTGGAATAGAATTGAGTTCATTTTCGTGTGTATTATATAATTTCAAAATTTAAAAACGTTTATGCCTACTATTCAACAGTTAGTACGTAAAGGGAGGGTAAGTATCGAAGATAAGAGCAAATCTCCGGCGCTTAACTCTTGCCCGCAACGAAGGGGCGTATGTGTTCGTGTTTACACCACGACGCCTAAGAAACCAAACTCGGCTATGAGAAAAGTTGCCAGGGTTCGGTTAACCAATCAGAAGGAAGTAAATGCTTACATCCCCGGTGAAGGACACAACCTGCAGGAGCACTCGATTGTGCTGGTTCGCGGTGGTCGTGTAAAGGACTTACCTGGTGTACGTTATCACCTTATCCGTGGTGCATTGGATACCGCAGGAGTTGAAGGTCGGAAACAACGTCGTTCCAAATACGGAACAAAACGTCCAAAACCAGGACAGGTTGTAGCAGCTACTAAAAAGAAAAAGTAATTAAAAATTAGTTATTTGTTTGGAGGTTTGGTTGAGTAAGGGTTTGCCTGGAGCAGACTATAATAAACTGAAGACTGAACAACAACCGATTCGAATAACACAAACAATGTGTAACTAAGATGAGAAAAACAAAACCAAAGAAAAGGGTCATCTTGCCTGACCCAAAGTTTAAAGACGCTCTGGTGACAAGATTTGTCAACAGTCTGATGTTCGATGGCAAAAAATCCATTGCTTTCAAAATCTTCTACGATGCACTCGATATCGTTGAGAAAAAGATGAAAGACAGTGAAGTTTCCCCGCTTGATGTGTGGAAAAAAGGTTTGCTGAATATTACCCCCGCTGTGGAGGTAAAAAGCAGACGTGTGGGTGGTGCCAACTTTCAGGTTCCGATGGAGATCCGTCCAGAACGCAAAGTGGCTATTTCCATGCACAACTTAATCCAGTATGCTACCAAACGCTCAGGCCACTCTATGGCTGAGAAACTAGCAGCTGAAACGCTTGCCGCTTATAACGAAGAAGGTGGAGCATTTAAAAAGAAAGAAGATACACACAGAATGGCAGAAGCAAACCGTGCGTTTGCTCATTTCCGGTTTTAATTGAATCAAACAGAAGATATCAGTATCAAATATAATGGCTAAAAGGGATCTTACAAATACCAGGAACATTGGTATCATGGCTCACATCGATGCGGGTAAAACGACAACCTCTGAGAGGATTTTGTTTTACACCGGTAAAGTTCACCGTATCGGTGAAGTACACGATGGTGCCGCAACCATGGACTGGATGGCACAAGAACAGGAACGCGGTATTACTATTACTTCTGCTGCGACTTTCACGGAGTGGACGTATAATGATATTGTCCATCAGATTAATATTATTGACACCCCGGGTCACGTTGACTTCACCGTTGAGGTGGAGCGCTCGCTCAGGGTTCTCGATGGAGCCGTGGCTACATTTTGCGCCGTTGGTGGTGTAGAAGCACAGTCTGAAACCGTTTGGAGACAGGCTGAAAAATATGGCGTACCTAAAATCGCCTTTATCAATAAAATGGACCGTGCCGGCGCTGATTTTTTTAGCGTTTACAGTGACATTAAGGAAAAACTTGGTGCAAACCCGGTTCCAATCCAGTTGCCTATCGGAGCTGAAGAAAATTTCAAAGGGATTATTGACCTTATCCGTATGAAGGCACTCTATTGGCACAATGAGGCCATGGGAGCTGAATACGATACCGAAGAAATTCCTGCTGATTTGTATGAATTAGCGAAAGAGTGGCGGGATAAAATGGTTGAATCTGTAGCTGAACAGGATGAAGTACTCATGGAGAAATTCTTTGAGGATTCTGACAGTATCACTGTGGATGAGCTCATCGCCGTTATTCGTAAAGCGACACTCTCTGGAGTTATTATCCCAATGCTTTGCGGATCTGCTTTTAAAAACAAAGGGGTTCAGACTTTGCTCGATGCAGTTTGTGCATTCCTTCCTAATCCTTTGGACATTGGTTCAATTGAAGGAAAAGATCCCGATACCGATGCTATGATTGAACGTAAACCTTCAATCGATCAGCCTTTGGCTGCACTGGCTTTTAAAATTGCTACCGATCCATTCGTAGGTCGTCTCTGTTTTATCCGTGTCTATTCGGGTAAGATTGATGCAGGTTCGTACGTTTTAAATATGCGTACCGGTAAGAAAGAGCGTATTTCACGTCTTTTCCAGATGCACGCAAACAAACAACAGCCACGTGATATCATCGAAGCCGGTGATATTTGTGCAGCTGTAGGATTTAAAGATATCCGTACAGGGGATACCCTTTGTAGCCTTGATCATCCGATCATTCTTGAGTCAATGACCTTCCCGGAACCGGTAATTGGTATTGCAATTGAGCCTAAAACTCAGAACGATATCGACAAGTTATCCAACGGGTTACAGAAACTTGCTGAAGAAGATCCAACCTTCCAGGTTAGAACAGACGAAGATAGCGGTCAGACAGTTATTCGCGGTATGGGTGAGCTTCACCTTGAAATTATCGTGGATCGCCTAAAACGTGAATTTAAGGTTGAATGTAACCAGGGAGCTCCCCAGGTTTCATACAAAGAAGCTGTTACTAAGGAAGTTGAACTTCGTGAAGTATTCAAGAAACAGAGTGGTGGTCGTGGTAAATATGCAGATATCAGCGTAAAAGTTGGTCCTGTAGACGAAGGTGTTTCAGGCTTACAGTTTGTCGATATGATTAAAGGGGGAACTATTCCCCGTGAATTTATCCCTGCTGTTGAAAAAGGGTTCAAGGAATCACTTAATAACGGACCGCTTGCCGGATTTAAAATTGAGAATCTTAAGGTTACCCTTGTGGACGGATCGTTCCATCCGGTTGACTCCGATGCCCTCTCTTTTGAACTTTGTGCCAAACAGGCTTTCAGAAATGCAGCTTCCAAAGCAAAACCAGTTTTGCTTGAGCCAATTATGAAAGTTGAAGTAGTAACACCAGATGATTACATGGGTGATATTGTATCGGATTTGAACCGCCGCCGGGGTCATGTCGAAAGTATGGATTCCAAGTTCGGAGCCCGTGTACTGAAGGCAAAAGTTCCTCTTGCCGAGCAGTTCGGATACGTAACTACTTTACGTACATTGTCTTCAGGCCGTGCAACCTCCTCTATGGAGTTCTCACATTATGCCGAAGTACCTAAGAATATTGCTATTGCAGTACTCGAGGCGGTAAAAGGTAAAACAGAATTGTTATAAAACAATCTATAAATACGTTCTTATCATGAGTCAGAGAATTAGAATCAAACTGAAATCGTACGATCACAATCTGGTTGACAAGTCAGCCGAGAAGATTGTCAAAACCGTAAAATCAACGGGCGCCATTGTAAGCGGACCAATTCCACTTCCAACGCACCGCAGAATCTTTACCGTTTTGAGAGCAACCTTTGTAAATAAAAAATCAAGGGAGCAATTTGAACTGTCATCCTACAAAAGGTTGATCGACATTTACAGTAGTACCGCTAAAACGATCGATGCCCTAATGAAACTTGAATTGCCAAGTGGTGTCGAGGTAGAAATTAAAGTGTAATTATTAAACTGCTTAATCAGTAAAAAATGCCAGGATTAATTGGAAAGAAAATCGGAATGACTTCCGTATTCAGTGTTGAGGGGAAAAACATCCCATGCACTGTGATTGAGGCAGGTCCATGTGCTGTATCGCAGATTCGTACCATCGAAAAGGATGGTTATGAGGCGATTCAGTTAGGCTTTCTGGATAAGAAAGAGAAACATGCGACGAAGCCCGAAATCGGCCACTTCAAAAAGGCCGGTACCGCTCCGAAGAAAAAGGTTGTTGAGTTCGACAGCTTCGGGAGTGATGTAAAACTTGGAGATATCATTACAGTAGATGTATTGGAAGCTTCAGATCTAATCGACATCACAGGGTATTCAAAAGGTAAAGGATTCCAGGGTGTTGTTCGCCGTCACGGTTTTGGTGGCGTTGGCGAGAGCACACACGGTCAGCACAACAGGCTGCGTGCACCGGGATCTGTTGGTGCATCATCGTACCCTTCACGTGTATTCAAAGGAATGCGCATGGCAGGACGTCATGGTGGAATCAAGGTAACTGTTCAAAACATCGAAGTTTTGAAAGTTATTCCTGAGAATAATCTGGTGATAGTTAAGGGTTCCGTACCGGGACCTAATGGTTCATACTTAATCCTCGAGAAGTAATGGAAATCGCAATCTTTAATACAGCAGGGAAAGAAACCGGCAGAATCGTAGAACTGAATTCAGAAATCTACGCGGTGGAACCCAACGATCACGCGATTTATCTCGACGTGAAGCAATACCTGGCCAATCAACGTCAGGGAACGCACAAGGCTAAAGATCGTGGTGAAATTGCGGGATCAACCCGTAAGATCAAACGTCAAAAGGGTACAGGTGGTGCACGTGCAGGAAGCCGGAAATCTGGTACAATCCGTGGTGGAGGACGTATTTTCGGCCCCCGCCCAAGAGACTACCATTTCAAGCTGAACAAAAAGCTCAAAGAGCTTGCACGTAAATCGGCGCTGACCTACAAAGCACAGGCCAATGGCATTATGGTAATGGAAGATTTCTCTTTTGACGCCCCAAAAACAAAAGAATTTGTGGCTATTCAGAATAATCTGAATCTTAGTGATAAAAAATCATTAATCGTGTTACCGGAAGCAAATAAAAATATATATTTGTCCTCCAGAAATTTACAGAACGTAGAGATTGTAATCGCCTCAGAATTAAGCACTTACAAGATAATGCGCGCCAATAAGATTATTTTGGTTGAAAGTTCTGTGAATAAAGTGGAAGAATTATTTAAGATTTAACGCGTAAGACAATGTTAGATATTTTGATTCGCCCCATCGTAACCGAGAAAATGAACCTCATAACGGAGAAGTATAACCGTTATGGCTTCAGGGTAGATAAGAAGGCAAACAAGCACGAGATCAAAAAAGCCGTAGAGGAAATCTATGGTGTTAAGGTTGTCACTGTTAACACAATGGTGTATGCCGGAAAATTAAAATCCCGCTTTACAAAAGGTGGGGTTATTAGCGGAAGGATGAATGCTTATAAAAAAGCGCTTGTCACATTATCCGAAGGAGATAGTATTGATTTTTACAGCAATATCTAAAGTAAGAGATGGCAGTTAGAAAGTTAAAACCAGTAACTCCGGGACAAAGGCACAAGATTGCAGGTACCTTTGAGACCGTTACAGCTGGCAACACACCTGAAAAATCATTGTTAAGGCCCATGAAGAGTACCGGTGGTCGCAATAGCGCCGGTAAAATGACAATGAGGTATATAGGTGGAGGGCATAAGAGGAAATACCGTGTGATCGATTTCAAAAGAGAGAAAGATGGTATTCCGGCACGAGTAGATTCGATCCAGTACGACCCAAATCGTACGGCTCGCATTGCACTTTTGATCTATGCCGATGGGGAAAAACGTTACATGCTTGCACCGAATGGTCTCCAGGTGGGACAATCCGTTCTTTCTGGTGCAGAAGTAGCTCCCGAAATCGGTAATGCACTTCCATTAGCCAAAATACCTCTAGGCACAATCGTTCATAACATTGAGTTGCATCCCGGACAGGGAGGCATCATGGCCCGGTCTGCCGGTACATATGCGCAACTTACCTCGCGTGAAGGACGATACGCCATCATAAAACTCCCCTCTGGCGAATCCCGTATGGTACTTGTTACATGCCGTGCAACGGTAGGTACCGTCGGAAACTCAGACCATGGCCTTGAGAGATCAGGTAAAGCCGGTAGAAGCCGTTGGCAAGGACGTCGTCCTAGGGTCCGCGGTGTTGTTATGAACCCTGTCGATCACCCAATGGGTGGTGGAGAAGGCCGTGCTTCCGGTGGTCACCCACGTTCACGTAAAGGATTACTTGCGAAAGGATTTAAAACCCGTTCGAAGAAGAAAGCTTCTACCAGGTATATCATTGAA
>CAIXCY010000021.1 GCA_903918045.1 uncultured Bacteroidia bacterium
CATTAATACCTTTATCTTTGTTTCGATGAGTAGAAGGATGATATATACGTTAAGTGTGGCAATGGCTCTGGCCGCCGTATTTTTGATTGTCGTACAGATGATGACAATCAAACATACCGCAGATTTGCAGGAGAAAAATTTCAGAACTCAAACGTATAAAGCTTTACAGGATGTGACAGATGCCCTTGATATGTTTGAGATCAATCAGTTTTATGCGCTCGACGCTGATCAAAGTGATTATCCCTCCAATTCAACGGGTCTTTTTCCAAACTCAGACCGTGTGGCACCACTGAGTGTACTGGAAAAAAGCGGCGAAATCTTAGTCTCACAAAAATTTATCAGTACCGATTCAAAAGGGGGTATTAACGAACATTCGAATTTTTTTTCTCAGACACAGGTTCAAAGTTTCCAACACGTCTACAACAGAAAAAGCGCACAGGATGCTCAAAAGCTCAGGTATCAGAATTATATGAAAGAGCGGTCTGAATTACCCCTTTCATTGCGGTTTCCAACCGAAATTCTTGGACAGGCTCTGGATTCTGCGCTTAAAAGGAATGATATTCTCCTCGATTATAAATTTACGATTCTGACCCAGATTGATGGGAAAAGCACACATATCATGGGGAGTAAGGACTATAAACCAGGAAAGCGGTCAACATTATACAAAAGGTTGTTATTATCTGATGATCAACCCATAAAGCCTGATTATCTTTGTATCTATTTTCCGGATCAGAACAATAGTTTCTTTAAATCTGCATCGTTCCTGGTCTTCCCTTCATTAATTCTTACCTTGATGATAATCGGTATTTTTATTGTGACGCTCCAGATTATTTTGCGTCAAAAGAAAATATCCCAGATTAAAAATGATTTCATCAACAATATGACTCATGAACTCAAGACCCCAATATCTACTATATCGCTGGCCTCGCAGATGCTCAGAGATTCATCGGTCTCTTTGTCACAGTCAACAATGGATCACATTTCCGGCGTGATTTTTGATGAGAGTAAGAGGTTGAGCAATCAGGTTGAAAAAGTATTGCAGATGGCTGTCTTCAACGAAGGGAGATTGAAGCTGAAGTTTACACAACTTGATTTAAATAAACTCGCCGAAACGGTTGCCTCCAATTTTGAGATTAGGGTAACCAATGAAAACGGAGAATTAAAGACCGATCTGTTGGCTGAAAATCCGTTTATCAGAGGTGATGAAGTTCATATAACAAATGTAATCTTCAATTTGCTTGATAATGCAGTAAAATACAGTAAAACGACCCCTTTGATAGAGCTTTCAACCGAGAACAAAAACGGATGGGCAATCGTTCAGGTTAAAGATCATGGAATTGGAATCCCAAAAGAGCATCAGTCGCAGATCTTCGAAAGGTTTTATCGTGTTCCTACCGGGAATGTGCATAATGTGAAAGGGTTTGGACTTGGATTGTCGTATGTAAAGCGAATTATTGACGTTCATAACGGTAGAATAAAAGTTGACAGTACCTTAGGGAAAGGTACACGATTCAGATTATATTTCCCATTAAAACAGACTCAGAATTATGGAAAAGAGAACTAAAGTGATTCTTGCAGAAGATGATGAAAATCTTGGGCTATTGCTCCGGGAATATCTCATTGCAAAAGGTTACGATACCGACTTGTATCCTGATGGAGAAGTTGCGTATAAAGGATTTCAGAAAAATCAGTACGATCTTTGCATCTTCGATGTAATGATGCCAAAAAAAGATGGATTCACATTAGCAAAAGATATCAGAATGCTTAATACTGATATTCCCATCATTTTTCTGACTGCCAAAAGCATGAAAGATGACGTGATTGAAGGGTTTAAGATTGGTGCCGATGATTATATGACCAAACCATTCAGCATGGAGGAACTTTTGTTCAGGATTGAAGCTATTTTACGCAGGACCAGCGGGGAAGGGGACAATTCTCAAACAATCTTCAAATTGGGACGGTTTATCTTTGATGCCCGTAAGCAGACCTTATCGGATGCCAATGATAATACGAAATTGACAACCAAGGAGTCTGACCTGCTTAAACTCTTGTGTGTCAACGCAAATAAGATTCTGGAGCGAAATTTCGCCCTCAAGACAATCTGGGTTGACGACAACTATTTTAATGCCAGAAGTATGGATGTTTACATTACCAAACTCAGAAAGCATCTGAAATCGGAGGAAGGAATTGAGATCATCAATGTCCATGGTAAAGGTTATAAACTGATTATCTGATCGGTTTAAAGGGGAATCCTATAAAAATCCCGGGCGGCAACGTCCGGGATTCTTTATGTGGCTGAATAATTTCGTATGATTTAAATATTCAATCAATCAGCTTCTGAAAATCAAATTGTCAAATTACTGAATTGTCGAATTACCAAATTGTCGGATTATCGGATTTATTATACCAATCCTTGCGCAAGCATCGCTTCGGCGACTTTCACAAACCCCCCGACATTTGCCCCTTTGACATAATTGATATAATCTCCTGTTTTACCATGTTTTGTGCAGGTGTTATGAATATCATGCATAATCAGGTGAAGCCGTTTGTCTACCTCCTCGGTAGTCCAGTTATACCGCATGCTGTTTTGCGACATTTCAAGTCCTGAGACTGCAACTCCGCCGGCATTAACCGCCTTCCCCGGAGCAAAGATGAATTGATTATTTACAAAATAGTTCACAGCACCCGAGGTACAACCCATATTCGAAACTTCTGCTACAAGCGTGCAACCATTTTCCATCAATTTCCGGGCATCCTCTTCATCAAGTTCATTTTGTGTGGCGCAAGGCAAGGCGATGTCCACTTTAGCCTCCCATGGTTTTGCATCAGGGAAAAATTGAACTCCAAATTCTTCAGCATAGGGTGCAACAACGTCGTTATTACTTTCGCGAAGTTCCAGAAGATATTCAACCTTCCGGCCTGAGATTCCCTCCGGATCGTAGATATATCCGTCAGGTCCTGAAACGGTGACAACCTTACCCCCAAGTTCGTTAATCTTCAGTATTGCTCCCCAGGCCACATTGCCGAAACCCGAAACACTGAACACCTTACCTTTAACCTCCTGCCCCATCTCTTTAAGCATGTGCTGAACAAAATAAACTGCCCCGAAACCTGTAGCCTCAGGGCGAATCAGTGAACCACCCCAACCAAGACCCTTTCCGGTAAGGACGCCCGTAAACTCATTCCGAATACGCTTGTATTGTCCAAATAGGTAACCGATCTCGCGACCCCCAACACCAATATCACCG
>CAIXCY010000022.1 GCA_903918045.1 uncultured Bacteroidia bacterium
CACCAGTTCCCCTGTATCTGAAGGATATCAGCGCCACTATCGATAGCTCCATTAATCTGTTCATAAATATCCCCCTTCTTCATGTTCGGAGCTACCTGCGATATGACCTTAATCTTACTTCCGGTAGCTTTCTTATATTTAGCCATCAACGGATTGGAAACAAACCCAATATTAATGGTATCAATGCCGGCATTTTCAGCCAATAAGAGGGTCTCATAAACCTTTTTTTCTGTGTTATACGCTTTGAATAAGGATGATACATAAATCAGATCGCGGGAATGGGCCCAACCCCCGATCAAATTTCCTCCTGCCACCAGCCTGCTGATCTGATGCTTACCTATTTTTCCCTTGGGAAGGACTCCCTTAAGTTCAGCCAGCGCTGTCGATTTCACCTGAATTGTCGCACCCGTCATCACATCAACATCATACTTTTTGCTGTTATTGAAAGCTCCCCACCCCATCAAACCAAGTGCAGGTAAAGTAAACAAATTTTTCAGCGCTTCTCTACGACTTTTAATATCCGCCTCGGCAGAGGAATTCTTCAGAATAGGGTCCTCTTTTTTCAAAATAGTCATCCTGTGGCGGAGCAAATCTATTCCAAATCCGGTTTCTTTTGCCAATGCAATATAAATTAGTGCAATAGCTTCAATAAATAATTTGTCAACGATATACAGATGACCCTCACCAGTTCCTAGCAATGATGCACCAAAAGGTGGATAGGCAAAATAATAGAGTGTTAATAAAAGAGCTCCTGAAATTGCGATATACCGAACAAAAAATCCCAGAAATAATCCTAATCCTATAATAATCAAACCATAAATATTCAGGATATCAACAACTTTCATGAGTGAGGGTGAAACCGAAAACCAGTGATAAAAACCGGATAAAAAACCGGAGGTATTGGCCAGGAAGGAATAGGCACTCCACTTTTCGGCAAATAGTTTCACGACTCCTTCATAAAAAAAATGCCAGCCAATTGACATTCTGAGCAGGGTTATAAGAGCCCCTTTCAAACCAATTTGAGTGCTATTTTTCATCTATTCTGTTGGTTAAAGATTTCCAATCAAAATACACCTGAAGTTGTCCTAAAAATATTCTGGTTTTATGACAATTCCAATTTTATATATTGTCAATCAAAAATAACATAATCTTTACTCAAAAGCGAATTTAGGGTTTATTTCCAATACGATAGAGTGAAAATTCGTTTCGAATCAGGATTGAGTTACTTGCAATCGCAGGCGTTGCAAACAGGTCACCAGGCAATTTATTCTCAGCCAAAATTTCAAGCTTACGTCCTGCTTTCAGAACAAGTGTCTCCCCCTTTATTGATGAAAGATAGACTTTTCCACCTGCATAAACCGGTGACGAATTATATTTATTCTTGAGTTTTTTGGTATATATCGTTTCTGCGGTTTTTGCATCAATTACGATAAGATTATTTCTGCTATCAACAGTGTAGATAATCCCATCCTTAACTAAAGGGGTAAGTAACTGTAAAATAGGGGTTTTACCCTCCACCGTATATTTGTTTGTGTAACATCTCCATTACCGCGGGGATCAACGGCCAGTAATTCAGCGTATTTTTCACCATCCTTTGGAGTCACAAAACTGGTATAGAAAAAAACCAATCCATCCTCAGAAAAAGGCATAGCAATCGTTGAATCCTCTCCCTGAACAACACGCCAAACCTCTTTACCCGTTTGAACTTCGTAAGCAACACATACTGCAGCTCCATTAGAAATAAGCAAATCTTTTCCGTTTACATTAACCACAATTGGCGTGATATAGGCTTTTTTACCAACAGGCGAGAGACGTTCATAATATTCCTGGGGACGTTCTGCCTTCCATACCGTTTCTCCATTTTTTTTGTTGAGTGCCACAATGAACTGGTGATCAGTACCTTCATAATGAAGAATAAGCAGATCTTTATTAAGCATTGGGGATGATCCCGTACCCTGCATATGATCACATTTTAAATCATCCCTCTTCCAGACAATCTGACCATTATCGGTATTTACACAGGCGGTGCCGGTACTGCCAAAATTCAGGTAAACAAACCCTTTTTCAATACAGGGAGTTGGTGTGGCATAGGTGTTTACCGAATGTTTACTATAAATACTATCCTGCTTAAAAAGCAAAATATCAAAGAGTTGCCTTCCTGTTATAAAATCAACACAAATTCCAGACATCTCCTTCCCATCTGTAGTTGCGGTGGTTAACCAAACCTGATCTCCGTAAACCACCGGCGAAGACCATCCCCTCCCCCGAATATCAATTTTCCAGATAATATTTGTTGAATCGTTCCAGAAACCAGGAACAAGTGTGTCCGCAGATATTCCAGTTAGGCTACTTCCTCTGAATTGGGTCCAGTTACTCTGCTGGCCAAATGATGCTTTCGGGCCAAAAACCAACATCATACTAAAAACTAAAACGGAAAACCCGCTAAGATATTTTTCCATCAATATTCTGTTAATCTCGAAAATAAACTTATCAACTATTTTAATAAATCGTTCCAGTCCGGGAAAAGCATATCAGCACCCGATTCCAATAAAATCCGGTCATCCAATATTCCGGTATTAATCGCAACCGTAAAGATCCCGGCAGCTTTTGCAGATTCTACACCCAAAGGGGCATTTTCAATTACAATAACTTCATGTGATTTAAATCCTGATTTATGTAATGCAGTAAGATAAGGTTCCGGATGAGGCTTACCATGGACCACATTTTTGCCTGAAATAATCCGGTCAGCCGACACAAAATCTTTAAAATCAAGAAGTAAAGCCTTAAGATACTTATCCTGAGATGAACCGGTAACCACCCAGATCGCTTTCCCCTGCTTTTTAAGATCAGCCATCAACATCATTGCTCCTTCAAAAGGGGCTGCATCAGGATAGCCTGCTATAATCTCCGTCTTTTTCGAATAGATCTGCTCAATCTCAAAATCAGTAGCAAGCCGATCTTCATTCTGCTGAAAAACCAGATTGATAGTTGACTGGGCTGTGCGACCCTCATTCAGATAGACCATCTGCGGGGGAAAATATATCCCAAAATGGTGAAATGCCCTACTCCACGCATCGGCATGCGCACCCATCGAATCGTAAAGCACACCATCCATATCAAAAAAGACACCTTTCTTCTGTGATAAAACCTTATCAATTCCCTTTTTTATCATTTTCTTAAACACTCAGATTTCTAAAATTTATTATTCGATGACCATTGATTGTCATCTCCTGTTCTCCGGAATAGATCATATTGGAGTCGGAAATACGGTCGGGTATCAATTTTCGCAAATAATCAAGCCCCTTTAAGAAATGTGAAGTATAGGTCTGACTTGGCTTAATCTCGAATAAATTTAATTGATATCCCGATTCCTGTAAAACATCCACTTCATTCCCATGATTATCCCGGTAGAAGTAAAGATTATTATCCAAACCCGCATTGAACCGCTTCTTCAATAACTCCAAAATCACCATATTTTCAAATAATGCTCCCCGAAGCGGATGGGTTTCAATATGGGAAACATTCTCAATTCCTAAAAGGTATGAGGCTAAACCCACATCATAGAAATAGAGCTTGGGGGTTTTCACCATCCGTTTATTTATATTTGCGGACCATGGCTGCACCAAAAATACAATAAAAGTCGCCTGTAAGGCAGATAACCATGATTGTATTGTCATTGAAGAAACGCCAACTTCATTAGCCAAACTGCTTGCATTTAATAATTGACCGGTACGCCCTACACACAATTTTACAAACCGCTGAAAATAAATAAGATCCTTCACCTGTAAAAGCCGGCGAATATCACACTCCAAATAGGTTTCATAATAGTTTCGATAGGCCTTTGCCGGGTTTAACTCTTCAGAATATATTCCCGGATAAAAACCGTTCACTATATAATCATCTGTTTTATAAGCTATTCCGAGGTTAGAAATCTCACCTATTGTAAGAGGCAGTAATTTGAGAATTGCAACACGACCCGCAAGGCTTTGCGCCACCTGACTAAGCATTGAAACATATTTGCTACCGGTAAGTATAAATTGTCCTTTTTGCTTTTTGACATCGACAATCCCCTGGATGTATGAGAGAATATCGGGATAACGCTGAAACTCGTCTATTATTGCTCCATCCGGATTAGCTGAAAAAAATGCTCTTGGGTCAGCTGTGATTTGCTCTCTTAGATCCGGATTTTCCATAGAAAAATAGGGCTTGCCAGGAAAACACCTTTGCGCTAAAGAGGTTTTCCCGGCCTGACGCGGCCCGGTAATCATAACAACCGGATAATGTAACGCAAGTTCCAGTAATTCAGCCTCAATATCTCTCTTTATCCACATTTTGTACAAATTGAAAGTACAACTTTAAATTTGTACAAATTTACATTTAAAAATTGATTATAAGATCATTACAAACAAAAATTGTGACAAGACAAAATATTTCTAACTTTGCCCGGTTTGTCTTACCCTTGTTAGGGCACTCCAAAGAAAATAAATAAAAATCAACGACCCATCGAATGGTTTACGACATCATAATTGTAGGGGCAGGTCCGGCCGGGATTTTTACCGCATACGAACTTGTAAAAGAGCGTAACGATCTCAAAATTATTATCCTCGAAAAAGGGAGAGATATCCATCACCGAAATTGCCCCAAACATACCAATGGAGGGACCTGCATTAATTGCAAACCTTGCTCAATTACAACGGGTTGGGCAGGAGCCGGCGCTTATTCCGACGGCAAATTATCCCTTTCACACGAGGTGGGTGGTATGCTGCCCGACTATATCGGAATAGAAAAAACCATGGAGATGATCAAATACACCGACGATATTTACCTCAAATTCGGCGCCGATTCTAAAATCCATGGTGAAAAAGAAACACCGGCAATGCGCGAAATCCGCAGAAAATCAATAGAAGCAAATCTTAAACTGGTCCCCTGTCCAGTGCGCCACCTCGGAACTGAAAAAACCCAGGAACTTTACCGCGCCCTTTTCGATCACCTTACCAGCAATGGCGTAGAGGTCAGGTTTAATACTCCTGTCGAAGATTTTATCATTGATCAAAACCAGATTCAAGGAGTTAGAAGTTCAAAAGAGACTTTCTTAGCAAAGCATGTCGTGGTTACTGTCGGTCGTGAAGGTTCTGACTGGTTGATGCAACAATGTAAAATGCAACATATTCCAATTGAGACGGGTATTGTGGATATCGGGGTTCGCCTTGAATGCCGCAACGAAATTATGCAGGAGATCAACGAAAATTTTTATGAAGCCAAACTGGTCCATTTCACACGGTTTTTCGATGATAAGGTGCGTACCTTCTGCTCCAACCCCGGTGGATTTGTATCCTCTGAATACTATGAGGGAAATTTGGCAGTCGTGAACGGCCATAGCTACAAAGATCTGAAAAGCAATAATACCAATTTCGCCCTTCTCGTTTCACAGAAATTTACCGAACCGTTTAATGCTCCAATTGAATATGGCCGGCATATAGCTAGATTAGCCAATATGCTGACTCGCAATAAAATACTTGTTCAACGCTTCGGAGATCTGGTCCGTGGAAGAAGAACAACACCTGAACGGCTTTACAGGAATAATATCATACCCACGCTAAAGGATGCCGTGCCCGGTGACCTGAGCCTTGTCCTTCCCCATCGCATTTTAATGGATATTATTGAAATGATAAGGTCGCTTGATAAAGTTAGTCCGGGTTTGGCAAGCGATGAGACCCTCCTTTACGGTGTAGAAGTTAAATTCTATTCCAGCATCATTAAAGTCGACCATACATTTCAGAGTGAGGCGGTAAAAAATCTCCACTTTGGAGGCGACGGGGCAGGAATAACACGGGGATTAATGCAAGCCTCTGTAAATGGCATACTTATAGCAAGGGAAATAATTAAATGCATTAACAAGTGATCATTTAGGTGCCCTGGCTTGTTAATAAGCTTGGCAGATCTTTAAAAACTGTCAGAATTTTTGAGTTTGAGTTTACAATAAAGCAAGATGAATAAGGAAAGCAATATACGGAAGGAACTGAAACACCGTATTCTCGTACTCGATGGAGCGATGGGAACAATGATTCAACGGGTAAAATTAACGGAAGAGGATTTTCGTGGCGACCGTTTCACAACCTGGCCTTCACCACTGAAAGGGGATAACGATCTTCTTTCAATCACCAAACCTTCAGTAATTCATGAAATTCATGAAGGATTTCTTGAAGCTGGCGCAGATATCGTTGCCACGAATACCTTTAATGCCACTCGCGTCTCACAGGCCGACTATGGAATGGAAGAATATGTTTATGAGATAAATAAGTGCTCAGCGCAGATAGCGCATGATGCCGCCGTGAAATATTCTACGCCTGAAAAACCACGCTATGTGGCAGGTGCTATCGGTCCAACGAATAAAACCTGTTCGATGTCACCCGATGTAAATGATGCCGGGTACCGCGCCATCACTTTCGCAGAAATGAAGGAATCATATCGCGAACAAGTAGAGGGATTGATCGATGGCGGTGTCGATATACTTTTAGTAGAAACGATATTCGACACCCTGAATGCCAAAGCAGCTATGATGGCCATCGAGGAAGTGCTGGAAAGTCGAAAAATTACTATTGATGTGATGATCTCGGGAACCATAACGGATGCAAGTGGTCGAACTCTATCCGGTCAGACTGTTGAAGCGTTTCTTAACTCATTATCCCACATTAATTTACTGACAATAGGATTAAACTGCTCATTGGGCGCTAAGGAGTTGCGACCATACCTTGAAGAACTTAGCCGCAAGGCACCTTTCTATATCAGTGCGCACCCAAATGCCGGATTACCTAACCAATTTGGAGAATATGACGAAACTCCACAAACGATGGGCGTTTATGTTCAGGATTTTTTCGAAAGCCGAATGGTTAACATCATTGGTGGATGTTGCGGTACAACACCAGAACACATTCATGAATTAGCGAATCTCGCAACAAAAGCTAAGCCTCATAAACCAACGAAACCTGAAATTGCAACCCGCCTAAGCGGCCTTGAACCACTAACCGTTGATAAGAACTCAAACTTTATAAACATCGGTGAACGTTGTAATGTAGCGGGATCTATCAAATTTGCAAGGCTTATCCGGGAAGAAAAATACGAGGAAGCCCTTGCAATCGCACGCGAAATGGTCGATGGAGGTGCACAGGTTATTGACATCAACATGGATGATGCGATGCTTGATGCCGAAAAAGAGATGGTCCGATTTCTCCACCTCTTAATGTCTGAACCAGACATGGCCAAACTACCCATAATGGTCGATTCCTCAAAATGGTCCGTTATAGAAGCTGGTTTACAATGTATTCAGGGTAAGGCTATTGTAAATTCTATCAGCCTTAAGGAAGGTGAGGAATATTTTAAGAATTGTGCTCATAAAATTAAGAAATATGGTGCGGCTGCCGTTGTAATGGCATTTGACGAACAAGGTCAGGCTGCAACTCTGGAAGACCGGATTCGGATATGTAAACGCGCTTACGACATCCTTGTTGATGAAGTCCATTTCCCTCCTCAGGATATCATCTTTGATCCAAACGTTTTAACCGTCGGTACAGGAATTGAGGAACATAATAATTATGCAGTCGATTTTATAAAAGCTACCAAATGGATCAAGGAGAATCTTCCATATGCCAAAGTTAGCGGCGGAATTTCAAACGTCTCTTTCTCATTCCGTGGTAACAACACAATCCGTGAGGCATTTCATTCTGTATTTCTTTACCATGCTATTGCTGCAGGTCTTGATATGGGCATCGTTAACCCAGGAATGTTGCAGATTTACGACGAGATCCCAAAAGATCTGCTCGAATATGTCGAGGATGTAATTCTAAACCGCAGACCCGATTCAACTGAAAGGATTCTTGCCTTTTCCGAAAATATTGCAGCCCGAGGTAAAAAAGAGGAAAAAACTGAGGAATGGCGTCTGCTTGAAGTTAAAGAACGTATCCAACATGCTCTTGTAAAAGGGATTACAGAATTCATCGAAGACGATATTTCCGAATTGCTTCCGCAATATAACAGCGCAATTAGGGTAATCGAAGAGCCTTTAATGGATGGAATGAATCGGGTTGGGGACCTGTTCGGAAGTGGAAAAATGTTTCTTCCTCAGGTAATTAAGTCCGCTCGTGTAATGAAAAAGGCAGTTGCCTTCCTGCAACCTTATATTGAACAGGACAAAATCGATTTAAAACAAGCACCCACAGAGAAAAAGAAAATTCTGATGGCTACTGTTAAGGGTGACGTACATGATATCGGCAAAAACATCGTCGGGGTTGTGCTTGCCTGTAATAATTACGATGTCGTTGATCTTGGCGTAATGGTTCCCGCCGAAAAAATCCTCGATAGAGCTATTGAAGAAAATGCAGATATTATTGGTTTGAGCGGCCTGATAACCCCCTCCCTTGAAGAGATGGCACATGTAGCTCATGAAATGGAACGGCGTGGTTTTAAAGTTCCACTGATGATAGGTGGTGCAACTACATCAAAGATCCATACCGCCGTAAAAATAGCACCTCAGTATAGCCAAACAGTTGTTTATGTTAAAGATGCATCCCGTGCAGTCCAGGTCGTCTCTAACCTATTGGCGAAGGATCATGATTATCTTGAAGCGATAAAAACCGAATATAAAGAATTACGCGCTACACACAGCGCAAAGAAACCAAAGGAATATTTAACCCTTGCAAATGCACGGGCAAATGCTTTTAATCCGGGCTGGAATGAAACCATGGTTTACCCTCCTGTCAAAACCGGAATTCAGGTTTTTGAAGACTATCCGTTGGAAGAGTTAAGACATTATATAGACTGGACTTTCTTCTTCATTGCATGGGAATTCAGAGGGAAATTTCCGGCGATTTTTGATGACCCTAATCAGGGTGCTGAAGTACGAAAACTTTATGATGAGGCAAATCTATTTCTGGACGAGATTATAGCAAAGAAAATGATTACGGCCAAAGGGGTTGTGGGTATCTGGCCCGCAAATGCAGTTGGTGACGATATTGAGCTGTATTCAGACGATAGTCGGCAATCTATAGAGGCAACCTTCCATCACCTGCGTCAACAGCAGAAAAGAGGCGCTAACCTGCCAAACTACTGCTTAAGTGATTTTGTCGCACCTAAAAACTCAGGTATTGCCGATTATTGCGGCGGATTTGCAGTAACCGCAGGAATTGGTGTAGCTGAATGGGTTGAAAAATTCAAACTTGAAGGTAATGATTATCAGGCTATATTACTAGAATCATTGGCTGATAGATTAGCTGAGGCATTTGCAGAACGTCTTCACGAAAGGGTAAGAAAGGAGTTTTGGGGTTACGCATCCGATGAAAACCTGTCAGCCATCGATTTGATAAATTGCAAATATCAGGGTATTAGACCCGCAGCAGGTTACCCTGCGTGTCCTGAACATTCTGAAAAGAAAGTATTATTCGATATATTGGGAGCCTCAGAAAAAGCAGATATACACCTCACAGAACATTTTTCAATGTATCCTACAGCATCAGTTTGCGGCCAGTATTTTGCCCATCCGAATGCAGTATACTTTGGATTGGAAAAAATCGAAAAGGATCAGATTTCAGACTTTGCAAAACGTAAAAATGTATCCATTGAATATGTAGAGAAATTTCTACCCTCAAATTTGAGTTATAAATAGTATAATTCCATCAATTTCTATTTTCTTCAAAATATCTCATCAACTAAAGCTTTTAAAAAATCTCTTTCGTAATAATCCCTGTCGATAATCTCTTGGTCCCAAACCACAATATCCAGGTCAATGGTCCGGGGACCAAACTTAGGAGCGGTTCGATCACGCTTAAGTCTGTCCTCGATACCCTTCAGATAACTCTTAAAATCCCCTATCTCCAATTTGGTGGAAACCTTTACAGCCCCATTCTGGAAATCAGGTTGATCAATTATACCGATAGGTTTCGTTGTTACCTTCGAGGAAACAGCGATCAACATATGCTCAAGACGAAGAAATAACAAGGCTGCCGCAATATTACGCTCTGGTTCAATATTTGAACCTATTCCAATGATGCATTCGTGATTCATTACCTTTTTGCCTCTAATTCAACAGAAACTGATTCTGAAAATCGAAGTGCACCTGGTTTGTCTATTTCAACCTTTGCTCTCAAAACCCTTTTATCCGCCATGATTAATTGTAAAACCTCGTTTGTCAGCTTCTCAAGTAAATTGTAATTACTGGCAGAAACAAAAGAAACTATAGACTTGGTTATAGTCTTATAATTATAAATCTCATCCTGGTGATCTGTTACAAGTGCACCTGAAATATCTACCTCTATTTCAAGATTAATCTTGACATCCTGAAGATTATTTCTCTCTTCAGGATTGAAACCTATAATTGTAGGAATAAGTAGGTTCTTAATCCGTATAACTGCCATAAAATATTTGTTAGTGAATGAATAAAACTACATTAAATGACTTCCACCGTCACAATAAATAGTTTGTCCCGTTATGTCTTTATTATCAATGATATAATCAATTGTTTTCATTATTGAAGATGTACCAGATGGAATTTTCATTGGGGTTTTACACGCTATTTGGTCAAGATAAACCTGATCTTTTCCGGGCGGAGGTAAAACTGCACCAGGAGCAATTGCATTAACCCGAAAGTTAGGAGCCAATTCCAGGGCACTCATTTTAGAAAGCTCAAAAAGTGCCTTTTTGGAAAGTGAATAGGCCAGATAATCACTTTTGTTTGTGGTAATTCTTGTATCCAAAATGTTTATAATCTGACCCTTATCCTGCTGCCTGGCAAAATCGCGCATTAGAATAAAAGGTGCAATATAATTGATCATCGAGTGTTTCATCAGGAGTTCGCTCGTCGTTTTTTTTAAAGACGAAGGTTCAAAAACTGAAGCATTATTGATTAAAAGATCCAGCAAACCAAACCGGTTAATAACAGATTTAACAAGATTCTCTGTTTGAACAATATCCAGCAAATCAGCTTGAAAGATCTCTAATCTAAGATTGGGAAACTTTAAAGCTAATTCACTCTTTAAACTCAAAACTTCTCTTTTTGAAGAGCTGTAATGAAGTGCAAGATCCCACCCACTTTCTGCAAGGTGGATCGCTATTTCACGACCTATTCTGACTGCACTTCCTGTGACCAATGCAACTTTCACCATGACACAACTTTTTGATAAATTTAAAAGAATATTTCAAGGATTACAACGAAAAAAAGGATGTTCTTCCGAACATCCTTTTTAATATAATATCATGTAATGTTTTACTTCTTGGAAGCTACAATGCTAAACGCCAGTGTAAAATCATCATAAATTACCTTATCACCCAATCCCTGAAAGAAACTGCTGGAACCATATTTAACTCCAAACTTAGCACGGTTTACAGTCATGATACCATCTGCACTTAATTTATCACCACTCTGTTTTACCTTTGCATTGAATTCAATTGGATTTGTAACACCCTTGATAGTTAGATCCCCAGAAATTTTATAATCATCACCGGAAACTGCTGTAGCTTTTTTAACTACCAAAGTTGCCTCAGGAAATTTATCGACTGCAAAAAAATCTTCTGAAGATAGATGACCAATAAGTTTTTTGTTATAACCAGCATCTGTAAGATCAACATCAACAATTGATTTCATATCTATAACCAAAGTGCCACCTGTAATTACAGCATTATTTGCAGCAATCGATCCATTAGCAAATGAAATAGTGCCATTATGTTGACCAGTTACTTTTTTTGCCTCCCATTTTACTGCACTAACTCCCTTATCAACAACGTAATCCGCAGCTTTTGCCTTAAAACTAAAAACAGCAAATATTACTGTCATAACAACTAAAGCCAATTTCATTCTTCCCAAAATTGATAGTTTCTTGCTCATTTTTTTAATTTTTAATCTTTGAATATTTATAATACTATTAGTTTTAAATTATTCAATTAACACGAAACATGATATATTTGTTTAAACATATAATTCGATTTTACTATTAAATTTTAATACTATATTTATAGCTCGAAAATTCCTAACTTTTATAATTGATTATGAAGAATTTAAATGAACCACTGGACGATATAACACTATCAGGTTTTCGCTTTTTCAAGTCATTAAGCGAAGAAGAACTAAAAAGTTTAAATTACGAAAAGACGTGTACATCCCTAAAAAAGGGGAGTATTATCTATAAAGAAGGGAGCCGACTCACGGGATTCTACTGTATTGTTAGGGGTATTGTAAAAGTTTATAAGACAGGAATCGACGGTAAAGAACAGATTATCAGATTCGCTAGAAAAGGGGATATCATTGCCTATCGATCACTTTTAAGCCAGGAATCGGCATGCACTACCTCAAAAATCATCGAAGATGCTATATTATGCCATGTACCCTATAAAACACTTCTTACCCTTATTGAGAAAAACTCATCATTTGCCTTGGCGATGCTTCGAATTGTATGTGCTGAGCTCAAAGAGGCCAATGAATATATCACTGACATTGCCCAGAAAACCGTTCGTGAACGGTTAGCAGAAATATTACTGCTGCTTAAGGACAGTTTCGATCTCGATGCCGATCAGACACTTCAGATTTCCTTAACAAGGGAGGAACTGGCCAATACTGTCGGTACAGCAACAGAATCAATAATTAGACTTCTATCAGAGTTCAAACAGGATAAACTAATAGATCTACAGGGACGCAAAATCAAAATTATCAATCTTGCCGGACTTACTAAGGTCGCTAATCTAACAAATAATAGAAGTTAACAGGTAATCGCGAAAACCGTTCATTCTAATTACATCTGTTTCAGCCATTCTTCTGGATCCAACTTAGTATTTTCTCGCCATAACTGGAATTTGAGAACTGTCTTATTATCATCACTAAGGTCGGTAAATATGCTACCTATCTCTTCCTTGCTATCAACTTGCTGTCCAGCTTTAACAAACACTTCACTCAAATTCGAGTAAACAGTCAAATAATTTCCATGTCTAATTATAACAGCTATGTTGCCACCTGGTATGGCCACAATTTTGGTCACCTCACCCTTAAAAATTGCTCTGGCCTTTGCATTTGCCTGAGTCGTAATATCTACCCCTGCATTACGGACAACAACATATTTTAATACAGCATGAGGATGCTCCCCAAAATGATCTGTAATCAATCCGCGTTGAACAGGCCAGGGAAACTTGCCTCGGTTATTTGAAAAATCTCCAGAAAGCCATTTCTCCTCGGAAGTCAATGCAAAACCTTTTTCATTTGATGACTTTCTGTTAACTTTTTTGGCTTCTTCTGATATCACCCTTTCAATTTCCTGTTGCAACCTTACCTCCGCCTTTCTTTGACTTTCAAGCTTTTTACCTAACTCTTTCTCTTTTTGGTGCAATTCTGCATAAACATCCTTTTGCTGTCTCTTTTGCTTCTCAATAATCTGGGTCTGATTCAATTTTGAAACCAAAAGATGCTGCTTCAAATCCTTTTGCTTATTGAACTCTAATAACTGATTAGCTATCGAATTTTTAAATTCATAGATTTTTTCAGCTTGTTTACGCCGGTAATCAGCATATTCTTTTAAATATATAAATCGCTTATATGCCTGATTGAAATCCTGAGCTGATAAAATAAAAAGCAGCTGATTACTGTTGTCCTGATTTCTACCAGCATATCTAATCATGGACGCATATTTAATTTTAACACTTTGAAGAGCGTTGCTAAGTGAATCTACCTTTTTAAAATTTTGCTGTATCGAGGAATCTAGATAACCAATCTCACCGGAAATACTATTTATCAAAACATCCTGCAATTTTATTTGTCGCTCAAGGACAGAAAGTCTGGTTAGTGAGGCTTTTGCATTGTTATTGGTCTCCTTAAGCAGATTATTGATGTATTCAATTTCAGAAGCAGTTTTCTCCTTCCTTCGCCTTAATTCTTCAAGCGACTGACCATATGTGTTTACAACAATAAAAACGCAAAACGCAAAAGTAATCAGTTTTAAAAAACGAGCCAAAAAATACTCCATCAAGATAATATTAGCAAAATGACACTTAATCATTCTATCAATAGCATTTTGTATTTTGGAGAAACAGAAAACCCAAAGTTTTTTTCATCATCCAAACTCACTTTGGATAATTCAATTGACAACTCAATTTTTTTCTGGCCTGTTAAAGCAATCTCCATTAATCCGGGAAACCATTGTTCCATAACCTTTTCATATTTCGAAAACTCAAGCTTAAGCCCGTTATTGGTATCAAGGTCGTTAAATACCATTTTCTTTACGACAAATGAATCAGGATCAATATAGATATCTTGTTTGATGAGATGCCCAATATCCAAACGATTCCGATATCGTTCCAGTTTTTCTTCATTTTTATTAAACCTCCTTAACTTCCTATCCCGAATTGATGTAATTTTATACATATTATCCTCTATCTCGCATACAAAGTCTTTAAAATCTTTATCTTTAGGATCTTGCCTGAATGAAAATAATTTATTACTTAACAACGCTTGTAAGACTCCAAAATCTACGTCAATACCAAGTAATTTGCTCAGGTAATTATTTTTTCCTACAAATAATTGCTGATCAATAAAATACACTACTTTAAACGAATCTGTATTAACCTCAATCTTACCAACCGGGATTGCAAGCTTCTGAGCATATATCTGAATAATACTATCACGTTTGATTTTATATGATCCACGAACAGAAGTAACCTTTCCTTCGTTTGAAAATGTAATCGCAGCTTTTTTAACCGATAACGTTTCAAATTTTAAGGATTTATCATTCACAAATTTTATTACCTTACCTACACTGTAATGCTTTATTCTTTTGGGTTGAGTTACTTTCTCAACATGTTTACATCCTGACAAGATAAAGGTCAGAATAATAACGTATAAAAAGAAGTTAATAAACCTAACTCGGCAGTGCATATTATTAGTTTTCTTTTGTTTCAATGTATCTTTTTTCTGCTATTTTCTGCTTAAGAGTTTTGGAATTATTCCCTTTTTCTAGAGATTTCTTCCATTGTATGAGTGCATTATCTCTTTCATTAAGATAATAAAGGATGTCGCCATAGTGCTCCACGAGTACTGAATTATCTTGAGATATTTTTGATAATGCTGTTTCCATATAAAACTTAGCCAATTGATAATCCTTTTTCATGAAAAATACCCATGCATAGGTATCCAAATAAGTAGCATTATCAGGATTAGCCTGGATAACTTTTGCACTAAGCTTCTCAGCAATCCCAAGCCGCTCACCTCTTAGAGAGAGATAATAGGCATAGTTATTCAATGCCATGTAGTTCTCAGGATCAAGTTCAACAACTTTATCGAAAACATCAAAGGCTTCGTTAAATCGCTTCAAATTATAAAATGCCTCAGCACGATAAGTATAAAGCTGCGATACAATTTTGGGGTCACTTTTCACATGTACTAGACCTGAATCGATTACAGCAAGGATTTCAGAATACTTCTTTTGTTGCAATAAACCAACTGATTTAAGAATATAAATCAATGGCTGATCAGGAAAATATTCTATTGCCTTTTTACTGTCCTGATTCATAGACAACCAATCCTGCAGATCATTATTTAATATTAAAAGACGCTCCCAATACTGGTAATTATCCTTCTTCATGTCGATCACAATTCTGATCTGTTTTCGCGCCTCCTCCAATTGCATTTTGCCTTGAAAGTAATCAACTAAAAAGGCACGTGGACGCTCATCATCAATGTGGGCATCGATTAAAATATGTAGTAACTCACCTTGACGTTCATCAGAAATTTTATTGGGACCAGGTTTAATAAGCATTAAATACAATTGAGCCTTAGTCTCAAATTCCAATAATGAATTTTTAAACGCCAGTTTTATATGCTCATACGCCTTTATTGTATCGTTTCCTTCAAGATAAAAATCAGCAATTGAAAGGTGCACGAAGCCATCATTTGGATCAATTTCTAAAATCTTATTGTAATTTTGTAGAGCCTTCTCCCTGTTTTTATCTGCTAAATACATGTCTGCAAGTAGTCCATAATACTTGGCTTCTGTAGGATTCACCTTTATAAGCTTTTCTATTTCGCTATAAGCAGCAGGTTTATTTCCTAATTGAATATAGATTTGTTGCCTGCCAAGGGCAATTGGCTCAGTCAATCCATTTTTTTGTTCAAGTCGGTTATAACATGCCAGTGCTCCTTCCTTCTTTCCAGCCATTGCAAGCATTGTCGCCTGATAATAGGGGAAATCTGCATTATCAGGAATTAAGTTTGAGAGAGATTCATATTCCTTCGCTGCCTTTTCAAATAATTTATTCTGCTGATATACTTTGACAAGTAATAGTCGATAATACTGATTATCAGGATTTAGAGAAACTGCCTTTTCAAGTAAAAACATCGAACTTTGATAATCACCTTTGGTTACATGAATGTTTGCAATCTCATATAAGGTTGCTGAAGAGTGAATATCTATTTCTAAACATCGTGAGAATAATTTTATCGCATCATCAAAATTTCCTAATGTCTTTTGCTTTATTCCTTCAATATACAGATATTCAAACTCTTTTAGAGCTTCCTCACTAATTTGGTTTTCAATAGTATCAGTGGATATATTGGCGATTTTCATAGGTATTGCAGTTTTGGAAACTTTACATGAAAATACTGCCGTCAGACTTATTACAAAACACATTAAAAATAATAAACGTTCTTTTCCGGTCATCCTTGTAAATTTAAATTCTAAATTGGACCATAATCATCTCAGTGCTTACCGGTATGTCCAAATCCACCCTTACCTCTGGTAGTATCCTCCAATACTTCAACTTTTTCCCAAGTAACAATTTCATGAGATGCTAAGATCATTTGGGCAATTCTTTCACCATGCTTAACAACAAATTTTTCTGATGAAAGATTAATAAGAATAACCATAATTTCACCTCGATAATCAGCATCTATTGTTCCCGGAGAATTTAGAACAGTGATTCCCATTTTTATAGCAAGACCACTTCTTGGCCTGACTTGGGCCTCATATCCAATGGGTATTTCTATAAATAATCCTGTTGGAATAAGCTTTCGATCTAATGGTTCCAGTATCACTTCCTCTATCAGATTCGCTCTCAAATCCATCCCCGCCGCGTGTTCTGTACTATAATGTGGTAGCTCGTTCGATGAACGATTAATAATTTTTACATTCATCCATAAATATTTTATTATACATAGGTATTTCAAAGAATACCAAATTTGATTATTTGAACAATAAAGATATTACCCATTTGGCATATTATTCACTCACTTTATTTTAATCCGCTAATATAGTAAACAATTACAATCCTTGCTCCTTGATTTTTTAGCCTCTTTTAATATTGAATAATCCTTTTAAATCAGATTTTTCCTTTACCCATACAAATAAAAAAAAGAGCATCAACAAACTAGAATTAAATGATAACCTCAATATTGTATTATCGAAAATTACAGTTATCTCTATCAGATACAATGCTAAAGCAACACAAAAGTAAGATCCTATACGTTTTAAATCATACTTAACAGGGAAATATATCTGACCCACCAGATATGAAGTTACTGTCATAACAAGTGATGCAGCAAAAAATGCATATCCGCATGCCATAAATCCCCAACGTGGTATAAATAATACATTTAAAACACAGGTAATGATCGCCCCCACTATCGCAAATCTGGCACCAAAATGGGTCTGATCAGTAAGCTTATACCATAATGATTGCGTATAAAATATTCCTAAAAACAAATTTCCCATAAGTAGCCATGGAACAACTTTTATTCCCTCATGGTACCCGGATTGAGATGTACCTATAAAATACTTTAAAATATCCATATAGAACATAACTCCCAGAAAGATAATGAGACCCAGAATCACAAAATACTTCATAATAACCGCATAAACCTTCTTTGAGTCTTCATTTTTATAATGTGAGAATAAAAATGGTTCAAATGAAAAACGAAAAGCCTGAATAAATAATGCCATCAGAATGGCGAGCTTTCCACTTGCAGAATAGATTCCTAATTCAAAAATAGGTTTGGAAGAATCTGGAAGTAATTTGGGAAGAAGAATTTTATCAATATTAAGATTAACCATTCCTGCCATTCCAATAACAAGAATTGGCCAACCGTACTTTAACATCTTTTTTAAAAGGGTCCAATCAAAATTAGATATTTTCAACCTCAGATCAGGAAAAAACAATAAAAGAGAAACTGCTGAGGGAACTAAGTAAGATAGAAATGCATATCCAATTCCTATATTTGGATTATAAATATATCGGATAATTGAATTTGGATGGGAGTGAAGTATTTTAGGGCATATATAAAGCCAGAAAACATTTAAAAAAATACTAAGAGCTATATTAATACTTTTAAATACAGCAAACTTTACAGGCTTTGACTTGAGCCTAAGTTTCGCAAATGGAATTGCAGAAAGTGCATCAAGTGCAACGGTCAACCCCATCCAAATAATATAGTTTTGATGACCTTTGTAGCTAATCCAAACTGATATATTGGATGAAAAACTTAATACCAGTATAATAAATAGAAGCGAAGAAATGGCCAGCGAAACCATGGTAGTGGTATATACTTTCTCTGGATGTTCACTTCTTCCAGCAAACCTAAAATATGACGTCTCCATACCATAGGTTAAAACTACCTGAAGAAATGCAACATAAGCAAGAATATTACTTAAGATACCAAACTCATCAGGCAAAAACATCCGGGTATAAAGTGGAGTAAGCCACCAGTTTAAAAATCTTCCAATAATACTCGGTACACCATAAATAACAGTTTCACCGGCAAGCTTTTTTAATACACTCAAAATATACAATGTCTTAAGTAAAATGCAAAGATAATGCTTTAGCTATTCACAAAACTAATTTACCAAAGTAAACAGATGATTGTTCCACGTGAAGCAATGTTAATAAAACAAGCCTCTTTTGTTAATATCACATGTTTTTTATTTAATTTTCCAAATTATAAATTTGAGCTGCTATGGTTCAATTTAAATTTGATTATGAGAAAACTAAGCTTTTTTATTCTTTTGATTCTTTTTTCAACTTTTGATTTAATCAACTGTGCGAACTCTGCAAAAAGAGTGAGACCCCCTGTTACTTCAATAAAAATAATATCTAAAAATTCAAATTATACTATAGGAGAACCACTATCTGTTGAAATTAAAACAAAAATTAAAGATGGTACATTCCGAAAAACTGAACTTTTCTTAGATGGAAAATCTTTAATTTTTAGCGAAAAACCCGAATTTTCATACCAATTTGATACCAAAAATCTTCAGGTTGGAACACACTATCTAAAATCCCTGGCCACTACAAATGACGGTATTATTGGTGAAAACTTCAATGAGTTTTTACTTAAGTCTGATCTTAATCCTCAAAAATTTAGTTATAAAATAGTCAAAACATACCCACATAATACTGACCATTTTACTGAAGGATTAGAAATTAAAAATGGATATTTATATGAAGGTACCGGACAGGAAGGAAGTTCTGCAATTTACAAAACTGACTTATCTTCCTGGAAAACAATGAAAGAATTTAAACTTAATGATCAATATTTCGGGGAAGGAATAACCATCTTAAACAATAAATTATACCAGCTTACTTATAAAACACAAATTGGTTTTGTTCGCGACTTGAACACTTTTGATCTTATAAAATCATGGTATTTTAAAAATGAACAGGGTTGGGGTCTTACAAATGATGGTGAATGTTTAATTATGAGCGATGGAACGCAATTTTTAACCTTTATTGATTCACAAAATTTTAATGAGATAAGAAAGATTGAGGTATGTGATCAGTACGGCGTTGTTAAAAATATAAATGAACTTGAATACATTAACGGTCTTATTTGGGCCAATATATGGACTACTGACAAGGTTGTTGAAATTGATCCTAAAACAGGAAAAATAATCGCTGAAATTGATTTAGGTGGACTTTTATCATCTGTTATGGTTAACCCAAAAAATTCTGTCGATGTCTTGAATGGAATAGCCTATGATCATGCAACTAACAAGATTTATGTAACCGGTAAACTTTGGCCTAAACTATTTGAAATAGAAATAGTTAAATAAATTTGTAATCAAAAAAGAGATTGCTCGTTTGACTTCCTGTTAATCCTTCCTAAATGGCTAAAAGCTAACTCAGTAGCCTCACGCCCTCTGGGAGTACGTTTCAAAAAACCTTCCTTAATTAAAAAAGGTTCATAAACTTCTTCTATAGTTCCGGAATCTTCTCCCACTGCAGTTGCTATTGTAGTCAATCCAATAGGTCCCCCTCTAAACTTATCAATTATCGTAATTAAAATTCGATTGTCCATTTCATCAAGACCATGTTTATCAATATTAAGGGCTTCAAGAGCATATCGTGTAATTTTAAGATCAATGATACCATTTCCTTTTACCATTGCAAAATCACGTACTCTGCGCAATAAGGCATTAACTATTCGGGGTGTTCCCCGGCTCCGTCGTGCAATTTCCTCAGCAGAATCCTGATAAATTTCGATATTTAGAATTCTTGCAGAACGTTTCACAATATTAGTCAATACCTCTATATCATAGTATTCGAGATGACAGTTAATACCAAACCTGGCCCTTAATGGAGCTGTTAGTAGACCACTACGTGTTGTGGCCCCTATTAACGTAAAATGATTAAGGTCGAGTTGAATTGAACGTGCACTAGGTCCTTTATCTATCATGATATCTATACGGTAATCTTCCATAGCAGAATAAAGATATTCCTCCACAACTGGACTTAATCGATGTATTTCATCAATAAAAAGTACATCATTATTTTCCAGGTTAGTAAGAACACCAGCAAGATCACCCGGCTTATCAAGTACTGGTCCAGAGGTGAGTTTTAAATTTACACCCAATTCATTTGCAATAATATTCGAAAGTGTTGTCTTCCCTAACCCTGGAGGTCCATGCAATAAAACATGGTCAAGAGATTCTCCCCTCATTACAGCTGCCTTCACAAATATTTTGAGATTTTCCACTATCTTACTCTGACCACTAAAATCATTAAACTTAAGAGGTCTAAGTTTGTTGTCAAATTCATTATCTACCTTATCAGCATTTTCTCCGCGTATATCAACTAAATTATCCATATTTCTTAAGCACTCATCCTGGTAAAATACTACCATATAAATCTATTATTCAACCAGATTATGGCAATGTATGTAGTATATTTTGAAACTTTATAATATCAAAGGGCTTCTCTAGAATATCATCCATTCCACCTTTTATACATTTTTCACGGTCATTATTTATTGTGTTTGCTGTAAAGGCTATAATTGGAATATGCCCCATGTCAGGTTTACTGGCCTCTAATGCCCTAATTCTTTTTGTTGATTCAAAACCATCCATAATTGGCATCATTATATCCATTAAAATTAAATCAAATTTTTCATTACTAAACATTTGAACGCCTTCTAAACCATTTACTGCTATGCTAACTTTATAGTTAAACCGTGCCAAACTTATCTTCATAAGCCTTTGGTTTAGCTCATTATCTTCGACTAAAAGGATTGATAATCTATCGCACAAATTCATTCTTTAATGAGTTTATAATTTCTTAAATTCACACAAATTTAAATTTAATTAATCAATGTGCAATTTATTCGTTTTAGATTTACTTATTACTAGTATTATTATTTTTTAATAAGAATTTAAATCTATTATTATTTTAATAGGGTGTTGATTTAGTTTATTTTTTTGATATTTTTTTTTTGGTTTTTTGATTTTCGCTGTTTCTTAACTTATATTTATTCAACTATAAACAGTATAAATTGTTCTTTTGTTGCTTTTTAATTTAATATTAACTTGTTGTTGATATCCATATACTTCTTTTTTTATGATTTTCTTTTTTGGTATTTTTGGTATTTTTAAAGTGTATTTTTTTTAAAAGTTTTTTAAAAATTTGTCTTTGATTTTATTTTTTATTTTTTAAGATGAGAGCGTGTATTTTAGTTATAATTTTTTTTTAGCATTTAGTTATCGTGTTTTGTTCATATCATGTTTACTGATTTTTTATAAATATTTTTTATAAATTTTAATTGTATTTTTAATTTTATAGTATGATAGTCATAGGAATTGCTGGAGACCACGCTGGATTTCATTTAAAAAGCATCGTTTTTGATCATTTGAAAGAAAAAGGATATCAAGTTATTGATTTTGGTTGTAATTCGGATCTTAGTTGTGATTATACTGAATTTGCACATTTACTTGGCAAAGCTATTGATAATAAACTGATTGATTTTGGTTTTGTATTTTGTGGCAGTGGTAATGGTATTAATATTACTGTTAATAAACATCAGATGGTTCGTTCTGCACTATGTTGGAGTTCTGAAATTGCATCGTTATCAAGGCATCATAATAATGCAAATGTATGTTCGTTACCAGCACGTTTTGTGACTTCTGATGTAGCTATAAATATCGTAGATACATTTTTATTCGAGCCATTTGATGGAGGTCGGCATCTTCAAAGAGTTCTAAATATTCCAATTGTAATTTAAATCTCTTATATTTATATATTCAGTATTTTTAAGAAATTTTTTCCTTGTCACATCTTTTTTAATAAGATAATTCTTGAATCTTGGATTTTTTAATTACCATATTTTTACTTATTATGTTTATAATCTTGTTTTTAATTTTTGAACTTATCATAATAAATTTTTTTATTATGATTTAAAATTTTTTTTATCATTTTAAAAAATTAGAAATATTTTAGTGCTATTAACTATTTTTTGTTTTACTAGTTTGTGTATTTTTATTTTTTTAGTGTGCGGTATGTTTGTCATCCTTAATTTTAATAACTTTTTATGAATATTCCCTTGTTCTATAAGGAATTGAATATTCCATCGGCAGTGGAAGGGTTAGATGATTGTTTATTATTAGTTAAAGAAATTGGTGAAAATTTTAATCTTGATTTGGATAAATTATTATCATTACAAACTGTAATTGTGGAGTCAGTTGAGAATGCTATTATTCATGGAAATAATGGTATTCGTGAGTTGAAGGTTCGTTTTCTTATTCAAGTATACACAGAATCTATATTCATTGAAGTGGAGGATCAGGGTAAAGGATTTGATATTGATTCAGTTCCTTCACCAATTTTACCTGAGAATTTAAGAAAGGAGTGTGGAAGGGGAATTTTTTTTATAAGATCTCTTAGTTCCAGTTGTTTTACAAGAGGTAAAGGGAATATTTTATATATTAAAATTGATAGATAATGGCTATATTTTTCAATACAGAGGATACTGCTAAACCTAAAATCTCATTTATATTACTTAAACGTTGGCTCAATACTATTTTAAGACAGTATGATAAAAATGCCGGGGAAATAAACTTTATTTTTTGCAGTGATAATTATTTATTGGAAATTAATAATAAATTTTTAAAGCATGATTATTTTACTGATATTATCACTTTTGATTATTGTGAGGGTTTAAAAGTTTCAGGTGATATTTATATTAGTCTTGATAGGGTTAAAGATAATTCCGAATTGTTTGGGTATTCATTTTTAGATGAACTCTTAAGGGTGATTGTTCATGGTCTGCTGCATTTATTAGGATATAAGGACAAGGCCGATGATGAAATAATTTTAATGCGTAAGTTAGAGGATAAATTTGTGGATTTGTTTAAGAATATGAAAAATGGATATATTAAATGAATATGATATAATTGTTGTCGGGGGTGGACATGCTGGTTGTGAGGCGGCTGTCGCAGCAGCTAAGCTCGGTTCAAAAGTTTTATTGATAACGATGGATTTGTCACGCATGGCTCAGATGAGTTGTAATCCTGCAGTTGGTGGAATTGCTAAAGGTCAACTTGTTAGGGAAATTGATGCTTTAGGTGGTCAAATGGGAATAGTTACTGATTTATCTTCTATTCAATTCAGGATGTTAAACCTCTCCAAAGGACCGGCTATGTGGAGTCCAAGGGCCCAATGTGATAAGAACGTATTCTCAGCTACTTGGAAAACACTTTTAGAAGGGCAAGCTGACCTGGATTTTTGGCAAGGAACCGTTTTAAATTTAATTATTGAAGATAAGAAAGTAGTTGGTGTAGTTACGGATATTGGTGTAGGTTTTCGAGGCAGATGTGTTATTTTGACAAGTGGAACTTTTCTTAATGGATTAATGCATTTTGGATCATCTCAAATTTCGGGCGGTAGAATTTCAGAACCTTCGTCCAATGGAATTACTGAACAACTTATTTCTGTTGGTTTTATAGCGGGACGCATGAAAACTGGTACTCCTGTTAGAATTGATAAGCGGACTATAGACTTTTCCAAACTTATTCGTCAAGATGGTGAGGATAGTATAATTCAGTTTAGTTATACCCCTAATATTAATAATGTTTTACCTAAGTTACCATGTTATATCACTTATACTAATGAAAAGGTACACAGAATTATTGAATCTGGTTTTAAGGAAAGTCCTTTATTTGACGGCACTATTAAAGGATTAGGTCCCAGATATTGTCCAAGTATAGAAACTAAGCTAATTACTTTTACTGATAAAGATAGACACCAGCTTTTTTTGGAACCAGAAGGTGTTGATTCCCTTGAGTATTATTTAAATGGTTTTTCATCTTCTCTTAGTTGGAGGGTGCAATATGATGCTATGCATTGTATCCCTGGTTTAGAATATTCAAAAATATTTAAACCTGGTTATGCTATAGAATATGACTATTTTTTACCTACACAGTTGACTCATACACTCGAAACAAAACTTATTGAAAACTTATTTTTTGCTGGTCAAATTAATGGAACGACTGGTTATGAAGAAGCTGGTTCGCAAGGTATAATTGCTGGTATTAATGCTCATTTAAAGGTTGGAGGGGGTAATCCTTTTATTTTATCCCGAAGTGAAGCGTACATTGGAGTTTTGATCGATGATCTCGTTACCAAAGGTGTTGATGAACCATATAGAATGTTTACATCTAGAGCTGAATATCGTTTACTATTGCGTCAGGATAATGCTGATGAGCGTTTGACACCGTTAGGATTTAAACTTGGTTTAGCCGGAATGGAAAGGTATAATCGTTTAAGAATTAAGCTCGCTTTTAAGGAAGTTCTAGTAACATTCTGCAGAAGGTTTAGTGTCTCACCTGATTCTATTAACAATTTATTAGTTTTAAAAGAGACATCGCGTCTTAAGCAAAATGTAAAACTGGATACTTTGATCAGAAGGCCTCAGTTGTCAATATTTGATTTTCTCGGGTATATTCCTAAATTAGAGGATATTTATCAAAGTATAGAATTATCTTTGAGGCAGGAAGTATTTCAGGCGGCAGAGATTTTACTTAAATATTCTGGCTATATTGATAGGGAATCAGTTGTAGCTAGTAAATTGACCAGATTAGAAGATCTTCTAATTAATGATAAATTTAATTACAATGGAATAGATTCTCTATCTACTGAGGCACGACAGAAATTGGAAAAGGTTCAACCATTAACAATTGGTCAAGCATCGCGTATACCGGGGGTATCTCCTAGTGACATCAATGTTCTCTTAGTTTTAATGGGAAGGTGATGTTCCACGTGGAACATTTTAATTTTTAATTTTAAATATAAATAAATGGATCTGGAACAAGTAAAAAACTCAGTTAGAAATATACCTGACTACCCAAAACCCGGTATTCATTTTAAGGATGTATCTACTGCCTATCAAAATAGTGATGTGTTTCGCTATATTGCTGAAGAAATTCATGAAAAATATAAGGATTTAGGAATTACTAAAGTTGTTGGTATCGAATCAAGAGGATTTATTTTGGGAGGGGTTTTAGCAGATAAACTGAATGCTGGATTTGTACCTGTACGAAAACCTGGCAAATTGCCAGCTAAAAAATATTCTCAATCTTATCAATTGGAATATGGGTTCGATACGCTTGAAATACATCAGGATGCGCTCGTTAAGGACGATATAGTTTTAATTCATGATGATCTATTGGCAACTGGTGGAACCATTTCTGCCACTATTGATTTGGTTCATCTATTTGGAGTATCCAAAATATATGCTAATTTTTTTATTGAGTTAGATTTTCTTCAAGGTATAAAAAAAATTGATGAAGCGGTACCCGTGTGGTCTTTAATCCATTTTTAAGAAAATTAGGATGGATAGTGAAAATTATTTGATAGAAAATCTAAAAGAAATTGTTTCAAATTTGCCTGAATTGCCCGGAGTATATCAGTATTTTAACTCTGAAGGCAAGATAATTTATGTTGGGAAGGCAAAAAATTTACGGAAAAGGGTCTCATCCTATTTTTCAAAAGTTCATGAGAATCGTAAAACGTCTATTCTTGTAAAGAAAATTTCAAATATCCGATTTATTGTTGTAGACACTGAAGAGGATGCCCTTCTTCTTGAAAATAATCTCATAAAGAAATATCAACCCAGGTATAATGTCTTGTTAAAAGATGACAAGTCTTTTCCTTGGATTTGTATTAAAAATGAACCCTTCCCTCGGGTTTTCTTCACACGAAACGTAATTCGTGATGGATCACAGTATTTCGGCCCCTATACATCTGTTCCTATGGTACGAACATTGCTGGATGTAACTAAAAGATTGTATCCAATTAGAAATTGCAGTCTGAATCTGTCAGATCTAAACTTAGCAAGAGAAAAATATCAGGTCTGTCTTGAATATCAAATTGGAAATTGCAAAGGACCCTGTGAATCTTTACAAACAGAGGAAGAGTATAATGAGGGAATTGTTCAGATAAAAGATATTCTTAAAGGGAATTTAACTTCTGTATTAGTTCATCTTAAAGCTAAGATGGATCATTTGGCTGCTGAATATAAATTTGAAGAGGCTGAATTATTTAAAAATAAAATAGCAGTATTAGAACATTACAAAAGCAAATCAACTATTGTAAGTTCATCTATTTCCAATATAGATGTTTTTTCGTTGGAAGAGGATGAAAATTATGCCTACGTAAACTTTTTACGGGTTGTAGATGGTGCAATTATTCAGGCGCATACTCTGGAGATAAAGAAAAGACTCGAAGAATCAAAAGAGGAGCTTTTATCATTGGGAATAATTGAAATAAGACAAAAGTTTTTTCTTAATTCAAAAGAGATTATTTTACCATTTTCAATCGGAATACAATTAAAGGATGTAAAAATGACTATTCCCCAGATAGGGGATAAACGTAAGCTGTTGGAGTTGTCCGAACGCAATGTTAAATTTTATAAACTCGAAAAGAATAAGCAACTTTCACTTCGAACACCCCAAAACAGAACTGATCGAGTTTTGGGACAGATGCAAAAAGATCTGCGTTTAAGTGAACTTCCCAGACGTATTGAATGTTTTGATAATTCTAATATGCAGGGAGCTCAACCTGTTGCAGCATGTGTCGTATTTATTGATGGTAAACCGGCAAAACGGGAATACCGTCATTTTAATGTAAAGACCGTTGAAGGTCCTAATGATTTCGCTTCAATGGAAGAGATAATTTTTCGCAGATATCATCGTGTTATCAACGAAAATGGCCAACTGCCTCAATTAATAATTATAGATGGAGGTAAAGGGCAATTAACTTCTGCTATGCTTACTTTGGAGAAACTTCAACTTCGGGGTGTTATAGCTGTTATTGGCATTGCTAAAAGGTTAGAAGAGATTATATATCCTGATGATCCGATTCCAATGTATTTGGATAAAAATTCAGAAACATTAAGAGTTATACAATATTTGAGGAATGAAGCCCACAGATTTGGAATTACATTTCACCGAAACAAACGTTCCAAAGAATTTATTATAAATGAGCTTTCCATTATTCCGGGTATAGGTGAGAAGACAATCGAATTATTAATGAAAAGATTTAAATCTGTTTCACGATTAAGGTTAGCGACTCCGAAAGAAATTATTTTGGAAATTGGTGAAAGCCGGGCACGAAAAATAATTGAACACTTAAAATAGGTGATCGCAGTATTCAGATAGTAACATTGTTGCATCTGAATTTATTTTTGGCATAACCTTTATTTTTTCCTTTATAATATCGTAATCATGTTGTGTTCCTGTTAAGACATTTTCAAATTCCAGCTCAATAGTAAGATCCACCGGATCTGTTAGAATCTTAGCAATTCCAATGATTCCTTTCTCTATTGAAAGCTCTACACTAATGGAGATATTTCTAATATGGAATATATTTTTAAAGATATATTTTGGTGAATATCCGTATATCCAATTCCAAGTTTCAAACTTCTTCTTTGAATTACTTGAGATTTCATTTATTTCAACTTGATCTAAAGTTTTAATTCGTGTATCTTTTGCATTTATTATGTTCTGAAATAATGCATTGGAAAATTGATCTGTCGTTATTGAATTTTTAAGATGGTCAGATATATTGGTAACTTTTGATCGTACTGATTTTATTGATTTATCGGTATACCTGACTCCGTTATTTTTAAGTGCAGATGATAGTTTTATCAAATCAGTATCAAAAAGAAGCGTGCCGTGAGATAGTACTCTTGTTTTATAAATATGCATGGCATTTCCGGATATTTTTTCAGAATTAATAAGAAGATCATTCCTTCCAGATAATTTTGCATCTAATCCCATTTGATTCAAGGCCTCCAGAATTGGCAATGTGAATTTAGAGAAGTTAATTTGATCCCGATTTTCACAATTATGAATAAAGCTAAAATTAAGATTATTAAAATCCTGATAAACAGTTCCTCCTCCAGATATCCGTCTGGCAAGTTTTATATTATTTTTTCTTATGTAGGCTAGATTTATTTCTGATAATAAATTTTGATGCTTTCCCACAACAACACACGGTTCATTAATATAAAGCATAAAAATCTCCTCCCTACTGCGTTTTAGAAAATATTCCTCTGTGGCCAGATTAAAATATGGGTTTGAATTGGTGGAGATCAAGCAACGCATTA
Source organism: uncultured Bacteroidia bacterium (assembly GCA_903918045.1). Taxonomy (GTDB): domain Bacteria; phylum Bacteroidota; class Bacteroidia; order Bacteroidales; family Prolixibacteraceae; genus JAAFHB01. The sequence continues at coordinate 28,889 of CAIXCY010000022.1, forward strand.
TATGGTGGTTTTGTATTTTTATTTAAAACCCTGCAAAGATATATATATGTTCTGTTTAAAGTACTTTTTCATTACTATTCAAAAGAGGTTGTAAGTCATTTAAGTTTAATAGTTTTTGTTTAATGAATTGGACGATTGTTTTTTTCGTCTTCGAAGTGTAGCACGAATTATTATTTAATTAATATTTTTAGGTGGAAAGGAAATTCAATAATAGAATTTTAATTAAATATTTATCAGCCTTAAATTTGTGAATAGGTAAAGAAAGAGTATTAGCTTTTTAAGTATGGTTGTCGTTCTGATTCCAAAAATATCTTATAATAATTGATGTTAGTGTAAATCAATTAAATGATAATTACTCATATTGATGAATGGGATAAAATGTATTTGTGTTTGGGGAATTTTACTGTTGCACAAAAGTCTTCGTAGATTATTCTGGTCCCTACTAATTCTTTCTATTGTTGATTAGAATCTCATATTCCTAAAAAACATAAACATCCATCATCTGAAAAAATTAGCCTGAAAAAAGCGTAATGAATCCATGAACAGGCATATGTTCTGCCCGATAAGGAGGATGAGAGCCTGGAATGATTATTCTTAGGATAAAAAATATAACACCTTTTACTTCAGCATTTGGACTGAAAACAGTCTAAACTATTTATTCGAACTGGATCTGTGCAAAATCAAACTTTGGTAAATATAAAGGCCTGTAAACTAAATGCTTACAGGCCTTTGAAGTAGCGGGGACAGGACTCGAACCTGTGACCTCCGGGTTATGAGCCCGACGAGCTACCAACTGCTCTACCCCACAATATATTTTTGTTTTAAGAACGTCTTTTATTTTAAGAGATTGCAAATGTATAGACAATAACCGGAAAATCAAAGAAAATTAGGATAAAATTAGGCATAATCTTATATAAAACTGATATATAATGGTTTAGATCTAAGTATTTAAAAATAAAACCATATTTTCCCCTCTATATATCGTTAATATTGGTAATTTTGAGGTATAGAAAGATTTGATTAATCACTTAGTTTTTAAATAAAATCTCCTGATGAATAGAATTAACTTTATTTTAGTTTTACTCTTCTTGACAATTGGATCTACCGCTCAGGAACTTCGCCCCGGTCAACGGTCATTGCCGGAATTGGGTGAAAAATTTAAAATTGGTATGGCAGGATATACCTTTCTCAAGATTGACCTCGACAAGGCACTTGAAACGATGCAACGAGTTGATTTACACTATTTATGCATAAAGGATTTTTATCTGCCTATGAATAGCAATGAAGATCAGATTGCACAGTTTAAGGAGAAATTGAAGGCAAAGGGGGTCATAGCGTATGCGGTAGGACCAATTTATATGGGATCTGAAGCGGAAATTGATCATGCTTTTGAGTACGCGAAAAAGGTGGGAGTTAAATTGATTGTTGGTATTCCTACTTATGAACTTCTTCCGTACGTAGAGAAAAAAGTCAAATTATATGGTTTTAAGTATGCTATTCACCTTCATGGACCTGATATCGCTACATTCCAGGATGCAGATGAAGTGTGGCTTCATGTCAAGGATCTTGATCCCAGAATTGGGATGTGTCTCGATATTGGACATGACACGCGCAATGGGAAGAATCCTGTAGCAGATTTGAAAAATTATCATTCACGCGTATTTGATATTCATCTTAAGGATGTTACAGGGAATACAAAATCGGGATATTCACTTGAAATTGGCCGGGGAATTATAGATTTTCCATCCTTTGTCAAAATGCTTCGTAAAGTTGGGTATACCGGTGTATGTAGTTTGGAGCACGAGAAGGACATGGCTGATCCCTATATGGGTATCAGCGAATCAATTGGCTATTTAAGAGGCATTATTGAAGCTACAAAATAGGTTAATAATATAGGTTTTATTTACGAGATTCAGGTGTTTAATACAAAATGTTAAGTTTATTAAATTATTAACATTCAACCAAAAATCTCAAGGATGAATCAATAAAAGTTAGATTTGCAGTTTAATTTTTCTTAAGGATAATAGATTTTATTCGTTATCCCCCCTTTAAAATTTATCAAAATGGAAATAAAAGGATTTAAAATAAGGCAATCTGAGAATGCCGGACCCACCTGGAAAAAAATTATCGTAGAGTCAAATGTACCTGAGGAGCTTCAGCCGCTTCGGGAATTATCCAGAAACCTATGGTGGGTTTGGAGTGATCCCGTTCGGGCATTATTTAATGAAATAGATCCTGTAATCTGGGAAGCCTGCCAACACAATCCCATCGTTTTGCTTGAAGAGACTAGTCTTGAACGTTTTGAAGCTTTGAAATCTGACCAATCCTTTATTCTTAGAATGAAGTCTGCAGATCTGATGCTCAAAAAGTATCTTGCTGAACGTGAAGAACTGAGAGGTCCTAAGATTGCCTATTTCAGTATGGAATTTGGCCTTCATTCGAGTCTTAAAATATATTCCGGCGGGCTTGGTATTCTTGCAGGAGATTTTCTTAAAGAGGCAAGTGACTCGAAAGTGGATATGACTGGAGTAGGTCTGCTTTACCGTTTTGGGTATTTCAAGCAGATTATTTCTGGTCAGGGTGAGCAGATTGCTCAATATGATGCCGAACACTTCTCAAAGATCCCTATTCAACCGGTGATGGATGAGTCCGGAGCTTGGATCACCATTGGAATCGATATGCCTGGAAGAACAGTTTATGCACATGCCTGGTCGGTTAAGATTGGGAAGATCGTGTTATATTTGCTTGATACGGATTTTGATGCAAATCAGGATTTTGACCGGTTTATTACGCATCACCTTTATGGAGGGGATAATGAAAACCGATTAAAGCAGGAGATGGTACTTGGATTGGGTGGAATTAAACTACTTGAAAGATTAGGTATTAAGTCAGATATATATCATTGCAACGAAGGTCATGCTGCTTTTATCGGGCTTGAAAGGATTAAAAACCTGATGGAGAAATCGGGCTTAAATTTTGGTGAAGCTCAGGAGATGATTAGGGTTTCCACCCTCTTTACTACACACACTCCCGTCCCTGCCGGACATGACTCTTTTCATGTAGAGCTTTTCAAGCTTTATATGGGAGGAATGGCTCAGAAGATGAATATTTCGCTTGATGATTTTCTTTACCTTGGAAAAGCTTCTGCTCAGGATGATCATTTTAATATGAGTTATCTGGCTTCAAATCTTTCGCAAGAGATCAACGGGGTGAGTATGTTACACGGAAAGATCAGCAAAGAGGTTCTTGCCGAATTATATAAGGGCTTTTTACCCGATGAGCTTGAAAATATCGGTTATGTAACCAATGGTGTTCACTATCCTACCTGGGCAGCACCTGAATGGAAATCTATTCACGAAAAGTTTCTAAAGCCGGAAGCTCTGGCTGAAGATATCCATGATTATGAGGAAGATGAGGAGGCACGTGCCTGGAGAAATATCTACAAAGTTCAGGATGATCAGATCTGGGAAACTAAATCAAAATTGCGTGAAAAATTAGTTAACTATATTAAGCAACGTTTTTCGGATATCCATGTGCAGCGCAATGAAAATCCTAAATATATTGCCGAAGCAACATCAAAATTGAATTCAAAGGCACTAACTATAGGCTTTGCACGTCGTTTTGCAACTTACAAACGGGCCCATTTGCTATTTCGTAACCTCGATCGTCTGGAGCGAATAGTAAATAACCCCGATCGTCCGGTTCAGTTTCTTTTTGCAGGGAAGGCACATCCTGCAGATAAGGCTGGCCAGGATCTGATTAAATACATTTTTGATATTTCGAAGCGCCCTGAATTTATTGGTAAAATCTTGTTTATTCAGAATTATGATATGAACCTTGCCAAAATGCTGGTACAGGGCTGTGACATTTGGATGAATACGCCGACTCGTCCTCTTGAAGCATCAGGCACCTCTGGCGAAAAAGGGGTAATGAATGGAACACTTCACTTTTCTGTACTTGACGGCTGGTGGGTAGAAGGGTATAAAAAGGATGCTGGTTGGTCTCTTCCACTTGAAAGAACCTTTGATAATCAGGAGTTACAGGATGATCTGGATGCTGAGGCAATCTATGGCATCTTTGAAAATGAAATTGTTCCTGCCTATTACTACCGGAATGAAAAGGGAATTCCGATTCTTTGGGTTGACTTTATAAAAAATACTTTCGCAGAGGTTGTGCCTCATTTCACTACACGCCGAATGATGAAAGATTATTTTAACCGTTTCTACATCCCATTAGCAACCAGATTGGACCAGTTAAAAGCCAATGGATTTTCAAAAGCAAAAGAAATTGCAGGCTGGAAACAACGAGTTCTTGAAGTTTGGGACCAGATTGAAGTGGTCAGTGTTCAGTTTGCCGATGGAATTACCAATACCTATAAGATGGGACAGACTTATGATGCCCATATTGTATTGGATAATAAAGGATTATCAGCAGATGAAATTGGGATTGAAGTGATTATAGCAACAGGTTCCGATCGGCAGGAGTATGTCGAGAAACACGATTTTATTCCCGGAAAAACTGAAAATGGGTTGACTCAGTACTCCCTTAATCTTACACTTACTAAGCCGGGTTCGTATAATTATGGAATCAGGATTTTTCCTAAAAACGCGGACCTTCCAAATCGTCAGGATTTCAGAATATTAAGATGGATTTAGGCTAAAGCTTATTGCACAGTAGTTTATTTAGTAAATTCTCCTTGTGTTTTGGAGAAACTTTCAACAGTTCACCACTTTTGAGTTCAACCATTCCCCCGTCAGATTTTAGATATCTGACTACATTAGGAAAATTTACTAAATGGCTTCTGTGGATTCTGACAAATCCAAGAGGAGCGAGCAGGTGCTCAAATTCAAGCAAAGTACGGCTTACAACTTTTTCTGTATTATCTTTAAAAATAATCCTCGTGTAATTTCTTTTTCCTTCGCATCTAATAATATCACCAACATTTATAATAGCAAAGCCATTAATTTCGGGTAATGCAACTGTTTTGGAGGCAGTTTCATCTGTAGAAAGCAAATTTTCCTTTAATGTATCCACTCTGACTTTGTTATCTACCTGGTTAATATGAGGAATGCGCTTAATGGCCTTTGTAAGCTCATCTACAATCAGGGGTTTTATAATATAGTCGAATGCTGAATATTTGAAAGCTTTAACAGCATATTCACTGTATGCAGTTATAAATATAAGTTTAAAATTTATAAGTTTTAATTTATCCAAAAGTTCGAACCCGGTGCCGTCAGGCATACTTATATCCAATAAGACCAGATCGGGATTTGTCTTTTCAATTAATTTAACTCCATCTGCAACCGTCCCTGCTTCTCCCATAATTTCGATGTTATCAAGAAATTTTTCGAGCATATCTCTCAAAATTAATCTTGACACATAATCATCATCAATAATAACTGTTTTTAGCATAGTTGATTGTTAAAACGGGTAATCCAGGGTGGCATAATATTATAATCAAATAAATATATAAATTCAACCCAATATTATAGTTTAACAAACAAGGTTCAAAAATGATTAAACTTTTTGAATATTTCTCATCTTTGTAAAAAAAGTCAATGGCCCTTATTCTAAATATTGAATCCTCCACCGAGGTATGTTCTGTTTCACTTGCTCTAGATGGTAAAGAAATTAACTTACGGGAAAACACTGATGGGCAAAATCACGGAATGCTCCTTACTGTTTTTATAAATGAGTTGTTCGAAGAATCAAAAGTTACTGCGGATAAACTAGACGCCGTGGCAGTTTCAGGGGGACCTGGTTCATATACTGGTCTTAGAATTGGCGTTTCCGTTGCAAAGGGGATTTGTTATGGCTCAAATTTGCCTTTAATTGCTGTAACATCCCTTGAGGCAATGGCTGATTATGTGATTCGAAATCTTGAGAAAATCCACGCTGTTAATAATGATCAAATTCTATTTTGTCCGATGATAGATGCACGTAGAATGGAGGTATTTACCGCCTTTTATAATAAAAACTGCAAATTAATTCGGGGAATACAAGCTGATATTATTGACCATCAATCCTATTTTGAGTACCTTGAAAATAATATTGTACTATTTTTTGGAAATGGATCTTCTAAATGCCGTGAAACGATTAACCACCCAAATGCACTATTTATCCCAGATATAATCACATCTTCAAGATATATGATTCCACTTTCTGAAAGGGAGTTTAAATCTTTACTATTTTCTGATGTCGCATATTATGAGCCTTTCTATCTTAAGGATTTTGTGGCAACAGTTCCATTAAAAAATATTATTAAATCTGGTTCTATTGGTTAGTAGGTTGACGGATGTGATAAACAGAATAATTTTCGTTATTAATAACTAAATTCACCGGTGATGAAAAAAGTATTAATAATCACCTATTATTGGCCACCTAGTGGAGGGGCAGGTGTTCAGCGATGGCTTAAGTTTGCGAAATATCTTCGCTATTTTGGATGGGAACCTGTGATTTATACACCGTTAAATCCCGGATTTTCGCTGATAGATGAAACTTTGCAGGCTGACATCCCTGAAGGAATTGAGGTTATTAAAACGGCTATTTGGGAGCCTTATGGGTTCTATAAAAAAATCACCGGTCAAAAGAGTACCTCCATAATTAATACAGGTTTTTTGACCCACAAAGAACCTGTCGGCATTATTGAGCGATTATCAATCTGGGTCAGGGGAAATCTGTTTATTCCAGATGCCAGGAAATTCTGGATAAAACCATCAGCTAAGTTTCTTGTTAACTATTTGAAAATTCATCCGGTTGACGCTCTTGTTTCTACAGGGCCTCCACATTCAATGCACATGATTGCATTAAAAGTCAGTGAGCGTCTGAATATTCCCTGGCTAGCAGATTTCCGTGATCCCTGGACTGATTTTGATTTTTATAAAGATATGAAGATCACGGCATGGGCTGACAGAAAACATAAAAAACTTGAATTTGAGACTTTTACCCGATGTAGCGCAATGGTCGTAGTAAGCCACGACATGAAGGTGAACTATGAAAAGATGGGGGGACACAATGTACACCTGATAACTAATGGCTATGATCCGGATGACATTGATCAGGGTATAGTTCTAATGGATTCAAAGTTCACTATTTCGCATATTGGATCGTTGCCCCCCAACCGGAATCCGAAATTATTATGGAGGGCTCTGTCCGAATTGTGCGAATTGAGACCTGCATTTCGTAACGATCTTGAAATTAAGCTTGTGGGGCAGGTTGACAACGCGGTTTTTGATGACCTCACCCGGTTTAACCTCATAGGGCAGCTAAATCATATCAGGTATGTGCCACATAATCAGGTCTCTATATTGATGAAGCAATCTGCAGTGCTATTGCTTGCGATTAACAACAGTTCGAATGCCAAAGGGATACTGACAGGAAAATTTTTCGAATACATGGCATCGGGCCGACCTATCCTGGCTATAGGTCCAAAATCGGGCGATGTGTCACAGATTCTTTTCGAATCAGGTGCTGGAGAGATTGTCGATTATGATGAAAATCAGCGTATTGTAGAGGTTATTGGGAGGATGTACGAAAAATACCTTAACAATGACTTGGTAATTAGTACGGAAGGGATCGAAAAATATTCACGCAAAAATCTCACAGCAGAGCTCACCTCCATTTTGAATAGTATAATACAATGAAGAAAATAGTTACCATCGTCGGAGCCCGTCCCCAGTTTGTAAAGGCTGCGGTTGTAAGTCGCGCACTTCAAAATGAGGGGATTGAAGAGTTAATTGTTCATACCGGACAACATTTTGACGCTAATATGTCAGAGGTATTCTTTGAGGAGATGCAAATTCCAAAACCAAAATACAACCTCGAAATCAGCAATTTAAATCATGGGTCAATGACCGGGAGGATGCTTGAGAAGATTGAGGAGATCCTGATCATCGAAAAACCGGATTTTGTGCTTGTTTATGGAGATACCAATTCAACACTCGCCGGGGCGCTGGCGGCGGCAAAGCTAAATATCCGCGTTGGACATGTTGAAGCAGGCCTGAGGTCGCATAATAATAAAATGCCCGAGGAAATTAACCGGATACTTACGGACCGGATTGCATCTGTTTTGTTTTGCCCCACGGATACGGCGATTGAAAATCTTGCGAAAGAAGGGTATGGAAATTTCGATTGCCGGATAGTAAAAAGTGGAGATGTGATGCAGGATGCTGCAATGTTTTACAGCAAATCATCTGACGAAAATTCAACGATTCTCAAAAAATTAAAGGTCGATTCGAATTCGTACATATTGGCAACTATTCATCGTCAGGAAAATACAAATGATCCTCAAAACCTTATCAATATAATTGGTGCGTTGAATGATATTAGTTCACAGACAACCGTTATATTGCCTCTTCATCCGCGCACCCGGTATATTCTTGAACAGCAGGGAATTACAACTCTGTTTAAAACTATTGCACCTGTGGGATATCTTGATATGATAAGTCTTATAAAAAACTGCAGCATGGTTTTTACCGATAGTGGTGGTTTGCAAAAGGAGGCTTTCTTTTTCCATAAACATTGCATTACTTTGAGGGAGGAGACTGAGTGGATCGAATTGGTTGATTTTGGTTATAATACAATTGTGGGCAGTAATCGATCCAAAATAGTGGAGAGCTATTGGCAAATGAGGAATAAATCATCCGACTTTTCACGGAATCTGTATGGTAATGGACATGCATCGGAAACAATTGCAAAATTATTAGCAAATTTGTAAGGGTAAAAAGTGAATTATGGTGAATTCAATAAAGATGGTAGACCTCCACGGTCAATATCTAAAAGTAAAAGAGGAGGTAGATCAGGCTATACAGACGGTGATCAACTCTTCGTCCTTTATTAATGGAAGTGCAGTTGACGAATTTTGCCAACAACTAGCTGAATATTTGGGAGTTAAAAAAGTTATTTCATGTGCGAATGGCACTGATGCGTTGCAGATTTCTTATCAGTCGCTAGGGTTAAAGCCAGGTGACGAAGTGATTATGCCCACCTTTAATTATGTCGCTTCTGTCGAAGCCGCTGCTTTACTGGGACTTAAACCTGTATTTGTGGATGTTAGGAAGGATTCATTCAATATCAATGAAAATTTGATCGAAGAGCAAATCACGAAGGCTACAAAAGCAATCGTCGCAGTTCATTTATTCGGCCAGTCAGCAAATATGGAGCCGATTCTTGATTTAGCCCAACGATTTAGCTTGAAGGTTATTGAAGATAATGCACAATCGTTGGGTGCCGTTTACACATTCTCTAATGGAGTAGAAAAAATGACAGGAACTATGGGGGATATCAGTATTCACTCCTTTTTCCCCACTAAAAATCTTGGATGCTTTGGTGATGGAGGGGCAATTTCCACAAATGATATGGAACTTGCAAAAAAAGCATTAATGATTTCTCGTCATGGGCAAGGTCAAAAATATAATTATGAGATGATTGGGTGCAATTCCAGACTGGATACCTTGCAGGCTGCGATACTCAGTGTTAAGCTCAAGAAGCTGAAAAGCTATATCAAAAGCCGCAGGGAAGCTGGATTTATTTACAATCAGTTGCTTCAAAATATTAAAGAAGTTGTTGGACCATTTGGAGAGAACTCAATGTATCATACATATAATCAATATGTTATTAAGCTTAAAGATAGGGATAAAATAAAGGAGGATCTAAGACTCGCTGGTGTTCCTTCGATGATCTACTATCCGTCGCCGCTTCATTTGCAAAATGCCTATGCATATCTGGGATATGTTCGGGGTGATTTTCCTGTAGCTGAGACGCTATGTCAAGAGGTTCTTGCCCTTCCTATTCATACTGAAATAACATTACAGGAGCAGCAATTCATTATTGAGACACTCCTTCAAACAATCGATAAATTATGAAACAATTTTATGCACACCAAACAGCGATAATTGATGAGCATTGTGAAATTGGAGAGGGAACTAAAATTTGGCATTTCAGTCATATTATGGCAGGATCTAAAATTGGAAAAAGTTGTAATATTGGACAAAATGTGGTTGTTTCTCCCCAGGTTATTCTCGGGAATAATGTTAAGGTTCAGAATAATGTTTCTATTTATACGGGGGTTATTTGTGAAGATGATGTATTCCTGGGTCCATCAATGGTTTTTACAAATGTGATTAACCCGCGAAGTGCAATTATACGCAAGGACTCATACATGAAAACTGTTGTTAGCAAAGGTGCAACTATTGGCGCTAATGCCACGGTGGTCTGCGGTAACAATATAGGCAAATATGCCATGATTGGTGCAGGTTCAGTAATTACTAAGGATGTACCTCCATATGCGTTATTTTATGGCAATCCAGCAAGGCAAATGGGATGGGTAAGCGAATACGGTCATAAACTGAATTTCAATAACGAAGGGATTGGAATTTGTCCTGAAAGTGGTGAACAATACAGATTGATTAATGATCAATTAGAGAAGATTCAATGATTTATCTATATTGATTGTATAAGTTTGTATGCGGTTTCCAACAGTCCTCTTTTTCGCTATAAATACACATATAATAGTAATGTTAGTTAAATATTTAAAGAATGTTTATTAAACAAGTGCTTTATAAAATATTAGGTGTCCGGAATTATCTGCTTGTGGTGAGCAAATTATTTTTTATTTCCTATTCGTTAGGTTTGTTAAAAAAAAATAAAGATTTTGATTGTCATTATTTTGTAAAAAAACTCTTAAATAAGGGTGATTATGTGATTGATATTGGGGCAAATCTTGGGTATTATTCTCGTCTTTTTGCAAAATTAGTGGGACCTCAGGGAAGAGTCTTAAGCGTCGAGCCTGTATCACTTTTTAGGAAGGTCTTGAATATTAATACTTCAGGATTTAGAAATACTACCATAATCCCTTATGCTCTGGGGGAAAAGGATGACATTGCCATTACTATGGGGATTCCGAAAAGCAATAAATATCTTCGTCATGGTCTTACTAGAGTACTGGAAAATCATGAAAATGCACCATCGGAATTTACATTTTCAGAAAGGATGTTTACCCCCGAAACATTATTTCAAAACCTGACACGTTGTGACTTCATCAAATGTGATGTAGAAGGATATGAAATTCATATTATTCCTCAGATTGAATTTCTAATCAAGCCGTTTAAACCTATCATACAGATTGAAATCGAATTAGATAACCGAATTATAATTTATCAATTTCTTTCCAGATTTGGCTACAAGGGATATTATCTATCAAATGAAAGATTGTTTGAGGTTGGAGAAAATCTTAAGGAGATTGATAGTGACCTTTTCTTTATTCCACTTGAAAAAATGAAAATTGTGGAACATCTTATTGCTCAAATAAACAACTAAAATGAAAAATTTCGCGTTAATCGGAGCTGCTGGTTATATAGCTCCGCGGCATATGAAAGCCATTAAGGAGACTGGTAATAAACTTGTTGCTGCCTATGATCCATATGATGGAGTTGGGGTTATTGACAGTTATTCACCTGATACGAAGTTTTTTGTTGAATTTGAAAGATTCGATAGGTATCTTGAAAAACTTAAATATGATAAAGGTATGGCGATTGATTATATGAGCATCACATCGCCAAATTATCTGCATGATGCACATATTCGTGTGGCTCTAAGACGTGGAGCTCATGCAATCTGCGAAAAGCCATTAGTCCTAAATCCTTGGAATATTGAACCATTGCAGCGTGTAGCTTTAGATACAGGACAAAAAATATATACCATTCTACAGCTTAGACTTCATCCTGTCATCATTGCATTAAAGGAACAAGTGGCTTCAACAGAATCCGAAAAAGTTTACGATATAGACCTGACCTATATTACTTCTCGGGGGAACTGGTATTATACCTCTTGGAAAGGGGATATTTCGAAATCAGGGGGTATTGCCACGAACATAGGCATCCATTTTTTTGATATGTTAACTTGGATTTTTGGTAATGTGAAAGAGAATACAGTAAATCTGCATACCCATGACAGAGCATCGGGTATTTTGCAACTTGAAAAGGCACGGGTCAGGTGGTTTCTAAGTATCAATAGCGAAACATTACCTACTGAGGTTAAAGAGAAGGGGAAGACTACTTTCCGTTCAATTACGGTCGAAGGGAGGGAGATTGAATTCAGTGAAGGATTTACCGATCTGCATACCCGAAGTTACGAAGAAATTCTCAAAGGAAATGGATTTGAGATTGATCAAGCACGTAAGTCTATCGAAATTGTATATGACATCCGGAATCAGAGCCCTATAGGTCTAAAAGGGGATTTTCACCCATTTGCAAGTAAACCGCAATCAGTACATCCATTTTACAGAATAGATTAATATTTAGTAACTTATGATGAAGAAGCCGATCTTGTTGATCTATGTCAATTTCTCATCCTTTGTAAAAGCTGATTTTGAAATCTTGTCTTCGTTTGCCATGGTTACAAAATATCAGTTTAAACCGGGAAAGGGGATTATCGCAACTGGAATTGAGCTGATAAAGGAGTTGTTTTTCCTGGTTTTCAAAGGGTACAGGTACGAAAGCATACTTATTTGGTTTGGAGATTATCATTCTTTGCTTCCTGTTTTATATGCTAAAGTATTTGGAAAAAAATCTTATATCGTAATTGGGGGATACGATGTTTCTACACTAGAGGAGTATAAATACGGCTCATTTAGTCATCCAATACGGGCGTTTTTTACCCGAATGACTTTCAAATATGTTGATATTTGTTTTCCAGTCGCTGAAGCATTATACAAAAAACTTTTAAGAATAAATCCTCATGCAAAAGCTGAAATAATAGCCACCTATGCTGATATTGCTAAATTCAATTTTAATGAGTACAGCAGATCATCCAGGATAATCACGGTATCCGGCACATCAAATCAGCAGCGTCTGATGGTTAAAGGTCTTGATCGTTTCAGAGAATTGGCCACTTACTTACCTGAATTTGAATTCTTGATAATCGGAGTTAACGATGGGGTTAAGAAATATTTTGAACCGATTCCTGCTAATTTAACCTTAATCCCGCCGCAACATTTTGACAACATGGTTTCCTATTATCAAAGTGCCTCAATTTATGCTCAATTATCCCGTTCTGAGGGGCTTCCAAATGCACTCTGTGAGGCTATGCTATGTGGCTGTATACCAATAGGAACCGATGTAGGTGATGTGCGAATCGCTATCGGTGAGACTGGATTGACCGTCGCGGAGTGGAATCCTGAGTCGTTGGCTAAGTTTATTCGTTTGAATCATAATAATAGAATTAGAAGGGATGAAGCAAGAGCCCGAATTTTATCAATTTTCAATCCCAAAAGGCGAATAGAGCGGTTCAATCAAATATTTGGGTCTTCACAATGACCTTTATTATATTTTGAATTTGGAACAAGCCCCATCAGGAAAGAAATAAATTTTTGGATCTGTTGTTCAAACACTTGTCTAAACAACCTTTTTTCTATCTTTATCAGTATTAATTAATCACTTAATAAATAACCACTATTTGCATATGAAGGAAAGTGAGCTTACGGGGCAGAAATTATGGGAAGATTATTGGGAAAAGAAGGAAAACATAAAAACTTCTAAGCGGAAAAGCTTGCTTTTCTTTGAAATTTTGAAAACATTTGATAAATATCTGCCTGATAAGAGAGGACTCTCGATTCTTGAGATCGGCGGAGGACAAGGAGAATATCTTCTTTACCTTACCCGTCATTTTATGTATCTGGCTCATTCTTTAGATTATTCCCGGATCGGAAACGAACAAACGCGTGATCTTTTTTCCAAGGCAGGATTGCCTGTTATACTATACGAGCGTGATCTTTTTACGGATAATTCAGATCTTCCTAAATTTGATATCGTTTTTTCACTTGGATTAATTGAACATTTTGAAAATTCTGATATAGTGGTGAAAAAGCATTTAGAGCTGGTTAAACCAGGTGGAATACTTTTTCTTGGTGTTCCAAATTATGGCGGTATCTATCGGCCAGTTTTAAAAATGCTTGCCCCGTCGGTTGAGGAAACTCATAACATGGAAACGATGAATATAAAAAATTGGAGCTCTTTTGAAGAAAAACTCTCTATGAAGTCCATATTTACCGGATATATTGGTGGTTTTGAGCCTCTTAATATGAAAAAATTAGAGGTTAGAACGGTGCTTAATCGGATTCTTTATTTTTTTACAAGGGTGCTTATGGTCATTTTCTCCTTTAGAATGCAGTTTCTAAGACGTTTTAATTCAAAATACTGGAGCGGATATATGGTTGGAATATACAGGAAGCTTTGACTCGTTTATTTGTTAAAGAACCAGATAGGATTGGGGAATAAACTAGGGGGATAAAATATTTGTCCAAAGTCATAATTTTGATATTTTAAACTTAAAATATTATTGGGCACTAAATTTTCTGACTAATTTTTAATTACTTTTTTTTGGAGCTTAACATTTATAATTCATAATGCTGATTTCTACTTCATTTATAGGATTCATTTCCAATAGATTTTGCGAGCCATTCTATGTCCATTTTGAAGAGGCTGAAAAACAGGCCAACTATAGACCGAAGTTTCCAAACAGGCATCCTAAAACCGAAATGGAATATCGATGTGATGTAATCTTTTCGAGCGCCTTTGAAATTCTTGCGGATTAATTTATACCTGCCAGATCGGGAATAGCTTACAACCAACCGGTTACAAAAATGTTCACGGATTTCTTCTTTTGTAAGGTTGTGCCGCTCGAATACCTGTAAGTAGCGGCTCCGGACCTGCTCTATCAATTTATAAAAGCCAAGGGTCATTTCAACCGTATAAGTTTTGGTTATTTGACCAGGATAGATTCGCCAACTGCCCAAAGGTTGATCGACATACGAGAATTCTCCTTGCATAAGTAATTCCAGTATAGTAGGAAAATCTACAAGAGGAAGGTTATGACCCTGAATGAATCCGCCTATTTTAAGCAAAGCCTCTTTTCGAATGATAATTGTAAGTGCAGGAACGAGAGTTTTAAAAATATATTTCCTTAGGAATTCTCCTGTCGGTTTGTTGCTAAAATATATTTGATCCTCAGGATTCAAAGGGGCTAAACAGTAATTATGCGACAAGTCGATGGATGATTGGTAAGCTTTACCCCACGATAAAATGGACTCAGAATCCTTCTCCAATACTTTGATCTGAATTTCAAGCTTATTTGGGAACCAGATGTCATCACATTCAAGGATTGCGATATAGCTTCCCAAACACTTTGAGAGTGCGAAATTGTAAGATTCAGCCAGGCGAAAGATTCCAATATTTTCCTGAGAATATGGCTTTATCCTGCTATCTTTTGCTGCATAATCAGATGCAATTTTAAATGTTCCGTCTGTACTTCCATCATCAATAATAATCATCTCCCAATTGCTGTATGATTGTGCCTGCACTGATTCAATGCAGGATGCAATAAACTTTTCGTGATTATAGGTTGGTGAAATAATTGATACTAATGGGCTTGGAATACTCATAATTGGTTTGATTATAGAATATTAAGAAGTGATACTGAAGGAACTGAATTCTTTTGTTTTCCGACGGCTTAAAATTATGCTTTTTTCCTTCAAATTGGTCATAATTGGAATTAAGATAATGGTAATTTGAGGTTTCAATTCCAAAACCTGAAGGTTATCGTTTGAAAAAATGTTTAATTTAGCACGTTAATGTAAGTAATAGGATGAATGGGTTTAAGTAATTTAAAACGAAAGGCTGTAAACGGTTTTTTTTGGAGTATGCTTGAAAGTATCCTGAGTCAGGGGCAAGGGATGATTTTCGGGATTTTTCTTGCTCGGATGCTTTCCCCGGGAGAGTTTGGCCTTGTGGGGATGATTACTATCTTTATTTCTATTGCTCAGGTTTTTGTTGATAGTGGATTAAGTCAAGCCCTGATCGGGAAACAAAATTGTACAAGGCTCGATTATAGCACGATCTTTTGGGCAAATATTTTTATTGGAGTACTGGCCTACCTGATTATTTGGTTCTGTGCCCCTTTCATTGCAGGATTTTACCAAAAACCCGAGCTAATCCAACTTACTAAATTTGCTTCAATAGCCATTTTAATTGGTTCTTTGACACTTATTCAGCAGACGATATTAATTAAAGAGATAGATTTTAAGACGATTACGAAGATCTCAACTATAAGTACTTTTTTCTCTGGTGTTGTCTCCCTCTTATTGGCATATAACGGTTTCGGCGTGTGGAGTTTGGTTTGGCGAACATTGGTCAACCAAGCTTTGCGCAGTTTTATGATGTGGCGGCATAGTCATTGGCTGCCTCAATGGGTGTTCAGTAAAAAACTTTTTTTTGAGCATTTTTCTTTTGGTTCAAACATTTTATTGATCTCAATTATTGCAGTTATTTATAAGAGCATCTATAACTTTATAATTGGTAAAAATTATTCTGAAACAGTGTTGGGCTATTATACCAACGCTGATCAATATAGCTCAATCCCTTCAATAAATCTGACCAATATAACGGCAAAAGTTAGCTTTCCTGTATTGTCTGAAATGCAACACGATAATGAAAGCCTTAGGGTAAGTATAAGAAAGCTTATTAAAACCATTATGTATGTATCATTTATTATTATGTTTGGGTTAGCAGCAATTGCACACCCGCTTTTTTATGTTTTGTTTGGAGAAAAATGGTTGCCGGCTGTCCCAATATTTCAGGCACTTTGTTGTGCTTATGCCATTACTCCAATGCATGCTATTAATCACAGCATATTTAAAGTTAAAGGACGTCCAGACCTATTTTTGAAAACGGAGTTGATCAAATATATACTTTTTACCCCCCTTTTAATTTTAGGAGTTTATTTCGGTTTAACAATATTGGTAATTGGCATTGTAGTATTTAACTGGTTGGGATATTTGATTAATTCTTTTTATTCAGAACAATTAATAAATTACTCAGGCCTAGCTCAATGGCTAGACTTTTTTCCAATCATGCTGCTATCAGGGATTCCAGCATTCTTGATTTGGGGCTTAGGTGTAATATTTCCGGTTGATCCGTTAACGGCTTTGGGGATTCAGATTTTGGCTTACTTCGCAATAATCTTAGGAATCTCAGTACTTTTCAGGATACCCGCTTTTTATGAAATCACTGCAATTCTAAAGAACAAATTTACTTTTATTAATATTGTAAAGACTTTTAAGCCTCAAGACAACGAATTCTGATTAGATGTGATGAAGGTAAAAACAAGCCGTATCGCCATCGTTGATTTCGTTGAGCCTTTTAGCTTCCCGTTGCCATGCTTTAAGTTGCCTTCTAGTGATTATCTCATTATCTTGATAACCAAGACCTTTTAAATATTTTTCGCTACCGGTAAATTGTGCTGCTTCTGAAATATATTCGACATTAATTACTTTAAGTGAACATTTATTACATAGTAGGGAAATGCTTTTAATTGTGTGGAGGAAAAAGTGTCTTGGTGCGTCGAGCTGAACCCAATTTGTGTGATATTTTCGCCAGGCAAAACAATTTGCCACCGGAATTCTTATAATAATGGTTCCTTGTGGTTTAAGTAGGTCATGTAATCTTGATAATATATCTTTTGGATTTTCCATATGCTCGAAAGAGTGATGGAGCATAATAAGATCGAATTTTCCATTGATTTCAAAAATGTCTTTTTTGTATATCGATATTCCATTAGGATAGAAAATATCCTCCTTATTGTAAGGATCAATTCCTGTCAGGTTTTGAAAACCACCCCGCTGCATTGATAAAAGCAGTCTACCTGCACCACAACCAACATCCAGAATTGTGCTATTAAAATTGGCCATTTGAGTTGGTATCCAAGGGAAAGGATTTTTATAAACGACAGATAATATAGATCCCAGTAGATCAAATTTTCCTATATAAAAGGAAACAACTCTTTTTTTAATAAAATTTCTTAACCCACTAATTTTAGTGGCAAAATCAGGTTGCTGATAGGAATAGTAAGTATCCGGGTAATAGCAGTCCATATCCTTTGGGACCTCCACAATCTGAATACACCTGCAGTTAGCACATTCAAAATATTCGAACTCACTATTTAATCCCAGCATCAGTTCTTTAGCAATAAAAAATTGATTATATGATTGATTATTACATATTTGACAGTGCAGAATTGAATCCATAATATATGTGTTTAGATTTTAGGAATATTTGACAGAATGCAGAAAGTCAGTCCTCGATTTCCATCAGAAACTGGTCTCCCTTCAGCTTGCGCAATAATTTGCGGAAAAATTAATGGGTGATTTTCTTACAAAAGTAGGAAAATATGTCAAAAGTAGGATTTATTGTCCTGTTAGAGAGAGTCCAAACCTTCAAAAAAAGTACTTTTGTAATTAAAATGTAAAAGTTACTGTTATGATAAAGTTTTCGTGGAAAAAGAGTTTACCTCATATTACCGCAATTATTCTTTTCCTGTTATTGCCAATTGTCTATTTTTCACCTGTTTTAGAAAATAAACAGTTGAATCAGCATGATTCACAGACTTATATTGGGATGTCGAAAGAAATTGTTGATTACAATAAGAAGAGTGACGATCTTGCCTTGTGGTCTAATTCCATGTTCGGTGGAATGCCTGCTTATCTGGTCGGACTACCAATAAAGACTATTATATCTTCAGTTTATAATCTCACTAATCTTTATAACTGGAGGCCAATAAGTTTTATATTTCTTTATTTTGCCGGGTTTTATTTAGCTTTATTACTCTTTGGCGTATCCCCATGGCTTGCTCTTGCCGGAGCACTTGGTTTTGGATTTAGCTCCTATAATTTTATAATTATAGCCGCCGGTCATGCCTCGAAAGCGATTGCGATTGGGTATATGGCACCTGTAATTGCCTCATTTTATTTTACACTGAAAAAAGAAAAATGGATTGGTGGTGCTCTCTTCGGTATTTCCCTTGCTCTGGAAATATATTCCGGTCATCCACAAATCAGTTATTATACCCTTCTGATCCTTTTAATTATGGGAATTACCGAATTGGTATTTGCATTTAAAAATAAAGAGATACCTGAGATTATAAAACGGATTGCAATCATTGTAGCTTTTACGCTTCTTGCAGTGGCCTCCAATACGAGCAGACTATGGACGACCTGGGAGTATGGAAAGTATTCAATGAGGGGGAAGTCTGATCTTACTAACGATAAGGCTAATAAAACCAGTGGACTTGACCGTGATTATGCTACGAGCTACAGTTATGGAATTGGAGAAACTTTAACACTGCTTATTCCCGATTTTAACGGAGGTTCTTCAACTGTAGGATTCGGTGAAAATTCAGAGACCGGGAAAATGTTGAGGAGTAATAATGTGCCAAATGCAAGTGTTGTGGTAAAGCAACTTCCCGGATATTGGGGTGGACAGCCTCAGACTTCAGGGCCGGTTTATTTTGGATCGATCATCTGCTTCATTTTTATTCTAGGCCTTTTTATATTGAAAGGACCGATCCGGATTTGGGTGGTTATTGCTACACTTCTATCTATTGCACTAGCCTGGGGACATAATTTTATGCCTCTTACCAATCTTTTTCTGGACTATTTTCCAGGATATAACAAGTTCAGAACTGTAACGATGATTCTTGTTATTGCAGGGTTTACTTTCCCGCTTTATGCTATTCTAACGCTTCAAAAGATTATAAATCGTGAGATAGATAGCAAAAAATTGCTAAAGCCTTTAGCCTGGAGCATTGGATTAACTGCCGGAATTGCGCTGATCTTCGCAGTCCTACCCGGAATGGCTGGTTCATTTACCTCACCTATAGACAGCCAGCTTCCCGATTGGCTTCAAGGAAGCATTATATCTGACCGGCAATCCATGTTGCAATCTGATGCACTTCGATCCGCAATTTTCATTCTATTGGGGGCCGGAGTAATTTGGGCGCTGGTTGAAGAGAAGATTAAAGTAAGCAATGGTCTCCTGATACTTGGTATATTAATCGTGGTGGATATGTGGGGCGTCGATAAAAGATATTTAAACGATGCACTTTTTGTGTCTGCTCAGGAGGCAAGAAATCCAATTAAAGCAACAGCTGCCGATCAAGCCATCTTACAAGATAAAACATCTGATTATAGGGTATTAAATATGGCGGTAAGTACTTTTAATGATGCAACTACCTCTTATTTTCATCAGTCAATCGGAGGTTACCACGGAGCCAAGATGCGACGGTACCAGGAGCTCATTGATTTTCATATTGGTAACGAAATGGCATTAATCGGTCAACGCCTTGAAAAAATAAAAACAGAATCGGGTATGGATTCTCTTTTTCTTGGACTTAATGCGCTTAATATGTTGAATACTAAATATTTGATTTATAATCCTCAGGCTGTTCCGATTCAAAATAAGCATGCGCTTGGGAGTGTGTGGCTTGTCGATAAATACCAATTTGTGGATAATGCTGACCAGGAAATTGCAGCGATAAAAATTATTGATCCTGCAAGAGAGGTTGTGATTGACAAAAAATATCAAGCCATGCTAAATGGAATTATTTTGAGAAGTGATCCGGAGGCAAATATCGTATTAAAGGAAAAGTCGCTTAATAAGATGACCTATCATTATCAGGGTAACGGGAATCAGCTTGCTGTATTTTCGGCAATCTATTATCCCAAAGGTTGGAACGTTTATATTGAGGGCAAAATTGTCCCTCATTTTCAGGCTGATTTTGTATTGAGGAGCATGCTCTTAACAAAAGGAAATTATGACATTGTTTTTAAATTTGAACCGGTTTCCTTTCTTGTAGGGTCCGTAATATCATTTTGGAGTTCAATACTTCTGTTACTTTTTATTACAGCTCTTTTTGTAAAAACGTATTTTCTTCCTGCGAAGAATTAAATCCTGATCCTACTTAAAACTTATTTTACAATGGCAAAAAATAAGCCCCAGAAATTGAAAAACAGTTTATTTAGTTCTTATTTTTCAACAACCATAAGTATTTCAATGATTCTTTTTCTCTTTGGATTGTTGGGTTTATTATTGATAAATGCCCAGAGACTTTCAGATTTCATGAAGGAAAATATTGGGGTAACCCTAATCCTAAAAGAAAGTGCAAAGGAAGTGGATATAATGAAGCTACAAAAAACACTGGAAGCTGCGAACTTTATTAAATCCACGAAGTTTATTGGTAAAGAGAGGGCTGCAGCGGAACTAAAAAATGAGCTTGGGGAAGATTTTGTCGACTTTCTTGGTTTTAATCCGCTTTTATCATCTATTGATGTTACACTTTATGCTGGATATGCAAATCCCGACAGTCTGGCTTTTCTTGAGCGTAAATTCCTAAGCCATAATGAAATACAGGAGGTATACTACCAACGAAATCTGGTAAAACAGTTGAACACAAATGTGAAAAAAGTGAGCATCATTCTTTTGGCATTAAGCTTACTAATGTTTTTTATTTTTGCTGCTTTGATAAATAATACGATTCGGTTGTCAATTTATTCCAAACGATTCTTAATTAATACAATGCAACTTGTAGGTGCCACACGATCATTTATCCGCAGGCCATTTGTGGCCAAAAGTGTATTTCAGGGTATCTATGGTGGTTTAATTGCTTGTTTCATGTTTTTAATCCTCTTTTTTAGTTATCAAAAGGATTTAAAATCGTTCATTGATTTTCAAAATCTGACTACTCTTGCGCTTCTTGGAGGATCTATATTTTTCATGGGAATTTTTATATCTTTGATATCTACTTATTTAGCAGTCAATAAATTTTTACGAATGAGGTTTGATCAGCTCTTTTATTGAACTATCTTCGTAGGTTAGAAATAATATTTTTTTGCATGGCCATAAATACTGAAAATAAGGGGGAACAAAAGTTCGCCTTAGGGAAAGAAAACCTGCGGCTTTTAATGATTGGGTTTTTGATAATCCTTGTTGGATTTGTTTTGATGATTGGTGGAGGATCTTCTGATCCCGCTGTATTTAATAAAGAGATATTTAATTTTCAGCGAATTACTCTGGCCCCGATTGTCGTTATGATTGGGTTTGTGTTTGAGATTTTTGCAATTATGAAGAAACCCGGATCAAAATAACATAGTTCGGATTATTCATGACGCAAACAGAAATTTCAGAGTTTGATTTTGAAAAAGGGGAAGTTTTGGTTTTTGACAAACCGCTTGACTGGACCTCATTTGATCTTGTGCATAAAGTAAGGTTTATTATCTGCAAGAAATTGAATATTAAGAAATTGAAAGTTGGTCATGCTGGTACTCTTGACCCAAAGGCCACCGGTATATTAATTTTATGCACTGGCAAAGCAACCTCCAGAATAGAAACCCTTCAGGCTGATGAAAAGGAGTATATTGCAACTTTGAAATTTGGGGCAACTACACCTTCTTTCGATCTTGAAAGTGCTGAAGATGCCTTTTATGAAACTGCTCATATATCAAAGGAACTTCTGATTAACATATTGCCACAATTTATCGGCACGATTATGCAGGTACCACCTGATTATTCTGCTGTTAAAATTAATGGGAAGCGTGCCTATGACTATGCAAGGAAAGGAATTGCAGTCGAGATAAAATCGAAGGTTCTGGAGATTAAGGAAATAGAGGTAATCGGTTTTGATCTACCGGAGGTAAAACTAAGAGTTGTTTGTGGGAAAGGGACCTATATTAGGGCCCTTGCACGCGACATCGGAATTGCACTTCACAGTGGAGCCTATCTCACCGGATTACGACGTACCAGAGTAGGAAAATTTAGCCTGGCCCAAGCTATTGTGTTGGAGGATTTTTTGAAAAAGCAGTGAACAAATATTCGTATTTGATTCCATTTTGTTATACATAATTATTTCTGCATATAAAGTTATCACCTATGAAGCTTTCAAAATTTAAGTACAATTTGCCGGAGGAACTCATTGCCCTCCATCCAACTCAGAACAGGGATGAATCTCGAATGATGGTTTTACACCGGAGCACGGGAGAAATTGAACACAAAATATTTAAAGATGTAGTTGACTACTTCAGCAGCGACGATATTATGGTGTTTAATAACACTAAGGTTTTTCCAGCACGACTTTATGGCAATAAGGAGAAAACGGGTGCTCAGATTGAGGTTTTTTTACTTCGGGAATTGAATCGGGAGCAACGTCTTTGGGATGTATTGGTTGATCCTGCACGCAAAATCAGGATTGGGAATAAGCTTTATTTTGGCGAGGATGATCTTTTGGTTGCGGAGGTTATTGATAATACCACTTCACGTGGGAGAACTTTGCGTTTCCTTTTTGACGGGACATATGAAGAATTTAAGGACACCCTATACAACCTTGGCGAGACTCCTCTTCCTAAATTTATCAATCGCCCTGTTGAAGAGGAAGATGCCCAGCGCTACCAGACTGTGTATGCTAAGCATGAAGGGGCTGTTGCAGCTCCGACTGCCGGATTGCATTTTAGTCGTGAATTATTGAAGAGACTAGAAATTAAGGGGATTCATTTTGCTGATATTACTTTGCATGTAGGTTTAGGGAATTTTAGAAGTGTGGATGTTGAAGATCTCACTAAACATAAGATGGATTCAGAACAGATCTGGATCAGGGATGAGGCCGTTGAAATTGTAAACAATGCAAAACTAAGTAAACAACACATTTGTGCGGTAGGGACAACAGTAATGCGTACCCTTGAAAGTTCGGTATCAACAAATGGAATGTTAAAACCATATGAAGGTTGGACAAATAAATTTATTTTTCCTCCTTATGATTTTACAGTTGCTGACAGTATGATCTCAAACTTTCATTTACCACTTTCTACATTGCTAATGATGGTTGCCGCTTTTGCCGGGTACGATAAACTGATGAGTGCCTATAAAGTTGCTATAAAGGAGAAGTACCGTTTTGGCACTTATGGTGATGCTATGCTGATTGTAGATTGATTTTACACCAATATAAATGATAAAGGCCGGAAAAATTCCGGCCTTTATCATTTAATGTCTTGAACGGGATTATTTTTTAACTCTCTCGTAATAAGATTTATCGCGAGTATCGACACGAATTATATCACCCTGATTGATAAAAAGTGGAACCATAATGGTTGCTCCAGTCTCTACTATTGCTTGTTTAAGTGCAGTTGAAGAAGCTGTGTTTCCACGGTCACCCGATTCAGTATAAGTTATCTCAAGGTCTATAAACGGAGGAAATTCGACTGTCAGAGGAGTTTCTGTATCTGCATGATACATAATCTCAAGTGTCATCCCCTCTTTCATTAGATCCGCATTATCGACAAGCTCAGTTCCGATTGATACCTGTTCAAAGGACTCAGAGTTCATAAAATTAAAACCCATTTCGTCTTTATATAGAAACTGATATGGGCGGCGTTCAATCCGGACAGTATTGATTTTTGTCCCTACAGAAAAGGTGTTATCAATTACTTTACCCGTTTTCAGATTTTTAAGTTTAGTCCGCACGAATGCAGGGCCTTTACCTGGTTTAACATGCTGAAACGACACAACCTGAAATAATTGCTCGTTAAACTCAATACACAGCCCATTCCGAATTTCTGCTGTAGTTGCCATTGGCTTTTGTATTTATGATTTTAATAAACTAAAGAAAACCCTTAAAGGAAATTTTTTGCAAATTTAGACAAATGAACGTTAACAATGAAATAATATTTTGTCCAATCGATTCATGAATTAATCTATGTAAATTATAGATAATCAAATAGATATATAATTTTCTATATGGATTTATACTACCTACTCCTTTAAACTGCAGGAATAAGGAGGTAGAAGCCCGCCTGGCAAAAGACATATCCAACCTATTAAACTATTTTTATTATCGATTTTTGAAAGGGAAGTTAACCACTTTTTATTCTAATTTTGACTCTATAACTTTCAGGATAAGTCAATGATTGAATTTCCTTCCACTTTTGCGATTTCCACTTTTGATTGGGTGCTAATTATAATTTGCGCAGTACTTATTGGCATGTCTAAAACAGGTGTTCCAGGTGTTTCAATGATCGTCGTACCAACACTTGCATTGATCTTTGGTGGGAAACAATCCACAGGCGTACTTCTTCCAATTCTAATCATGGCTGATGTATTTGCAGTAATTTATTATCATCGTCATGCAAATTGGCGACACCTGCTTCGGGCACTGCCGTGGGCAGTAACTGGTTTACTATTGGCGTTATGGATTGGGAACCAAGTTAATGATCAACAATTTAAGCGAATGATCGCCATCATTGTTTTCCTTAGTATAATCGTTATGATCTGGAAAGATTATGGATTTAAGAAGGAATTCACACCCGATCATTGGTTGTTTGCTGCCTTACTGGGAGTAGCAGGAGGATTTGCAACAATGATTGGGAATGTAGCAGGCCCAATTTTTGCGATTTACCTACTTGCTATGCATCTGGATAAGAAGGGCTATATTGGGACAACTGCGTGGTTTTTCTTTATTATCAATTTATCGAAGTTTCCACTTCAGGCACTTGTGTGGAAAAATATTACTCTTCACACGCTGACTATTGATATCCTGGTTTTTCCTGCTATTGCTCTAGGCGCATGGTTTGGAATTTTCGTTGTGAAACGGATATCGGAGTTGACTTATAAATGGTTAGTGGTGGTTATAACTGTACTGTCTGCTCTTCTTATTTTTGTTTAATTAACAAATTTGTCTTATTTTATCTTTTATAGGTTGTTGAGATTGTTTTCCTTAAATGTGGCACAGCTATTTTTATTGGATTTAGAAGGGTGGCGGCAACTCAATTTTTTATAACTTTAACCCCTTTGTTATTCTAAACTATCCTAAATTTGAATAGTTTGGAAAGATTGAGATTCTCCGTCTATTTTAATATTTTAAATCAATGATATTCAATAAAAAACAAAACTTGACTTTTATGATTCCACAAGGGATCATACTGTTATTTATTATATTTTTCTTCTCCTGCAGGCTTATGCCTAAGAGCATTAACGTAGGGGATTGTATACTTCTTACTGTTGAAAAGGGTGATGTTTTTGAACCAATTATGGCGACCGGAACCGTTGAGTCAGAAAATGAGGTATTAATCCGGTGCCCATATAGCAGTATCCTTAAGAGAATTTATAAGGAGCCTGGTAGCAGGGTTCAAAGAGGGGATGCCATATTAATGATGGAGGATGAACAAATCAAGGAAGAGATTGATAAGATTAAAGATCAGCT
Source organism: uncultured Bacteroidia bacterium (assembly GCA_903918045.1). GTDB lineage: Bacteria > Bacteroidota > Bacteroidia > Bacteroidales > Prolixibacteraceae > JAAFHB01. The sequence continues at coordinate 54,959 of CAIXCY010000022.1, forward strand.
TGATTTAAAGAGGAATACTCTTGAAAAAAATAAATTAAGTGAATTTAGTACAACAGTAGACCTGAATTACAGCGAAGAGGTCAAAAGGTTGAATATTAATTCTTTGAAAACCCAGTTGGCAGACGAGAAACAGCTTCTTGAGGTAGGTGGAATTTCACCTGCAAAAATTGAGAAGACAAAAGAGGAGATTGCGCTGGCTGAAAAGGATCTGGCTATGCTTAAACAGAAAAATGGGATTCGGTTGAAGCAATTGAATGCAGAAGAACAAGGGCTGAACCTAGGCATAAAAATTCAGGAGAAAGAGTTGGCAGACAAAGTTAATACTTTGAATGAAATGCGAGTCCTTGCACCATCAAATGGAATTGTACTTTCAATTGCTAATAAGGTTGGCGAAAAGGTAAATATAGATAATGTTTTAGTACGGATGTCCGATCTTTCTACATTTAAAATAGTAGGGTCTGCTGAGGATAAGGTTGCAGATTTCATTAAAACTGGAAGGAAAGTCATTGCAATTATTGATAGCGAGAGGCTTCCAGGACAAATTGGGAATGTTAATCCTGTGATCGAGAACAATAAAATCTTATTTAATGTTCATCTGGAACAAAAAAATCATCCAAAACTTATTCCAAACCAACGGATTACGTTATGGGTTGTTAAGAATCAGGCAGATAATGCTTTGATAATTAATAATCTAAATCTCTTTGACAAAGAGGTTCCAAACGTTGCTTATGTTTTGAAAAATGGTACAGCGACCCGTCACGAGATTACAACAGGGATAAGGAATCCTGACCATATTCAGATATTGACAGGGGTTGAGGCCGGAGATACAATCATTGTTCCGAAACGTGGAATATCTGCATTTCATAATTCAGTCAGTGTGGCAATAAACAAATAATATAAGGTGAAGAAATTAATATTTATTATACTAATCATTTCTAATTGCTTTTTGTTCCATGGTGTTGTTTTAGCTCAGGATCAAAAGCCAGATGAAGAGGTGACCAAAATTAAATTCAATTTAAGTCTTCATAACGTTGTGGAACTTGCAATTGGACAATCATCTGCGGTAAAATACGTACAAAATACTAATGTCAATTATTTCTGGAGGTGGAAAAATTTTCAGAAAACATTTTTACCTAATTTGGTTGTATCCGGGACCTTACCAAATTTTAATCAGTCGACAATACCTGTTACTCAACCCGACGGAAGTATTGAATTTAAGGAAGTTTCCAACCTTATGGCATCTGCAAATCTCTCATTAAATCAGTCAATTCCGTTAACAGGCACATATATTTATGCTTCTACTTCAGCAAGCCGTGTTCAGGATTACTATAAAAAACAGACAAATTTTTCAGGAAATCCGATCTCATTTGGTTTTTATCAACCCATTTTTGCATATAATTGGATGAAATGGTCAAAAAAGACTGAGCCGATGATCTATAATGAGGCACAAAAGAATTTTATTCAATCAATTGAAGGAATTGCCTATACAGCGACATTACGATTTTTCAATTATTTAAGGATACAAACTGATTATAAGCTTGCTGAGAGTGCATTGAAAAACAGCAACGATAATCTTCGAATCGCTAAAACCAAGCAAAAACTGGGTCAGATCTCTGAAAACGATTTTTCGAGGATAGAACTTTCTGTGCTCAATGCCCAGAAGGCTTTAAATTCCGCTGGAATGGCATTAAAGAATTCTGATTTTGAACTTAAATCCTATGTTGGAATTGATCAGAATCAGGATATTGAGTTACAAATGCCTCTGAATATTACGCTATTCGACATTGATTCAAAAAAAGCACTTGCTGAGGCTAAGATTAATCGCCCGGAAGCTGTAAATTTTGAGCGAAGGCTTATAAATGCTGACAGAGATCTGACGGCTGCCAAACGAGCAACAGGGTTAGCGGCAACCCTTTCAGGAAGTTATGGATTATCAAATAGTGCCGATTATATGGCTCAAATATACAAGTCACCAAACCGTTCACAGGTATTGCAATTGACGGTGAGCATTCCCATTTTGGATTGGGGACGTGCAGCTTCGGCAGTAAAAATGGCCGAATCACAACGTGACCTCGCCCAGTTTGATGTGCAAAAAGCAAAAGAAGATTTCGATCGAAGTGTAATTGTTCAGGTTGAACAATTTAGTCTCTTAAAGGGGCAGCTTGTAACTGCAAAAGAAGCAGATCGAGTTGCAGAAAACGGGTATAAAATAGCCTTAAAGAGATTTCAGAATGGAGAGATTAGTATTACGGATCTGAATATCGCTTTAGCCGAGCGTGAAAGTGCGAAGCGCGACTATATTGGATCTCTGTCTACTTATTGGCTGGCCTATTACAATCTTCGAATTCTGACACTTTATGATTTCGAAATCGATCAAAAGATAAAATATGACAATCCTATGCTTTTAAAAGGATCCGGCAAATGATTAATTATGCGTGTATTGATATTATTCTGTGATTACCTTTTTTGTTTGATTGAAACCTATAATTAACCTCATGAACCAGATTTTTCGGATGTTTTTTATCATAATGGTAGCAGTACTTTTAGTATTTTGCAGCTCTTTAAAAGCCAAAAAATCACTTGAAGATCTCAGGACAGCCTTTAATAGTGAATCGACATCAGCAGAAAAATATGCAAAATTTGGGCAAGCTGCAATGAATGAAGGTTATGATACATTGGCGCAATTATTTATTGCAGTTTCAAAATCGGAGCGGATTCATGCCATGAATTTTGGGAAAGTTATTGAGAAATTTGGTTTAGACTGTGGAACCCCCGAAATTGGTAATTTTGAAGTAAAGTCCACCATTGAGAATCTCAGGGCTGGAATAAGAACTGAAACATTTGAAATGCAAACTGTCTATCCTTCTTTTATTAGAACCGCCGAGAGAGAGAAGACAGCTGAAATTGCCAGGACTTTTACCTGGGCGAGCAATTGCGAAAAGAAGCATCTGAAGTTCTTTCGTAATGCTGCCATAATTATTGATAGAGGGAGCGAAAAAGGTATTCCTAACGTTTGGTTGGTTTGTTCCATTTGTGGGAATATTTATAGCAGCATTGATTTACCTGTGAAGTGCGAATATTGCCTCACGAAACAAGAAAATTTCATAGGTTATTCCAGGAAATCTGAATAAATAAAGCCAGAATATTTTGCCCTTTAAAATCAGGATAGGCTAAGGCAATCAATAAGAGCGCAAAAATCAAGGGGTAAGCATTTGATTCTTGCGCTCGTTATAATCTGATAAATATCTTTTAAAGTGACTTTACAACCTCCAGTGCAGCGTTATAATCCGGCTCATTCGTTACTTCAGGAACATATTCGATATACCGGACGATTCCTGATTTGTCAATAACAACTGTTCCGCGGGCAAGAAGGCGTAGTTCCTTAATAACATAGCCATATTTTTCTCCAAAGTCGAGGTCTTTATGGTCTGAGATTGTTTTAATATTATCAAGGCCTTCAGCGGCGCAGAAGCGGCTTTGAGCAAATGGAAGGTCTACTGAAACAGACAATACAACCACCTCATTAAGATTATTTACTTCCGCATTGAATCTCCTGTTCTGGGCGGCGCAAACGCTAGTGTCAACCGATGGATACACCGCAATAATAATGGTTTTACCTGCGAAATCTGATAATTTTACTGGTGCAAGGCCTGCTCCAACTGCAATAAAATCCGGTGCTTTATCTCCAACTTTAATTTCATTCCCAAGAAGTGTTAACGGGTTGCCTGCGAATGTTACTTTAACTGAACTCTCTTTCATTTTTTACTTTTTAATGATTTTTTACTGATGTATTTATAAGTCGCACATTTATTGTGCTTAATATTTCGGTTTTGTGGGTGATCGTCCACTTTCACTAATTCAAATTATTACTCTCCTGCTGAAGAAACAAGTTGATGAATTAAAAGTTTGAGCGAGTCTTTATAATAAACAACTTCTATCCGTTTTTCGAAGTACTAGTCAGACTTTGAATGAAACGGAGGGCTACCTTTACTATTTTGGTTGAGTTTTTGGAGACAAGATTTGTTATCCCGTATTGTGCAATAATTCCAGATATCCGGAGCAATGGATTTTTAGAGTTTCGTGTGATTAAAACACGTGAAAGATAGCCGGTTATAATACCGGCAGTTGTTTCAATCAATGGCTCTTTTAAGTCGGATAAAGTAAGAAATTCATTTATCGCTGCCCGAATAACATTTACAGGCTTGAGGCTTTCATAAGTCACAAAGAACTGGTCTCTAAGCAGTTTTTCTTCTGCTACCTGCCTGGTCTCAAGTTTTATTATGGCAACCCTAAGCGCTTCAACTGTTTTTATCTTTTGCATATGTCCTTGATAAATAATATACGAAAATCAGAGGCTACTTAATTTTAGCTAATCTGCTGTGATTTGTTCATCCTGAAGAAGGATTTTGATCACAGAATTTCTCACTGTTCGTTTAATAAGGAAATTGCGAAGTAGATATACAATAAGTGCCACCACCCCATAGAATCCAGACAATGCAAAAAATCCAAGCCAGATTTTACCCAGGAGGTCACCAATGAATAGGGCTATTCCAATATTAAGATTAATAAAGAGTAACCCTAACAACATCAGAACTACAAAGCCCGAGACCAGGTTGGATACTATTTCGGCGATCTTGTCGGTCCCCTTTAATTTGAATAGTTGAAGTGTTGTTTTAATGTAGGCCTGACCGCGTTCCAATAAAGCCTCAACGGGAGTTATATTCTCTTCCATTTAATATTTTTAGTGAGCTTCGAAATTCTGATGATCACAATAGGACACTATTTATCAAGGTGAGCCTCTAAATTCTCTTTAGACGCTTCCTCTTTAGCATCCTTTAGCGCTGATTCGAATTTTTCTGTTACTTCTGACAGAAAATTTTTCACTGTTTCTTCGAGATCTTCCACCAGGTCTTTTCCCTTTTTGGCAACTTTTTTACGTGTTTCACACCCCTTGTCGGGCGCAAAAAGAACTCCTAATAAGGCTCCGGCGGTAACCCCTGCCAGAATGCCTAATAACACTTTTCCAGTACTCATAACATCAAATTTTTAATAGCTAATTATAACCAATTAACACATTAATTAATAGAGCATTAAATTGCATTATATTTTATATATGCTCCTTTCAAATATACGAAATATTAGATAAATAAGTTGCAGGAATAATCCAATTTATTTGAGTTTATCATATCTGGATAAATTACTTTTTAAGTCAGAGAAATCGGGATTATATGTTGTACAACAGTTTATACCCAAAATTAATACAAGTAAATAATACTTTTATAAATTTGCATCAAATTAACATGGACAAGATGGAGGGTGAGAATGCTATAAGGATGCTGAGCGAACTCTATAAACAGTACCCAAAACATTATATTGCAGTAGATTGCTCGATTTTCGGATATGAAGATGGAGAGCTAAAGTTACTACTATATCCCCGTGGATTTGAGCCTGCACAAGGTAAGTGGTCTTTAATGGGAGGATTCGTTCAGGAGGATGAATCGGTAGAAGAGGCTGCAGGGAGGGTACTTCTTCAAACTACAGGCTTGAAAGATATATTTTTGGAACAAGGGAAAGCATTTTCCAAACCTGACAGAGATCCAGGGGCAAGGGTGATAAGCATGACCTTTGTGGCTCTCATCCGGATAGATATTCATGACAAGGATTTGGTCCGTGAGAGTGGTGCCCACTGGTGGCCTGTAACAAAATTGCCTGCTTTGATCTTTGATCATGAAGAGATTGTAAAAAACAGCCTGGATTTGTTACAGCAGGAAGCAAGTATCGATCTGATCGGAAAGGATTTACTTCCAGAAATGTTTACCTTAATGCAACTTAGAAGCCTCTATGAAGCGATCTTCCAAAAATCGTTTGATCCGGGAAATTTCCGAAAAAAAGTGCTATCGGTAGGAATCCTCGAACGACTAAATGTGAAAAACACCAAGGAATCTAAAAAAGGGGCATTCTATTATCAATTTAAAAGTGGAGATAGCGGTTTGCGAAGTGAAAGAATTGTCAAGTTTCCCTGACGGCGAATTAATAAGAGTAAATATTACCTTAATAAATATAAAATTAACACAAATAATTAATTTATTGAATCATGGCAAATACATCTTTGAATCAGTTTGAAATCTGGTTTGTAACAGGAGCACAGCTGCTGTATGGAGGTGATGCGGTCGTAAAAGTTGACGCACACTCAAATGAAATGGTAAAGGGGTTGAACGAATCGGGCAATTTGCCTGTAAAAGTTGTTTATAAAGGGACTGCTAATTCGTCGTCTGAAATTGCAGAAATAATGCGGGCTGCAAACGGAGATACGAATTGTATTGGTTTAATTACCTGGATGCATACTTTTTCACCTGCTAAAATGTGGATTCATGGGTTGATGGATTATAAAAAACCATTAATGCACCTTCATACACAATTCAACGAACAAATTCCATGGTCAGATATAGACATGGACTTTATGAACCTGAATCAATCGGCACATGGCGACCGTGAGTTTGGATTTATTACCAGTCGTTTACGCAAACCGCGTAAAATAGTTGTGGGTTACTGGAAGGATAAATCGACCCAGGAAAAAATCGCTTCCTGGATGCGCGTTTGTGCCGGTTGGGCTGATTCACAAAACATGCTTATTATCCGTTTCGGTGACAACATGAACAATGTGGCTGTAACTGATGGTGACAAAGTAGAGGCTGAAATCCGTTTGGGATACCACGTTGACAATGCACCAATCGCAAAACTGGTTCCTTATGTGGAGGCTGTTACCGAAGCAGAAATGGATGCATTAGTTGCTGAATACGAAAAACTGTATGACTTTGCCGAAGATTGTAAGAAGGGTTCGGAAAAACACCTTTCCGTACGTCAGGCCGCCGCTCAGGAAATTGGATTACGGCGGTTCTTGCAAGATAAAAAGGCGACGGCTTTCACTACCAGCTTCAACGAATTGGAAGGAATGTCTCAATTGATGGGTTTTGCTTCCCAACGGTTGATGGCCGAAGGTTTTGGGTTTGGTGCTGAGGGTGACTGGAAAACTGCCGCCCTAACTCGTACGATGTGGGTCATGGCTCAAGGTTTACCAGGTGGATGTTCCTTCCTTGAGGATTATGTATTGAACTTTGACGGAGCAAACAGTTCAATTCTTCAGTCACATATGTTGGAAATCAACCCTGAAATTGCAGCAAATAAACCGCGTATTGAGGTTCATTTTTTGGGAATTGGGGATGCAGGTGTATGTGCCCGCTTAATATTCCAGGCGCACGAAGGTGAAGGTATTGCTGCCACTATTGTCGATATGGGCAACCGTTTCCGCATGATTGTTAATGAAGTAGAGGTGATAAAACCAGAAGCATTGCCTAAATTGCCTGTTGCATGTGCTTTGTGGAAACCAATGCCGAACCTTGAGATAGGTGCAGGTGCCTGGATTACTGCAGGTGGAACTCACCACTCGAGTTTCTCGTTCTCCATCACTACTGAGATGATGGAAGATTACGCAGAAATTGCTGACATCGAAATGTTGATTATAGATAAAGAGACCAACATAAGAGAATTCAAACAAACTATACGTAATAACGAAGTTTATTATCTGTTGAATAAGGCACTTAGGTAATTCACAATTTGGGATGTTTTTGCAAATTCGATGTTTGAAGCTGTAGTGGATTGTTTTTACGATATAGCGGAAGATTTATACAAAGCAATTTTAAATCAAATTAACCTAGCAAAAAATTATGAATTGGAGTTCACATGAATTTATTTGGCTCGACTGGACAATTATGGCTGTCGGAATTTTTGCCGTTGCGTGGGCCGTCTGGCGTTCGATTCAAAAACACAAACGTTTGCAACAGGGAGCCGATAGCGAGGATTACCTTTTCGGGAAAGGGGAACCATGGTATATCATTGGTGCGGCAATCTTTGCTGCAAATATCGGCTCTGAACACCTTGTTGGGCTTGCCGGCACAGGTGCAAAGGCAGGAGTAGGAATGGCGCACTGGGAAATGCAAGGCTGGATGATTCTCATTCTGGGGTGGCTTTTTGTGCCGTTCTATCAACTTATGAACATTAAGTTGGGAAAAATTATTACAATGCCTGACTTTCTCAAAAATCGGTACACACCTGCAACCGGATCGTGGTTGTCTATCATCACCCTTATAGCCTACGTATTGACCAAAGTGAGTGTAACAGCGTTTACCGGTGGCATCTTTATGGAGAGCCTTCTTGGGTTGCCTTTTTGGTACGGAGCTATCGGATTGATCGTAATAACGGGGATCTTTACCGTATTGGGAGGCATGAAGGGTGTAATGACACTTTCGGCAATTCAAACCCCTATACTTATTATCGGCTCATTCCTAGTGCTATTTCTGGGATTGGCGGCACTTGGAGACGGCAGTATTGCTCACGGTTGGACTGCGATGATCGACTATTCCAAAACGCTAAACGTAGGAAAAGACGGTCTTGCTCACGGCACAAACCACATGTTCCATTTAGAGACAGGGGATCCGATGTACGATGACTATCCTGGATTTTGGGTTTTTATTGGAGCCACAATTATCGGCTTTTGGTATTGGGCGACTGACCAACACATCGTTCAGCGCGTACTCGGACAACGCAAAGGTGAGCCTAGCGATGTAGTGATGATGCGTGCCCGAAGAGGTACTATCGCTGCAGGTTATTTCAAATTATTACCAGTATTTATGTTCCTTATACCCGGCATGATAGCAGCTGCATTGGCGGCGCGTCCCGGGAGCGGCTTTACGTTGGAAAACCCCGATACCGCCTTTGGCTCAATGGTAAAGTTTGTATTGCCCGCCGGAGTGAAAGGTATTGTAACCATTGGCTTTATATCCGCTTTGGTTGCGTCTTTGGCGGCATTCTTCAACTCTTGCGCGACACTTTATACCGAAGACTTTTATAAGCCAATGTTCAAAAATAAAAGCGAGGCTACCTATGTATTGACAGGTCGTCTTGCAACTGTTGTAGTTGTGATACTTGGTATTGCATGGATACCTGTCATGATGAGTCTCGGAAGCCTTTATTCCTATCTGCAAGGTATTCAATCGCTGCTCGCACCTGCGATGGTCGCGGTATTTGTAATGGGTATTTTTTCCAAAAGAATTACCCCCAGGGCAGGTGAAGCAGGTATGATCGTCGGCTTTTTTTTAGGGATGGTCCGATTGCTGACAAACATCTTTACAAATACGGGTAAAAATGTAATGACAGGCTGGTACTGGGAATCCACAGGTTGGTTTTGGCATACAAACTGGCTTATCTTTGAGATCTGGTTGCTTGTGTTCATCATGATGATGATGGTTGTGGTATCGTTGTTTACTCCGAAGCCTACTGCTAAGCAGATTGAGTTTATCACCTTCACCGGCGACTACAAAACTCTTATCCGGAATAGTTGGAGTAAGTGGGATGTAATTGCTTCCTTAGGAGTAGTTTTAGCCTGTGCTTTTTTCTACCTGTATTTCTGGTAATTAAAACGATAGAATTAGCGCCCTTGTTTTGAAAGGGTGTTAATTCTATCCTAAAGATAAATCTTTACATATTCTACTATGTTATCTGAATTAAAGGAGCTGGTTTTCAAAGCAAACCTCGATCTTGTAAAACATAACCTTGTTCTTTTTACATGGGGAAATGCAAGTGGTATTGATCGTGAAAAGGGTTTAATTGTGATTAAGCCCAGCGGGGTCGATTATGATGTGATGACTGCCGATCAGATGGTGGTTGTGGATCTGGAGGGGAATTTAGTTGAGGGTAAATTACGCCCTTCCTCGGATACTCCCACCCATCTTGAACTATACAAGGCATTTCCAAAAATAGGAGGGGTGGTACATACCCATTCAACTTATGCAACCTCGTGGGCACAGGCAGGTGTGTCTCTTCCAATTATTGGAACGACACATGCTGATTATTTTGGATCTGATATCCCTTGTACCCGTGATATGAATGAGAATGAGGTTAAGGGAAACTATGAAAAAGATACCGGTACAGTTATTATTGAAAGATTCAACTCTTTGGAATATAGTCATATACCAGGGGTTTTAGTTAAAAACCATGGCCCTTTTACCTGGGGGAAAAATCCCAATGAGGCGGTTCATAACAGTGTTGTATTGGAAGAGATAGCCAGGATGTCCTTTATTGCCTATGCGATTAACCCCAATCTGACGATGAATCCTTTACTTACAGAAAAGCACTTCAATCGCAAACATGGGGCAAATGCCTATTATGGTCAAAAATAGATACTTCCGACTAACTTTAGTTGTGGTTAGCAAAGGTTAATTTAATTCCATAGGTTTTGGTTAAAAATATGAAGTTCATATTTTAGTAATTTTATTCCTTTGCCTTCAGGGTGTAAAACCATGGAATAAGATCCTGAAAGATCAGCATGAATATCGGGCTGCCAATTGTCGGCTGCCAGTTAAACTTTACAAACAAATAAATAGATCAAACAATGTCAGCAAAAAAGTATGTTATCGGAATTGATTATGGTACAGATTCTGTCAGAGCAATAATTGTTAATGCAGAAAACGGGGTTGAGGTGGCCACAGCAGTTAAGGCATACCCACGTTGGGCCGCCGGAAAATTTTGTGATCCATCTAAAGATCAGTATCGCCAGCATCCACTCGATTATGTTGAATCGATGGAATTTTCGGTTAAGGAGGCTCTTAAAATTGCAGGGGACGATGTGACAAACAATATTGCCGGCATTTCGTTTGATACTACCGGAAGTACACCCGTGCTTGTGAATGAAAATGGTATTCCCTTAGCATTGACAGCTGGGTTTGAGGAGAATCCAAATGCCATGTTCATCCTTTGGAAAGACCATACTTCGATTAAGGAGGCCAATGAAATCAATGAATTGGCGCGGAGATGGTCAATTGACTATACGCAATATGAGGGGGGGATCTATTCCTCTGAGTGGGTATGGGCTAAAATTCTTCATACACTTCGTGCAGATGAAAAGGTGAGAAATGCTTCCTGGTCGTGGATTGAACATTGCGACTGGATGCCGGCACTGTTAACAGGGACCACCCTCCCGGCTGAAGTATTGCGTAGTCGTTGTGCCGCAGGTCACAAGTCAATGTGGTTCGCGGGTTGGAACGGTCTTCCATCCGAAGACTTTTTAACTTCTCTTGATCCCCTTTTAAGTGGTTATCGTTCAAAGTTGTATGATCAAACATATACAAGTGACGTAAAGATTGGAACGTTAACGGCTGAATGGGCTGAACGTCTTGGATTATCGGAGGATGTAGCAGTTGGTGTAGGAGGCTACGATTGTCATTTTGGTGCTGTTGGAGGTGAAGTTACACCAAATGTTTTAGCCAGAGCTATCGGAACTTCAACTTGTGATATCATGGTATCCTCTTATGAGCAGATGGGGGATAAATTAATTCCGGGAATTTGTGGCCAGGTTGATGGCTCGGTAATTCCCGGGTACATTGGTATCGAAGCCGGTCAATCGGCGTTTGGAGATATTTATGCGTGGTTTAAGCGGGTGGTGGCCTGGCCGATTGAGCAGATTCTTGCACAGTCGACCCTCATAGATTCAGAAATGCGCGAAAAACTGATCGCTGAAACTATGGATCGGATTATTCCGGAATTATCACGCGAAGCCATGTTGATCCCAATTGAAGAATCTACAATCATTGCGGTTGACTGGATGAATGGCCGACGGACACCAGATGCGAATCAGGAGGTCGCAGGTTCAATCACCGGATTGAAACTGGGTTCTTCAGCTCCAAGGATTTTCAGGGCACTTGTTGAGGCTACCGCTTTTGGATCAAAGGCTATTGTTGACCGGATTAAACGCGAAGGGGTAGAGATAAAAGAGATTATCGGATTGGGCGGGGTCGCCAAAAAATCGCCCTTTGTCATGCAAACTCTGGCTGATGTCTTAAATATGCCTATTAAAGTTGCCCGGACAGAGCAGACCTGTGCTTTTGGTGCAGCGATGTTTGCTTCTGTGGTAGCAGGAATTTATCCCAAGGTAGAAGATGCGCAAAAGGCCATGGGGCAGGGTTTTGAAACAACCTATTTTCCGGATGAGGTTAACGCAAAAAAATATGAAGAAATCTATCTCAACTACGTAAAAATTGGAAAATTTATAGAAAACGAGTTATAATTAGGAATTTAACCAAAACGAATTACCGGTTAAATGTGAGTTAGATTTTTTTTAACAGAAAATTTTTTTATCTTTGGCCGGTGCCGAATTCTGCAGTTCCAATTGAAACCACTTCGATTGGAACTGTACAGTTTATGGCTACTGACTTCAATAAGTGCAAAAACATCTTTGTTCTTTTGGGAGTTTGAATGATCCCTGGGGGACAAAATCGGCTAATTGGTCTGATTTCCAGGGGATAAAATCAATCATCAATAAATTTATAATTATGGGCAGACCACCTACCAGAGCCAAGGAATACAGAGATGGCTTTTATATTGAAGTTCGCAATAAGGGATCTTTAACCGGTATAAAGATTATCCGGAAAAGCAGAGATGAGATGATGCTAGCCATAAAGGAGTATGAAAAGACCAAAGAGGTTATTATTCTTGGAGAGTCAAAAAATGGGAAATGGGCTAATAAACCTGAGACGTACCAGAAAGCTGATTCCATCGAACACACTAGTTAGCAATAGTAACAATCCCTTTATTATCCGGTAAATTTTAAAGTTCAACAATGGGTATCTCTCTTTTATTCATTACTAAACCATTGAATCAACTAATGCGTAACGCCCAGGAGGAATCCGGGATGAAGCGGGCGCTTAGTGCTACAAATCTCACAACACTTGGCATAGGTGCAATTATCGGGGCAGGGATTTTTGTGCTGACCGGGCAGGCAGCGGCTCAGTATGCAGGACCTGCCATTGTCATATCATTTGTTATTTCGGGACTGGCCTGTTTGTTTGCCGGTCTTTGTTATGCTGAATTTGCCTCGATGATACCTATTTCGGGGAGCGCCTACACCTATGCTTATTCCACTCTTGGGGAATTTATGGCCTGGATTATCGGCTGGGATCTTATCCTGGAATACCTCTTTGCGGCTTCTACTGTCTCGGTGGGCTGGTCAGGGTATGTGGTTAGCTTTCTCAAAGATTTTGGAATTTATATTCCTCCTCAGTTTACTGCTGCCTGGCGCACAGTATTGGTAGATATACCCAATTTGGGATGGAAGCCAATTACCGAACAGCTGACTGCAAGTCTGGCATCCACCGGAATTGTGGTTGATTCGTTACCTCATATCACTGCAATATTGAATCTGCCCGCTATGTTTGTTGTTGCAGCAATCACAATTCTATTGGTTATCGGTATTAAAGAATCAGCCAGTTTTAACAATGTGATGGTTATGATTAAGGTTTTTGTAATCATACTTTTTATTGGGATTGGGTTTTTCTTTATCAACAAGGTGAACTGGCATCCGTTTATTCCTCCAAATACCGGTGTATGGGGTCATTTTGGCTGGAGTGGTATATTGCGTGGTTCAGCTGTGATCTTTTTTGCCTACATCGGATTTGATGCAGTATCCACTGCGGCCCAGGAGGCAAAAAATCCGCAACGTGACATGCCAATTGGAATTTTGGGATCGTTGGGTATCTCAACTATACTTTATATTTTGGTTGCCATTGTATTAACAGGAATTGTCAGTTACACTTTTCTGAATGTGGCCGATCCGATTGCTGTAGGTGTTGATGCAATGGGTAAAGGACTCTTCTGGCTCCGTCCTATTATAAAGATAGCGGCAATCGCTGGTCTTAGCTCTGTTATTCTTGTGATGATGCTTGGTCAGCCAAGGATTTTTTATGCAATGGCCAAGGATGGTTTACTTCCTCCCCGTTTTGCCAGAATCCACCCCCGTTTTAAAACACCGTACTACAGTACAATAATGACCGGTTCTGTGGCTCTTGTTTTTGCAGGAATCCTTCCTATAAATATTCTTGGAGAGTTGGTTTCGATAGGTACTCTGCTCGCATTCGCAATCGTATGTATTGGTATAATTTTCTTAAGAGTTAAAAGGCCTGAACTTAAACGACCTTTCCGTACTCCATTCGTTCCGCTTGTTCCGATTCTGGGAGCTTTAATCTGCATGATCCAGATGTACTCTTTACCACTTGACACCTGGTTAAGGCTGATAATCTGGATGGCAATCGGTATGGTGATCTATTTTACTTATGGAGTTCGTCATAGTGAAATGAGGAAACTACAGGCAAAGGGTAATTATAATAAAGATTAAATTAGAGTAGACAACAGCAGTTTTACAATAGATCAAGGCAGAGAGTCGCAGAGTATTAAATAACAATTTGATGGCTCTGCGACTCTTTGGGCGTTTGTTGGTTTGGGACTGTTTCGGGAGTAGATTATTTTACAAGAACAATTATTAGTTAAATTATTTATAATCAATACATATCTTATTTAAATGAAAATTCTACTCACTCTAATCCTAATCTTTTTTGTGTTTAGTTTACAAGCCGTAAACCTAAATAAAATAAAGCTTTATGAGCCGGTTATTTCAAATTTGGTGATGGATAAATTTGTACCAGCCAGGTATCAGAAGATTGAAGGATTTTTAGGGTATCGAATGAATGTCAATCTGGAGAAAAGGCTTTTATTAATTGATTCAACTACGATATTATCCGGTTTTAGGAAGCGTCCCGGTGCCCAGGTTTGGCTAGGGGAGCATGTGGGAAAATTCCTTTTTTCTGCCTCTAATACCTATAAATACACAAATGATATACGAATTAAGAAGTTAACCGATGACATTGTGAGGCAATATATCGCCTGTCAACTTCCTGATGGTTATTTGGGAACTTATTTGCCGCAGGATTACTGGACAGAATGGGATGTTTGGGCCCATAAATATGCCATTATCGGATTACTCAACTATTATTCGGTCACAGGGGATCAAAAGGCCCTGAATGCCGCTAAAAATGCAGGAGATCTTATATGCAATACATTTGGGGATGAAACCGGCAAAAGGGATCTGATGATTGCCGGCTGGCATGTAGGACTTGCTCCCGGGAGCATCTTGGAACCGATGGCTGACCTTTATCGTTATACCGGTGAAAAGAAGTATCTAAATTTCTGTGAATATATCCTGAGGGCTTTTGAACATACGAATGGTCCTAAAATTATAAGTGGTTTGGAAAAATATGGCCGGGTAACCAAAGTGGGTAATGGAAAAGCCTACGAAATGCTTTCGTGTTTCCTGGGGATTCTGAAATATTATAAAATAACCGGTGATTTGCGCTATCTGAGGGCTTTGGAAACAGCCTGGACTGATATCCGGAATAATCGTACCTATATTACAGGTACCTCGAGTGTTGATGAACATTTTCAGGAGGATGGCATTATGCCTGCTGAGAATGAAACAAAGATGGGTGAAGGGTGCGTTACGACAACCTGGATGCAATTTAATCTACAGTTATTGCAGCTAACAGGGGACCTAAAATATTCGGAGGAGATCGAGCGCATTATATATAATCATCTTTTGGCTGCTGAAAATCCGCAGACTGGTTGTGTTAGTTATTACACTGCATTGCAAGGGGCAAAACCATATAAATGTGATCAGGGATTTTCGTGCTGTCTTTCCAGTATTCCAAGGGGAATTTCCCTGATTCCGGATGTGGTATGGGGGAAGATCAACGGTGTTTTTTCAATTTTGATGGTGGAAGCAGGCGTTGTTACAGATACAATAATAGCTGATAATCATTCAAGCGTTTCACTGACCATTGAATCCTCAACAAATTTCCCATTGGAAGGGAGTGTGAAGTATAAAATTACGCCATCCTCAACGACTAAATTTGGAATGAATCTAAGAGTTCCGGAATGGGCAAAAAATTATACGGCCACTGTGGGAAAAAACAGTTATAAGGGGATTCCGGGGAGTTTATTGAATATTGACAGGATCTGGAGTAAAAACGACATCATAAATGTTCGTTTTGAGATTCTGGTTGAGGTAATTTCAGGAGGAAAATCGTATCCGGGTAAGATTGCTCTAAAAAGGGGGCCGCAGGTTTTGGCTGTTGACAAACTATTAAATACTGAATTAGAATCTCTGAAGGGTTTGAATTGCGAATCAACCAGACTAAAACTAACCGATGGAGATAAATTATTGCCATCAGACTGGAGTTGGAAACAGGCCTATGCAGTCCCAATGAAGGTCGATCATAAACCCAGAAGTATTCTGATGGTACCGTTTAGTGAGGCGGGACAAAAAGGGAGTGAAATTGAAACATGGTTAGGAGCTCAGTGAACCTGTTTGTCTGAAGGTGGTTTTGAGAAAAAAGGCTTAGCTCCGTTTGCATTTAGAGAATTGATTCGAAATTAAAACTTCAGGCAAATGGCAATACCGCTGTTCGTAAGTCCAATTTTTATGCTTTTTTGAACGGTTGATTTCCTGCTAACTCCTTGATTATAGATATTGACAGACTGATCTTTCTGATGATCAGAAAAGCTTGCTATCGGAAAAGCAACCAGTGCAAGGCCGAATCCTAAGGCTGCCGGACTCCAATCGGCTTTTTGCCCTTCCATTAAGTTTTCAACCGGAACCGCAATGAGTAACCCAGCTCCAAGGGCTAGAACGGAGGATATAAAACCGGAATTCCTGGATTGGTTAAATTTCTTAGAGGCTTGATTATTATGGGATAATATTTGTCTCAGTTCTTTATTATCGATTATTTTTCCGTTATAAGCATAATACCAGGTTTTTTGTTTTTTCTGACGGACAATTGAATCTGAGTAACCTGGAATTACCATTTTCTGATTTAAAATGTTCCTCTGATTTTGATTATGCATATTATTAATACTCTGATTTTTACCATTGAGGGTATGTATGGCTGATAACAGGAGGGATACAATCAGAAAGATCTTTTTCATAATCAATCTTTTTAAATCCAATTAGTATAATAAATCAAAATTAGACGAAAAAAGCAAATAAAATTAAGATTAGAAAAATTTCTCCCGAATATAAATCTGACATTATTTTCCTACCTGAATCATGATGCAGGTTGTTACCCTTTTTATTTTAAATTTACAACGCACTTGATTCCTATTTTAAATGCCGGGAAAACTCCTGATTTTTGTATTCTTTTTATTGTCCTCGTTATCATCGATTGCCGGATTCCGGACCAATGTTCATTCCATTTCAAGGCGTGAGGGGTTGTCCAACGGAGCCGTAAATACAATTGTGAAAGATTCTGAAGGTTATATCTGGTTTGGCACCTGGAACGGTCTCAATAAATATAATGGCTCTAATATAATCACCTATTTGCCGGGTCGTAATTCGAGTTCAATTCATAATCATGTAATCAGGGAGTTATATCCATCGGGTTCCGGATTATTATGGATTCTAACCAATAAAGGGATAGGACTTTATGATAACATCCATGACCGTTTTACCTCTTTTTTTGCTCAGGAGTCGGAGCAAATGAATTATGAAAACGATATCGCTATATGTTATTCGGATAGTTATGGGGCACTGGTTTCTGTGTTAGGTCAGGGGATTTTTAGGTTCGACAGCACTAAAATGCAATTTGATAAGCTCACTTTTGACAAGTTTTCGTTGTCGGCTTCACTTAATATTAAAAGGGTTCATTTAGTCGGAAGTATCGCGTACTGTATTTCCGGTTCAGGGCATTTAATGAAGATCTCCGGAAATAAGCTGGAGGATATTTTGCAGCTCCCGATTACAGGAACACTCTCTTCCTCGATGGCACTCCAAATCAATCAACGCCCGTATATACTGATTACCCAGCGAAATGGAGCAGCTTTCATGGTGGATGTGGAAGCAAATCAGGTTCAAACCCTGAAAATTGTGGATGATGTGATCACCTCATTTTCGGTATCGAAAGTTAAAGACAGGTTATGGGCAGGTACCGAAAAGGGAAAGATTTACAGTTTTAATCTGCTCAGTCATGATTTTGTGGAGCATGAGATCTTAACAGACCAATTTGCTGGAAATCCGATAGCAACCCGAATTTTAAGTATCTATGAAAGTGACTCTGATGAATTATGGATTGGAACTGACGGGAATGGTGTTTATACGCTGAAGCTTATTCAATTTCCCACCAAGAGTTTGTCATCTAATCAGTTATCCTATCCAATAGTAAGGAGTATTTTGGTGAACCATAATCAGGATGTTTTGATCGGCACTAAAGGTGGAGGGATCGATATTTTTGATTCCAGGGGTAAGCATATCCGGGAGATATCGGTTAAAAACGGACTGAGCAATAATTCGGTTCTCTCATTCCATGAGCATGATGACGGATCGATATGGGTAGGTACTGACGGCAAAGGGATTGATATTATTTCGCCGGATTACCGTACGATTCGGAATTTTCCCCGCGATTTCAAAGAGGTAAACCCTTTAAACTTTGCTTCAGTATACCGTATACTCGAAGAAAACAGCCGGCGCATTTATCTTGGAACGAGCGGCTCTGGGGTAATTATGATCGAGTTAGATCCGAAAAATTCTTTACCAATAAATTGCGAACAGTTAATTCTTGATCGAAGTATTTCGGTAAACGGTCAACAAAAGCAAATTGTTTATGCGCTGGCTGAACAGAAGCCGGGTATGCTCTGGATCGGAACAAGAGGGTTTGGGGCTTATCTTTATAACACCACGACTAAAAGCGTTGTTGCTCAGTATTCAACTGTTTCACATCCTGAAATTATTAAAAATGATGATGTTCTGGCCGCCTATTCGAATTTAAATGGTCCAATCTGGATTGGAAGCAGTAACGGAATATTCAGTTTATTGCCGGGAATAAAGGATGCATCGAAGGCGAAAGAATTGAATATCCCCGATGATCTCTCAAATACAAGCATCCATGCGATTCAGCGGGATAATTTTGGGGGTATCTGGGTTACTACCAATCAGGGGATCGCATTGATAGACAGCAGCAGAAGAAATGTGCGTAATTTTAATATGAACGATGGTTTGATCAACTATGAATATAGTGATGGGGCCTCCTATTTTGACAAGGGAACTGCCAGGTTGTATGCCGGGGGGACCATGGGGGTAGATATTATACAGACAGATCAGATTAAGTTTTCTTCCTACTTCCCGCCAATAGCAATTAATCAGCTGCTTGTTAGGAATATTCCTGTAGAAGTAGGAAGTGAAAGTATACTAAACAGCCGGATCAACCTTCAGAAAACTTTAAAGCTCAAATACAATCAGAATACCCTCACTTTTTATGTTTCGCCGCTTGCCTACTGGGGGCAGGAGCGTTTCAGGATATCGTACCGGCTGGTTAATTTTAATGATGAATGGATTATGAATTCGGAGAATCTTCCCATCAGTTTTTCCAATCTTGAACCCGGTAAATATTCGCTTCAAATTCGGGTCAGTGATGAGAACGGGAACTGGTCGAAGAATATCAGAAAAATTGAGCTTGTTATAAATCCTCCGTTTTGGAAAACCCTCTGGGCAATAGTTATTTATATCTGTTTGTTTATTGGAATCCAACTTTTGATATTCGCCCTATACCGAAACAGGGTAGCCAGAAAAAAAGAGTCAGCCCTGCTCGAATTTCAACAGAAGAAGGAGGAGGAGTTGCAGAAATACAAAATTGAATTCTTCACCAATGTTGCCCACGAGTTTCGGACACCACTTACCCTGATCACCTCACACATTCATGCTTTGCTTGAAGATACACGAAATTCAATTGAGAACCCCCGTATTTTAAAGGTTTATAATAATAGCATTAAGCTTCAGAAATTGGTTTTGGAAATCATGCAGTTCCGGAAACTGGAAAAGGGTAAGGAACCTTTGAATATCCAGTTAACCAAGCCATACGAACTCATTGTTGAAGTTATATCAGATCTTGAGCTTTTAGCACAAAAGAGGGATATCCACTGCAGGATCATAGCTACAGATCCTCAATTTATTTTTAAAACTGACGCCGATAAATTTCAACGCATTGTCACAAATCTTATTTCAAACGCAATCAAATATAACAGGCAGGGTGGATTTGTGAAGGTTGTTATGAATTCAGATGAATCCGGATTAACTGTTGAAGTTGAAGATTCCGGAATGGGTATAAAACCAGAATTCTTTCAACGGGTTTTTGAACCATTTGGGATATCCTCTGCATCCAAAAAGGGGAGTCTTCCCGGCTACCGTTCGACGGGGCTTGGGCTTGCCGTTACAAAGGGTCTTGTTGAACTTCTCAAGGGGACAATCGATTTTGAAAGCCGGTTTAACGAAGGAACTAAATTCAGTTGCGTATTTCCTGATATCAATCAATTAAATGATGCTCCCCTAATTAACGAGCCATCGGATGATCCGGAAGAGATCAATTTCATTGAGGAGGGAAACCCTGATCAACCGATCGGACTTAAGGAGTTACAGACAGATAAACCATTGATTCTGCTGGTGGATGATGAACCTGAGATTTTAATATTACTCCGGGATTTTCTCCAGAAAGATTATAACCTCAGCTTTGCAACAGATGGACGTGAAGCTTATGATAAGGTTTTGTCAGAAAAACCCGATTTAATAATTTCGGATGTGATGATGCCTGAAATGGATGGAATTGAACTTTGCAGTCAGTTGCGCGAAAATTTTGATACCAGTCACCTGCCGTTGATACTTCTTACTGCCAAAGCCGAGATCGAAGACCGGATAGCAGGTCTCAAAGCTGGCGCTGACTCCTATATCCCAAAACCCTTTCACTCGGGGCATCTGAAAATACGCATTGAGAAACTTCTCCAGTTAAGATTAACTATCAAAAGCCACTTTGGGCGACAGGTTGGAATAACGACACTTGTTGAGGAGATTCCCGACCCGTTTTTTCAGAAATTACTTAGCTTTATCGATGAGAATATTGATGATGAAACACTTTCGTCTGAAATCCTCTGTGATAAACTGGCGATCAGTAAGTCTTCACTCTACAATAAAACAAAAACAATCCTCGGCACAACCCCCCACGGACTGATAAACCAGCGCCGGCTGAGCAAGGCCTCGATGCTTCTTAAATCAACTAATATCACTGTAAATGAAATAATTGATCAAACCGGGTTTACAAGCAGAACCCATTTCTATGAACTATTCCACAAAGCCTTTTCCTGTTCACCTTCGGAATTCCGCAAAAAACTGGATAAGAGCTGAATTTTACATTTCAATTAATTTTTATCCAAAATAGTCATCTTTTGTAACATTCCGGACAAGATCAGGAACATACCGGACAGAGCCTGGAACTTACCGGGTGTACATTTGCAACAACTAAACTTCTATTTATGGATATCTCAAACCGATTCGCACGGAACCCGCTTCTCCGTCCTGCCGATTTAAAATCAGGTATTGAAGGGATGCAGATTGTCTGCCTGCTGAATCCCGGTGTATTTCAATATGACGGAAAAATATGGTTACTTCTTAGAGTTGCGGAACGCCCAATTCAGATTGAGGGTAAAATAAGCTTCCCTGTATATAATAGTAAAGGGGAAATCGAGATTTTGAGTTTCGATAAGAACGATCCCGATCTTGATGCTTCCGATCCGCGGATTATCAACTACAAGAAAAAAGATTACCTCACAACACTCTCGTACCTGAGGTTGGTTTGCAGTGAAGATGGAATAGAATTTAAAGAAGCCGAAGGTTATCCCCCGATTTTCGGGAAAGGGGAACTCGAGACTTTCGGTATTGAAGATTGTCGCGTGGCAACGATGGAGGGGGGATTCAACCTGACATTTACCGAAGTATCCGAATTTGGAGTTGGCGTAGGGCTGATTAAAACGAATGACTGGAAGAGTTTCAGCCGCGAGGGGATGATTTTTCCACCTCATAATAAGGATTGCGCAATTTTTGATGAGCGGATTAACGGTAAATACTTTGCGATGCACCGTCCCAGCAGTCCCGAACTTGGAGGAAATTATATCTGGCTGGCAGAGTCACCCGATCTGATTCACTGGGGGAATCATAAATGTATTGCGACCTCCCGTCCAGGAATGTGGGACTCAGCACGCGTTGGTGCCGGCGCTGCACCAATCAGGACTGAAAAAGGGTGGCTTGTCATTTATCATGGCGCAAATAGTGATCATCGCTATTGCCTTGGAGCGATGTTGCTCGATATCAATAACCCTTCAAAAGTTCTGGCACGAAGCAATGAACCTATTATGGAACCACTTCAGACGTACGAACAAACAGGATTTTTTGGGAATGTCGTATTTACCAATGGCCATTATGTTAAAGGGGATGAGATATTCATGTATTACGGAGCAAGTGACGAAGTAATCTGCGGAGCAAGGTTGTCGATTTCTGAAATACTTTCTTCGCTAAACTAACTTTCCAAAAGAAACTAAACTAACAATTTACCAAAACGGAATCTTTTTAAGAGGTTCCGGGGATTACTAATCCCAACAAATCTAAGCTTCTAAATTGATGTCGATGTTATATCCTAGAACCAGGTTATCTGCATTACTCGCTTGTCTGTTTGTGCTTCTGAGTTATTCGGTCGCTTCCGGTCAACAACTTTCACTCAAGGTTGCCGGAGGTCAGAAGAGTGGTTTCCGCGTTGATCTCTATAATGAGAATAACCTGCTGGTTACCAATACTGAAGAATTTTCCCTGGAATTGTTCAATCTTGATATGAGCACTGAGGCAAATCTGCCGCAATGGACCGGAAAAGAGTGGAGCGGGAATGAAAAAAGTATTTCCTTAAAGCGCGATTCCTATATTCAGGAGTTTGATGCCAATCTTACAGTGGTTGTCAATTACCGGATTATCAATAAAAATGTTGTAAAAAAGAGCGTGGAGCTGTTTCAGCCTTCGATGCCGGGAATGTATTATATAATAAAGGAGAAATCAATTCCGGCAGTAAAGCCAAAGAATTATGTAACCTTCGAATACGACAATTTTCCGGGTGGATTTGTACACGAAATGTACCCTGCCGCTGGTTTCGTAACATCGGATAATATGGCAGTCGGATTTTTAACGGATGCCGGCTATAAGAATCAGTTTACGCGAAATACTCGTCGTCGTTTCAGTGGGCGCGGAGGTGGTTTTGTCGGAATGCGCAGATTGCCTGATCCTAATTTATTCGCTATTGCAACTCAAGAGGAGCAGGGAGAGAATAATCATTTCATTAAACAAACCTTTGGTGAGATGTACAACCTTGATTCCGGGACTACAGAGGTGAAACCAAATTGTCCCTTTCATACCGAAGGGAATGCGGAGGTAACAAATCACGATGGGGTTATTTCGATTGCAGGTCATCCCGGTGGAAGAGCAGGCATTGAATTTATCTCCCCTTTTAAAGATCAGAAGATTTATACGATTTCGTTTTTATGCAAGGGAGATACGCCACTGGCATTAAAAATATTCAGAGTAAAAAATGGGAAGAAGACCATTGAGTTGGAGGATGGGGTAAAATATATCGATAACTTTCCAACCTTACCAAACGAATGGACCCTTTTTAAAGGGAGCATCCTGGTTCCCTACATTGAGAAAGACAGCGTCTCGATCTTTATCGGATCCCAGTCGGGTAAAGCGTGTAATCTGCAGATAAAGGACCTGAAGTTTACCGCGCATCAACCCCAAAGGGAACCTTATAACCTCCTTCCCCTTGGTGAGAAAGCAACCAAAACGACTTTTGTCTTTGTTGAACCCTGGATTTCGCATCAGCAATTTATGATCTCTACGCAATCCCGTCTGGCTGAAGGATTAGGTTTTCAGGGGTCGCAGATTGAAAAAATGCTCTATGCCAATTTCAATATGCTTACCTGGATCACCGATACGAAGGATCTTACCCCATTGAATGTCCCCAATATGAATTATGCCCCCGACATGTACAACCGGGATTCTTTTTTCTCAACCGTTTCAACCTATAACAAGGAGCTGAACCTGGCGATCTGGGAGAAATGGGGTAAAACGCAAACACCCAAAGGTGGCATTGGAACAATCATTACCCCGCTGATGGGATCGGTTGAGGCAAAGGATAATGAGGCGACCATCGAATGGCTGATCTGGGCGATGATGAATAAACGGCGTTTTGATGTAGTACTTCCTCACGAAAAAATTGCCAAAGCGGTTGAATATGTCCTTAACGAATTTGATCCTGACGGAGATGGTAAATGCAAGGCCCATTTTTCATTGAGCCAGGTAGATATCGTCGACTTTAATCCAAAAACCGATCGCCTCTGCGTAAACCAGGGAATGCTTGCTATTGCTCTGAAAACAATCCGCGAATTGGGATTTGATATTTCAGATCAGCGGATTGAGAAGGCGGAACAGGAATACCGGAATTTTTATGATCAGGATAGGAAGCATCTGCTTTTCGATCGAAAATTTCCGGACATCATTACGTTGACCGATCTCGAACCTGAATTCTTCTCCTTATGGCTGTTCAATACACCGATTCTGACTGATGAGATGGTGAAAAATCAGCTGGACAGGATACCCGTATTAAATAAGGTTTCTAATTCACCCCATCCGGAATATGGAACAACGGCACCGATTTGTGTCAGATTAACAAATGATGCAAAAGGGTATGCTTATTTAAGCGGGGATTACCAGCCTTTTGAAAAATTTGGAGAAGAGAATTACAGTAACGGTAAGAGTGACGGATTTTATTACAATGGAGGGAGTTGGTTCAGGGCAGAATATTGCGCTTATGTAGTGGGATTGCGACATTCCTGGAGTAAGGCAACCTTTTTAATGGATAACCGGGTCTGGGCAGAGATCTATCTTCACCCGAACTGGCCTTTCAGTAAAGAATTTATACCGACCAAATGGACTACTACCGATAGTTGGTGGCCATCTACAAAGGGTTTGTGCTGGAATGTTTTCATCCTTATGGCCAACGAAGTGGCCGGTTTGAGAACCCCCGGTATGGATCCCGATTATGAAAAACAGAATAACTTAATTAATACCAATTCAATCACTAATAAATTAACCAAATGAAATCAAAATTCAATTATGTATGGCTTTTGCTGCTCGTTATTGTCTTGACGAGTCAGGGGCTTCTGGCACAAACGAGGATAACCGGAAGCATTAAAGATGTAAATGGGAATAATGTACCGGGAGCAACGGTTAGGCAACAAAATACCGCAAATGGTGTGCTTGCTGACGGACAGGGTAATTATTCCATTTCGTTAACACCAGGCGGTTCACAATCGCTCGAATTTACGTTTATCGGATTTTTGCAGCAAACAGTTGCTGCGAAAGGTAAGTCGGTACTCAATATTGTCCTGAAGGAAGATAAGGTAGCGCTGAGTGAGGTTGTGGTTATGGGTTATACCACCCAGAAAAAGGCCGCCTTAACCGGAGCAGTTGGTACCGTGGATATGGCTGATCTGGATCAGCGAAGGGTTGCCGATTTCGCACAGGTTCTGCAAGGACAGGTTGCCGGTGTGCAGGTAACTCAAAGTACGGGCGCTCCCGGTGACGGTATTAATGTCACTATCCGTGGAGTAGGTACAATCGGAAGCAGCAGCGATCCACTCTACATTGTCGACGGATTACCTACCACGGATATCTCTTTTTTAAATCCGGCAGATATCAAGTCGATGACCGTATTAAAAGATGCATCTGCAGCAGCTATCTATGGCGCGAGAGCTTCAGGAGGAGTAATTGTAATTGTTACCAAAACCGGTATTAAAGGGAAATCTAATCTGGATATAAATTTCTATAGTGGTATACAGCAGGTGACCAATCTTCCAAAGATGCTCAATTCAACACAGTACATGAATAAGATGGAAGAGAGCTGGAATAATTCGGGCTACAGCGGAACGAATCCTTATACTGCTGATAAATCAAGAACAGACCTGGCAAATACCGACTGGCTTCATGAGTTATTTGTACTTGGTAAATCACAAAACCTGCAATTATCGGCCAGTGGAGGTTCAGATAAGGTGCAATACCTTATCTCCGGCGGATATTATGGCCAAAATGGCATTGTCATCTATAATAATGACCAGTTTCACCGTCTTAATTTTAGAACCAATATTAATGCCAATATTACCGACCGTTTTACGATTGGAACCAACCTTCAGATATCAAACAGTACTCAGGACAAGATCTCCTCAAGCGGTGATGCCCCTGGTGTAATCCGTCATGCATTTATCCGTCCACCGGTAATCTCTGTTTTTAAAGATAAATCTGATCCAACTTACAATGCTGCAGATCCCTTTACCGATTTGCCTTTTTATGCGCAGAATCTTCAGGCAAATGGCGGAAACTGGAACTCAAGTGCAAACAAATATGAGTTTAGTGCCAATCCTATTGCACTTGCCTATTTTACCAATGACGTACGGAATAACTTTAAAGTCTTTGGAAGTGTATTTGCAGAATACGGATTCCTGGCAGATAAGGAATTAAAGTTAAGAACCAACCTTGGTGTCGATTTAAACATGTCTCATAATAAGGCATTCAACCAGAATTTTGGGGATAATGACGGAGGAGGATCTTCGATGGATCATGGAACCGGACGTCAAAACCGACCAACTAACCTGGCTGAAGACAGAGGTCAGAATACTACTTTAACCTGGACAAATACGTTGAATTATACTAAAAAGATTCAAAAACATTCATTTAGCGCCCTTGCAGGGACCGAATTTATCACCAATAACTCCTCTGCCATCGGTGCATCCAGGGCCCGGTTTAGCAATACCACCTCCGCATTCCAGTATATTGACTTTGGTAGTTATCCCCAGGATCTTTGGAATGGAGGGAGCGCTTCACAATGGGCGCTGTTTTCTCTATTCGGATCTGTAAATTACAATTACGACAACCGCTTCTTTGCCACTGCAAGTATCAGGGAAGACGCTTCAAGCCAATTCGCAGCGAATAAACAACAGGCATTTTTCCCTTCAGTATCTGCAGGATGGAGAATTTCAGAAGAGCAATTCATGAAGGATGTATCGTGGGTATCTGATTTGAAATTAAGGGTCAGCACCGGAAAATTGGGTAACCAGTCCGGGTTAAGTAACTATAACTCACTTTCAATTTATAATCCTTTAGGCACCCTGTTAAGATATGGTAATCCCGATTTAAAATGGGAAACAACAAAGCAGGACAATATCGGTTTAGATCTGGGGATGCTTAAAAACAAGATTTTTGTTTCCGTAGATTATTTCAAAAAGACAACCTCTGACATTCTGTTACCGTTGAATTTACCATCACTGGTCGGAGATGTACAGCCAACTATGGTAAATGCAGGAGCTGTAAGCAATAAAGGTTTTGAATTTACGGCAGGCTATCGGAATAATGACCATGCTTTTAAATACAGTATTAATGCAAATTTTGCTACCGTTACCAATAGGGTCGATAAATTACATCCTAATCTTCCAAGTATCTATGGCGCAGTTACCAAAACAGAGGCGGGTCATCCGTTAAATTCTTTTTACGGGTTCCAGATGACAGGCATTTATCAGACACAAAGTGAGATTGATACCTATTTAAAAGGTGCCCCTCATCCTGAAATTAAGCCAGGTGATATTAAATTCAAGGATATGAACGGAGATGGTATTATCAATGATGCAGACCGCACTTATATTGGTAACCCAAATCCAAAGATGACCTATGGCCTGAACCTTTCAGCCAAATATAAAGGATTGGACATTGCGCTGTTTGTACAGGGAGTTCATGGTGTTGACAGATATAACGATCTTAAAAAGATTATTGACTATGATACCCGCCCGTTTAACCATACTGTTAATACGTTAAATGCATGGCATGGTGCCGGAACCAGTAATTCGATACCGCGTTCTACTTTTAATGATAATGGAAGCAGCAGAGTGTCAAGTATTTTCGTAGAAGACGCTTCCTATTTAAGGCTGAAGAATCTGGAGATCGGTTACACACTGCCTCAACTATTGGGGAAATCAAACAACTCAATTAAGTCAATAAGGGTCTATATCTCAGCTCAGAACCTGTTTACTTCGACCAAATACACCGGTTTGGATCCTGAATCAACTAATTACATGGATCAGGGTACTTATCCTCAGTCAAGAGCATTTTTGTTTGGTGTCAATATTAAGTTATAATTTACAAGTTTAAAAAAATAAAAACATGAAACGATCATATTCACAAGGGTATAGCGCAGATGAGAACAATCTTATGCGGGTTCCATCCGATCAAAAACGATCAGCTCATTCACCGATGAAATCAATAGCTAAAATACTGGTAGCATTACTAATTTTATTCAGTGTAAGTTGCAAGAAAGATTTGCATAATACCCCTATCGGTATAATAACCGAAGGTATTGCACCAACACATGCTTCGGTAGTCTATTCTGTATTATCATCTTATCAGCTGCTTTCAAGTACGCTGAATATCATTGGCAACTGGGGTTGGGATAACGGCACCGTGTTACGCAACGATTTTATTTTACAGGATATTGCCTCAGGAGATATGCAAAAAAAATGGAATCCGGATGGTGACCAGGCATGGATGGATCAGTTTGGTGATTTCAGTTTTACGGCGTCAAATCCGGGAATTAATGGCCAATGGAGCTACGATTTTGATGGTGTATCCAGATCAAATATTGCGATCGGCTATTTAACCGATGATAAGCTTACAGCAAGCCTTGGAATTGATGATGCATCAAAAAAATATCTGTTGGGTCAGGTATATTTCCTGAGGGCGTTTTACTATTTCGATTTAGTGAATTTGTATGGTGACGTTCCATTACTTCTGGCTCCATTGAAAAGCTTTGCCGATGCCTATAGTGTGGCAAAAAGAGAAACAAAAGCCAATGTATATATCCAGATCAGCAAAGACCTTGATCTTGCTAAAGGTTTAATTCCTGCCGGTAAATATTCGGATGCCGTGCAAAAATGGAGAGTATCTCAGGGAGCTGTGATGGCTTTACAGGCAAAGGTTGCCCTTTATAATCAAAAATGGAGCGAAGTTGTAACCATCGTAACTGCTTTGGAAGGTTTGAATTACTACAGTTTAAATGCAAACTATTTTGACAATTTTAGTGTTGCAAAGGAATATGCCGAGAATGAAGTGATTCTTTCGTATGATCATGAGTCATTAACAACACCCAGAACCGGAAATGGCCTTTGCGCCCTGGCCGGATGGGGCTTTATTGCACCTACGACAAACTTTATCAATGCATTTGAACCAAATGATCCAAGGTTGAACTATACGGTTGATGTTCCAAGCCAGAATGTGTATAAGTTTTTTGGCGAATTGAACAGCAATAATAAAGGGAATGATGATGCTCCAAGTAACAAAATCTATATTCGCTGGGCCGATGTAATGCTATGGAAAGCAGAGGCTTTAAATGAATCTGGTTCTTATTCTGCCGCTATTGCCCTTATTAATACCGTGAGACAGCGTGCCCGGTTATCCGTTAACGCATTGGGAAACTATCCTCCATCAGGCACACTCCCTGACCGGAATGGACTTTCAACAGATAAGGCTCAGATTAAAGATTGGCTGGTTCAGGAGCGAAGAGTAGAATTGGGATTCGAATCCCAACGATTCAACGACCTGAAGCGCTGGAGCCTGGCCAAAACATTCTTAACCAGTATTGGCAAGAATTTCCAGGATAAAAATTATATCTATCCTATTCCACAGGGTGAGATCGATAAATCAGGTGGAAGCATAACCCAGAATGCAGGGTACTAAATTAGACTAAAAGAGGGTTTATCAAACGGGTATTAACCGCAGGGTTACACAAAGAAGTCGCAAAGTTCCGCAGAGCATTATTTATTTTATAATTCTCTGCGGTTCCGTGCGGTTTTCCCTTTGCGGGTAAATATTACACTTTTGATCAATCTCTTTTATCGTGATTCTTAACTAAGTAATTAAATCTTTCCGATTACTTAATACGGCCTTTCATAATAAACGGGCTCGGATAAACCTTCCTAATACGTACCATTCGATTGTAATGCAAAGAGTTATAAGAATTTTGCAAACAACTTTCATTAGTTGTTTGATCTGTTTATTGTCATTAGCCTGCACAAAGCAAAGTCAAATTGTAATACCTCCAATAATTCCGGTTGTTCAACCACCTGTGATTGTCAGCTCTATTTTAAATACGGCTCATCTGGAGAAATTGACAGTTTCGGTGGTTTTTCCAAACGGCGAAAAGGGAGAGGGGATTTATATTTATGCAGATGCACCGAATTATACTCCCACTCCGGCTGGTGGTGAAGGGTTTACCTGTGTGGATGATGTCTCGCGTGAAGCATTGTTTTATTTGAGAAGCAGCGCCTTTCAATCTGATACCCTGGTACAGAAGAAGCTCTATGGCTTACTTCGGTTTCTTATTAATATGCAATCAGATAACGGCTATTTCTATAATTTTCTGCAGGCTGGAAATGTGATAAACAAGAACGGTATCACAAGTATTAATCAGCCCAAATGGTGGTCATGGCGGGCATTGCAGACTTTGGCCGAAGCGGTTCCTGTTATTCAGGATAAGAATACCCCGCTGGCCAATCAGTTGAACGGTGTAGTGTCCAAACTTATAGCCGCTATCAAAACAGATTTGGTGAATATTCCGACCGATACAATTCAAATTAAAGGTATTAAAGTTCCTCAGTGGCTTCCCGAAGGGGCGGACCAGGCTGCAACTTTAATCCTGGGACTTATCCCCTTTTGCCAGGCAACCGGCGACCCGGCGATACGCACATACATCCGGAAACTGGCGGATGGTATTATGATGATGCAATTTGGGGATGGCTCCCATTTCCCCTATTCGTGCTTTCTAAGTTCCGGAAATACCTGGCATGCCTACGGTAATGATCAGGCGACGGCACTTTTTGAAACGGGTATCTTTTTAAACGAACCCAAATACACCGCAAGCGCGATGGCCGAGGTGAATAATTTTTATCCCTGGATTTTGAAAAGCGGATACAAAAATTCTTTTGATGTCACGTTTAACACAGTGGAGTATGCCTTCGAAAATACAAAATCGTATGAACAGGTTGCCTATGGAATCCGGCCGATGGTGTTTTCATCGGTAGAAGCATATCTTTTAACAAAGGATGAAAAATATGCTGATCTGGCTGGTCACCTTGCAGCCTGGTTCCTTGGAAATAATTCTGCCTCTTCCCCAATGTTTTCTATATACACAGGAAGGTGCTATGATGCCATAAACCAGGGAAACAGTGTCAATATTAACTCAGGTGCAGAATCAACCATCGAAGCCCTTCTGACGATGCAACGGGTGAGCCTGTATCCTGCTGTTAAAGCCGCTTTGGACAAATACAAACTAAATTAAATGAAATGATATCAAAACTAACCTCTGAATTTCGATTTTTTCTCTCGATGCCACACAATATGCGTGTACTGCTTATAACCAATATGCTCTATGCGCTGGTGTTACCGGTCGTAGAGATTTTCATGGCGGCTTACATCATGCGCTATTTTGCAGATACGAGCTATGTGGCTATTTTTCAGGTTGCGATGTATACGGGAATTATTATCACCTCATTGACTAACGGTTTCCTGCTCAAAAGTTTTAAGGTAGCCCATCTTTATAGTTTTGGTATTCTGTTAAGTGGTTTATCCATGGTTGGAATGATGTTTGTCAAAGACATCACACTTTGGGGTCTGATTATTTCAGGCACACTGATCGGCGCTGCTTCGGGATTCTTCTGGACCAACCGATACCTGATGGCCCTGAACACCACTAAAGATGAAAACCGGAATTACTTCTTCGGGCTCGAATCGTTTTTCTTTACGATTGCCAATATCACGATTCCGCTTGCGATTGGCGCTTTGCTAGCCTCAATCGACGGGAAACAATTCTTTGGGATTGTCTTCGATGTTTATCAGGGGTATCGTGTGGTAACCTTGATTGTGTTTGCTTTAACCATTCTGGCCTGCTTTTCACTGGCTCGCGGCAAATTTGTTAACCCGGTTCAAAAGGATTTTCTCTATTTTCGGTTTGACAGGCTTTGGAACAAACAAATATTATTGGCGATCCTCAAAGGGCTTGTTCAGGGATTCCTGGTTACTGCTCCTGCAATGCTGATTATGAAATATGTCGGCAAAGAGGGGTCTCTCGGTCTGATTCAGAGTATCAGTGGAGGATTAACAGCCATATTGATTTATGTTTTAGGTAGATTTGCAAAACCTAAACACCGGATTTTAATCTTCGGAATGGGAATTTTGCTCTTCCTGATTGGAACCATCGTCAATGGAATTGAATTGTCAATGATTGGGGTTATGATCTTTGTTCTTTGTAAAGTGTTTTTCCAGCCTTTGCATGATCTTGCTTATTATCCGATTATGATGAAGGTAATTGATGTGGTATCGAAACGGGAAAACCGGAATCAGTATGCCTATATCCTCAATCATGAATTTGGCCTCTATGCCGGAAGAGTCGCCGGATTGGCATTATTTATTTTCCTTGCATTTTATGTTTCGGAGTCTTTTGCCCTCCGATACTCACTGATCATTGTTGCAGTGCTTCAAATGCTCTCCATTCCGCTGGCAAAAAATATTATGAAAGATTCATATTCAGATACAAAATGAAAAATATCGTACAGCTAATTAGCGTATTAGCTTTCTTGACAGGAATACTTTCCTGTCAGCCTCAGACCGGATATGTTGTAGCTCAGACTGCAATACCGCGTATTAGTGCGATGCCGGAACTTCCACAACCGCTGAAAATTATTGACTGGGAAAAAAAGAGCAGGCAATATGACAGTCTGGCTTTCGATTTTAAGAGTAAGGCGCCTTACGGTCCATTGATCTGGCTTGATAGTTCCCGCAGAAATATCGATCAGGTTACTTACGGCCTTTATACGGTGATCGGCGATGCTCGTCAGGGGCCAAAGAAAAATAACGGGGAATTCCACGAAGCGCTCACCTCCCTGAATTCACTCTTAAGTGCCGGTTTGATGGGAATCGATAAAACCAATCAGAATGGCCATAACTTTGTGAAGATGGCACAGAATTATTTTAACAGCGCCAACAATTGGAATATCGTTATGAACAACACCAATCCTGCTGTTGCAATGGCCGGTGGTGGATATGGCCGCGACTGGTGGTATGATGTTTATCCTAACCTTCTATACTATGGCGTTGCCGCTCTTTTCCCAAATGTGGATAATACAGCAGTCATTACAAGATCAATTGCCGAACAATTCACTAAAGCAGATTCCGTGCTTAATGGGAATTATGACTATTCCTATTTTGATTATGCCCAAATGAAAGGGATGCGAAATAATATCCCATTACAACAGGATGTAGCAGGGGGGCACGCCTGGGTTTTATATTCTGCTTATCAGAAATTCGGCGATGAACGCTACCTTCGAAGGGCGAAAAGTGCAACAGAGGCTTTAGTAAACCAGAAGGAGAGTCGCTTTTATGAGATACTGCTTCCGTTTGGTGCTTACACCGCTGCAAGACTTAATGCTGAGCAGGGGACGAGTTATGATGTGACAAAACTTCTCAACTGGATTTTTGACGGATGCAAATCCAAAGAGGGCCGCACCGGCTGGGGAGTGATTGCTGAAAAATGGGGCGATTATGATGTGGCTGGTTTGCAGGGTAGTATCATTGATGGCGGAGGGTATGCATTCTTTATGAATTCCGTGGCAATGGCCTGGCCCCTGGTTCCCCTTGTGAAATATGAACCACAATATGCCAGAAGTATCGGTAAATATATGCTCAATGTCGTCAATGCCTCCCGGTTATTTTATCCCGATCAGGTTGATGATGCACACCAGTTTCTTCCCGATTTAAAAAATACAACACACGGAATTATTGGTTATGAGGGAGTACGCAAGTCGGATGATTATGGGAAGAAGGAGCTGACC